>NZ_JBEZYG010000009.1:0-302781 GCF_040638385.1 Streptomyces sp. NPDC026589
GGTATTTTTTTACACTAAAAAAAACACCCACGGTTTGGGGCGTGGGGTGTTGTTTCACGTGAAACAACGCCCCTCGCCACATCCATGACCGGCTACCGGTAACCGTCGATCCGTCGCCGGCGGAACATCGTCATCGCGACCACCGCGTACAGCACCGATACGACCACCACGACGGCGACCGATCTGCCGTCGGGCGGGAGCATGAGAGCCGCCACCCCCGCGGCGCTCACGAACGCGACGTTGAAGAGCACGTCGTAGAGCGAGAAGACCCGGCCGCGGAAGGAGTCGTCGACCGAGGTCTGCACCACCGTGTCGGTCGCGATCTTCGACCCCTGGGTGACGACGCCGAGCACGAACGCGGCGATCAGCATCGGGAGAAGGGCGAAGGAGAGGCCCAGGGCGGGTACCAGGATCGCCGCCGCACCGGCGCAGCCCACGATCCACCCGTACCGGCCGAGCCGGCCCACCGCCCAGGGGGTGAGGACGGCGGCGACGAAGAATCCCGCACCGGACACCCCGACCGCCAGGCCGAGCAGGGCCAGACCGTCGGACTCGGTGTCCGACCAGGCGTAGCGGCACAGCATGAGCACCATCACGGTGAGGGCGCCGTAACAGAAGCGGATCACGGTCATCGCGGCCAGCGCCCCGGCCGCGTGTCTCCGCTGCGCCAGATGGTGCAGCCCGGCGACGAGCCCGCGCGCGGTGGCGGCCAGAGCGGCTCGCAGTCGCAGGGGGCTCCCGTCGGTATCCGGTCCCAGCAGGGCGCGGGGCAGGCTCAGGGACGCCAGCGCGGAGAGCAGGTAGAGCATCGATCCCAACAGCACGACCGCCGCGTCGGACCCGTCGGCCACCAGCCGTACGGCGAAAGCGAGACCGCCTCCCGCGGTGGCCGCCAGAGTGCCGGCGGTGGGAGACAGGGAGTTGGCGACGACGAGGCGATCGGTGTCGACCACCCGGGGCAGGGCGGCGGAGAGACCGGCCAGCACGAAACGGTTGACGGCGGTGACGCAGAGAGCCGAGGCGTAGAAGAGCCAGTCGGGCACCGAGGCGAGAATCAGCAGGGCCGTGGAGCAGGCCAGAGCGGCCCGCAGGAGGTTCCCGTAGAGGAAGACCTGGCGTCGGGGCCAGCGGTCCAGCAGAACCCCCGCGAAGGGGCCGATCAGGGAGTAGGGCAGGAGGAGCACGGCCATCGCGGAAGCGATGGCGGCGGCCGACGCCTGCTTCTCGGGGGAGAAGACGACGTACGCGGCGAGGGCGACCTGGTAGACGCCGTCGGCGGACTGGGACAGCAGCCGCACGGTGAGCAGGCGGCGAAAATTCCGCAGCCGCAGCAGGGTGCGCAGATCACGCGCGACAGACATGGGAGCAAGCGTCACACACGTCGGGGGTCCGCGGGCGGATTGCCCGGGGACCCCCGACGTGCGGCAGGAAGAGGTGAGCGTCTCCGCTCAGTGCTCCGGTGAGGCTTCTCGGCCGAGAGGGCCGGTTCAGCTCTCGGTGTCGCCGTTGATGAACCGCTCGACGTTCTCGCGCGCCTCGTCGTCGAAGTACTGCACGGGCGGGCTCTTCATGAAGTAGCTGGAAGCCGAGAGGATCGGGCCACCGATGCCGCGGTCCTTGGCGATCTTCGCCGCACGGACGGCGTCGATGATGACACCGGCCGAGTTCGGGGAGTCCCACACCTCGAGCTTGTACTCCAGGTTCAGCGGAACGTCGCCGAACGCGCGGCCCTCGAGGCGCACGTACGCCCACTTGCGGTCGTCCAGCCAGGCCACGTAGTCCGAGGGGCCGATGTGGACGTTGTCCGCACCGAGCTCGCGGTCACGGATCTGCGAGGTGACGGCCTGCGTCTTGGAGATCTTCTTGGACTCCAGGCGCTCACGCTCGAGCATGTTCTTGAAGTCCATGTTGCCGCCGACGTTCAGCTGCATCGTGCGGTCCAGGATGACGCCCCGGTCCTCGAAGAGCTTCGCCATCACGCGGTGCGTGATGGTGGCGCCCACCTGGGACTTGATGTCGTCGCCGACGATCGGGACACCGGCCTCGGTGAACTTGTCCGCCCACTCCTTGGTGCCCGCGATGAACACCGGGAGAGCGTTGACGAACGCGACCTTGGCGTCGATGGCGCACTGCGCGTAGAACTTCGCAGCGACCTCGGAACCGACGGGCAGGTAGCAGACGAGAACGTCGACCTGCTTGTCCTTGAGGATCTGGACGATGTCGACCGGGGCGTCCGCGGACTCCTCGATCGTCTCGCGGTAGTACTTGCCCAGGCCGTCGTGGGTGTGGCCGCGCTGGACGGTCACGCCCGTGTTCGGCACGTCCGCGATCTTGATGGTGTTGTTCTCGCTGGCGCCGATGGCGTCCGCGAGGTCGAGGCCGACCTTCTTCGCGTCGACGTCGAAGGCGGCGACGAACTCGACGTCACTGACGTGGTACTCGCCGAACTGGACGTGCATCAGACCGGGCACCTTGCCGGCCGGATCGGCGTCCTTGTAGTACTCGACGCCCTGCACCAGCGAGGCGGCGCAGTTGCCCACGCCTACGATGGCTACGCGAACCGAACCCATTCCGGTTGCTCCCTGTGTAATCGGTGTTTCCGATGAAGTCGCCGCGGAGTGCGATGACTTCACTTGGCGGTGTCGTCGGACGGATCCGGCCGGGTGGTGTCCCGGTGCCGGGGCAGGCCGCCCGTCTCTCCAGGTGTGTCCTGCTGAGCAGAGCCCTCGGGCGAGGATCGTCGCTGATCCCGTCCCGACCGCTCGCTCTCGATGAGCTCGTTCAGCCAGCGCACTTCGCGCTCCACGGACTCCATGCCGTGTCGCTGCAGCTCAAGTGTGTAGTCGTCGAGTCGTTCACGGGTGCGGGCGAGAGAGGCGCGCATCTTCTCCAGGCGCTCCTCCAGCCGGCTGCGCCGGCCTTCGAGGACCCGCATCCGCACCTCGCGCTCGGTCTGCCCGAAGAAGGCGAAGCGCGCTGCGAAGTGCTCGTCCTCCCAGGCGTCCGGACCGGTGTGCGACAGCAGCTCCTCGAAGTGCTCCTTACCTTCTGCCGTCAGCCGGTAGACGATCTTCGCCCGGCGTCCCGTCAGTGAGGAGGACGCGGCGGTCGGGCGTCCGGTGGCCGGCGCGGTGTCCGCCGGATCACCGGCGGGCTCCTCGATCAACCAGCCGCTGGCTACCAGCGTCTTGAGGCAGGGATAGAGGGTTCCGTAGCTGAACGCGCGGAAGATCCCCAGCGAGGTGTTGAGGCGTTTGCGCAGCTCGTAGCCGTGCATCGGCGATTCGCGGAGCAGGCCGAGGACAGCGAACTCGAGGATGCCGGAGCGTCTGCTCACCGGTGCCTCCTCCTTCTCCCGCTGCTTCCGTCGGCACGGCCCACCGGTACCACCGGCGTACTTATGCCGCGCTGATGTATCGACTCGATACATCAGCACGATAGATCGCTCCGACCTGTTCGACAAGGGTGACCTTCGTGAACGGCGTCACATCAGCAATTCCCAGGGTTCGACTTGCGTTGTTTGGGGTGAAGTTCGGCCCTAGGCGGGTTTTGACCGTGCGTAGTCTGTGCGGCATGCAGACCACCGGGAACCGCGAGGCGCTTTCGCGCGTCAGTCATCGCGGACTGCCGGATGTACCGCGGATGAGCCTTCCGCAGTGGCTTGTCCGTAATTCGGGGGGACCGGATCTCAACTGCCGCTTCCAGGCGCTCTCGCCTGCCCGAGGAGTAGTCGTTCCATGAGCGAGCACCGTCGCAAAACGTCTCAGCCACAGGGTGGCGGGCGTGCAGCGGCCAGACGAGCCGCCCAGCAGTCGACCGGACGCCGAGCAGTCCCGTCACGCAGAGCCACGTCGGCATCACCTTCCGAATCTCCGTCCGAGTCCCACGGCGAGGAGCGCCAGTTCGGCAGCCGCGCCGAGGCCCGCCGCGCGGCCCAGAAGGGCGGTCGGCGCCGGGGTGCCGACGCCGGGGGCCACGGCGCGGGCGGCGGCGGCCGACGCCGCGGTGGCGGCGGTTCCGACGGTCCGGGGGGCCGGGGGCACGACCACGGTGACTCCGGCGAGAAGCGCATCATCGACTACCCGCGCCACGGCAGGTACGGGTTCCGCCGCTGGGTGCCCTCGTGGAAGCTGGTGTCGGGTCTCTGTCTGGGCTTCCTCGGCGTGCTGATGGGCGTCGGGGGTATCTCGTACGCCTGGGTGTCCAAGCCGAACATCAACGAAGCGGCCGAGGCGCAGAACAACGTCTACTACTGGGCCGACGGCACGCAGATGGTGGCGACCGGTGGCGCGGTCAACCGCCAGATCCTCAAGTACGAGCAGATCCCGGAAGAGATGCGCAACGCCGTCATCTCGGCCGAGAACAAGAGCTTCGAGACGGACAAGGGCATCGACCCGGTGGGCATCGGCCGTGCGGTGTTGAACATGGCCACGGGCGGTGAGACCCAGGGTGGCTCGACCATCACCCAGCAGTACGTGAAGAACTCCATGCTCACCCAGGACCAGACGCTCAAGCGGAAGTTCCAGGAACTCTTCATCACGCTCAAGGTCGCCGGTGAGGACAGCAAGGAAAAGGTGATGGCGGGCTACCTCAACGTCTCCTACTACGGACGTGGGGCCTCGGGGCTGCAGGCGGCGGCCCGCACCTACTACAACAAGGACGCCGACGAACTGAACGCGAGCGAGTGCGCCTTCCTGGCCACCCTGCTCAAGGGCGCGAGCTACTACGACCCCGCCGGCGCCCCCGACATCGACAAGGCCAACGCGACCCCGGAGAAGAACACCGAGCGGGCCAAGGACCGTTGGAAGTGGATCCTTGACGAGCAGGTCAAGGACGGGCGCATGACGGCGGAGGACCGCGCCAAGTACACGAAGTTCCCCATGCCGCTGCCGAAGAAGAAGGACGCCAAGCTGGGCGGCCAGACCGGCTACCTGGTGGAACTCTCCAAGAAGTACTTCCTTGCCAACAACAAGCAGAACATCGACGCCAAGAAGCTCGAACTGGGCGGCTACGAGATCCACACCACCTTCCAGAAGAAGAGGGTGAAGGAGCTCGAAGCAGCGGTGAACAAGGTCTACAAGGCCAAGATCCGGCCCAAGGACCGCCCCAAGACGGACACGCACGTCGAGTTCGGCGGTGCGTCCGTCGACGCGAAGACCGGCGCCATCATCGCCACGTACGGCGGCCAGAACGCCACCACGCACTTCACGAACAACGCGGACGCCACCGGTGCCCAGGTCGGTTCGACGTGGAAGCCGTTCGTCCTGGCCGCGGCCATGCAGTACGGCGTGCGTAACCCGTCCGGCGGGCCGGAGCAGAGCAACTCCGAGCGCACCCAGGTCTCCCCGGAGAGCAAGTACAACGGCGACGACGGCCTGCGGATCAGGGACTACACCGGCAAGATCTGGCTGAACGAGGACGACAAGGAATGGCGCCAGACCAACGACGGCAACTATGACTACGGAGACATCGACCTGCGGACGGCCATGGAGAAGTCCGCCAACTCCCCGTTCGTGCAGCTCGGCATGGACGTCGGTACGGACAAGGTCAAGGACGTCGCCGTCGCGTCCGGTCTGAAGGACGACACCTTTATGGCGGACTCCAGCGTTCCCTCGTTCTCCATCGGCACCTCGTCGCCCAGCGCCATCCGGATGGCCGGCTCCTACGCCACCTTCGCCACGAGTGGTCAGCAGAACGACACGTACTCGGTGACCGAGGTGAAGAAGGGGGGCGAGGTCGTCTTCCAGCACGAGAAGAAGCCCAAGCGTGCCTTCAGCCCGGTCATCGCCGACAACGTGACCGACGTGCTGAAGAACGTCGTGGAGAAGGGAACGGGCGAGCCCGCCCGCCTTGAGGGCCGTGAAGCCGCGGGCAAGACCGGTACGACGGACGGCAACCGGTCCGCCTGGTTCGTCGGGTACACGCCGCAGATCTCGACCGCCATCAGCATGTTCCGGCTCGACGACGACGAGACGAACGAAGAGCGCGAGTTCTTGAAGATGTTCGGCACCGGTGGTGAGGCGAAGATCCACGGAAACTCGTTCCCGGCCTCCATCTGGCACGACTACATGACCGGTGCGATGAAGGGCAAGAAGGTCGTCTCCTTCCCGGAACCGAAGGAGCTGGGCAAAAAGGTGTGGGGCGGTGGCGCGGAGAGCCCCAGCCCCACGCCCAGCCCCACGCCTTCGCCGACGCCCTCCGAGGAGGAAGAGGAGAAGCCGTCGCCGAGTCCGAAGCCGACCCAGACCACCCCGAGTCCGCCGACGCCGTCGCCGAGCAGGACCTGCGGCATCTGGGACCCGAACTGCCAGGAGGCCAACGGCGGGGCGAACGCCGGAGCGGACGGCGGGGGCGACAACACCGGGACGACCGACGGGGGCGACAACACCGGGACGACCGACGGGGGCGACAACACCGGAGCCAACGGCGACGCCGACAACGGCGGAGCTCAGGGAGCCAATGGCAACCCGGGCGGGACCGGCTCCATCTGGGGCAACAACGGATAGCCGGACGCCCCTGCCGAGCCTCAGGGCCGGCCCGTCACAGCGGCGAGGGCCGCCGTACCCACCCGGGTACGGCGGCCCTCGCCGCGTTCCCGGCGGCGGCACGCGGCAACCCGGATCTGTGCCCGTGTCCCCCGGGCGGTCCTTGCCCCGGGCACAGCCCCGTACGGCAGGATGTGCGGCATGCCAAGCCCCAGCGCAGAAGACACGAGCGTGCACCAGGAGCGGCCCGTCGTGCGGCCCACCGATCAGGACGAGGTCGCGGCGGCCGGCAGCGAGCTGTTCGGCGGCCGGGTGGGACGCTGGGCGCGGCTCGGCGACGGCCCGCTCACGCCCGTGCGCGTCGTCGCGCTGGTCATGATCGGGATGTTCGCCCTCGGCATGGTGCAGAAGATCCCCTGTTACGAATGGGCCTGGTTCCGCGGCGCCACCTCGCAGTACACCCACGCCTGCTACTCCGACATTCCGCACCTCTTCATGGGGCGCGGGTTCGCCGACGGCCTCGTGCCGTACTTCGACCGGCTGAGCGGCGATATGCAGTACCTGGAGTACCCGGTGCTGACCGGGGTGTTCATGCAGGTGGCGTCCTGGCTGACGCTGACGCCGGACAGCGACCCCATCCAGCAGCGCGAGCAGATGTACTGGATGGTCAACGCGGGCATGCTGATGATCTGCGCGGTCGTCGTCGCCGTGTGCACCGTCCGTACGCACCGCCGTCGCCCCTGGGACGGACTCCTGGTCGCGCTGGCCCCCGCGTTCGTCCTCACCGCGACCATCAACTGGGACCTGCTGGCCGTCGCCCTGACGGCCGCGGCGATGCTCATGTGGTCCCGGGGCCGGGTGCTCGCGTTCGGCATCCTCATCGGCCTGGCGACCGCGGCCAAGCTCTACCCCGTCCTGCTGCTCGGCCCGCTCCTGGTGCTCTGCTGGCGGGCGGGCAGGTGGCGCGAGTTCGGGACGGCGCTGCTGGGCGCGGGAGCGGCCTGGCTGGTGGTGAATCTGCCGGTGATGCTCTTCGCCCCCGAGGGGTGGCGGAAGTTCTACACGTTCAGCCAGGAGCGGCCCATCGACTTCGGTTCGTTCTGGCTGATCATCACCCAGCGCACCGGCAAGCCCATCGAGGTGGAGACGGTCAACACCGCGTCGGTCGTCCTGATGGTCGTGTTCTGCGCGGGCATCGCGGGCCTGGCGCTCTCCGCGGCCCGCCGGCCGCGCTTCGCCCAGCTGGCGTTCCTGGTGGTGGCCGCGTTCATCCTGACGAACAAGGTCTACTCACCGCAGTACGTGCTCTGGTTGATCCCGCTGGCCGTCCTGGCCCGGCCGCGCTGGCGCGACTTCCTCATCTGGCAGGCCTGCGAGGTCATGTACTTCCTCGGGATCTGGTTCTACCTCGCCTACACCAGCGGCGGGGACAAGCACCAGGGGCTGCCGCAGGAGGGCTACCAGGTCGCGATCGCCCTGCATCTGCTGGGCACGCTGTATCTGTGCGCGCTGATCGTCCGGGACATCCTGCAGCCGGAGAAGGACCCGGTGCGCGGGGACGGGTCGGACGACCCGTCGGGCGGAGTCCTCGACGGGGCTCCGGACGCGTTCGTGCTGGCGCCCGAGCCCCGTCCGTCCGGGCACAAGGCCCCGACGGTCACGGGACCACAGGTGGAGCGGGGCGCCGCACCCGGCCGGGACAGCTGACCCGGGGCCGGGGGCGTCCGTTCAGGCCGCGCCCGGCGGGCTCAGCGGTCGACGAGCCGGTCGTACTGCGTGGTGGTGTGGCGCAGATGGGCGACCAGCTCGTCACCGACCCGCGGTTCCTGGGCGTCCGAGGGCACGAACAGGATCGATACCTGCATGTGCGGCGGCTCGGCGAACCACCGTTGCTTGCCCGCCCAGACGAACGGCGACAGGTTGCGGTTGACCGTGGCCAGCCCCGCGCGGGCGACGCCCTTGGCCCGCGGCATCACGCCGTGCAGCGCCTTGGGCGCCTCCAGGCCGACCCCGTGGGACGTACCGCCGGCCACGACGACCAGCCAGCCGTCGGAGGCGGCCTTCTGCTGGCGGTAGCCGAACCGGTCGCCCTTGACGACGGGGGTGACGTCCAGGACGGCCCCCCGGTACTCGGTGGCCTCGTGGTCGCCGAGCCAGAGCCGGGTGCCGATACGGGCGCGGAACCGGGTCTGGGGGAACTGCTGCTGGAGCCGGGCCAGCTCCTCGGCGCGCAGATGGCTGACGAACATGGTGTGCAGCGGCAGCCGGGCCGCGCGCAGCCGGTCCATCCAGCCGATGACCTCCTCGACGGCGTCGGAGCCGTCGGTGCGGTCCAGGGGCAGATGCAGGGCGAAGCCTTCGAGCCGTACGTCCTCGATCGCCGCGTGCAGCTGCCCGAGCTCCTCCTCCTTGACGCCGTGGCGCTTCATCGAGCTCATGCACTCGATGACGACCCGGGCGCCCACCAGGGCGTGCACCCCGTCGACGGAGGAGACGGACCGGATGACGCGGTCCGGCAGGGGCACGGGCTCCTCACCGCGCCGGAACGGGGTCAGGACGAGCAGGTCGCCGCTGAACCAGTCCTTGATCCGGGCCGCTTCGTAGGTCGTCCCGACGGCGAGGGTGTCGGATCCGAAGCGGATCGTCTCGTCGGCGAGGCGCTCGTGACCAAAGCCGTAGCCGTTGCCCTTGCAGACGGGTACGAGACCGGGGAACTGGTCGATCACGGACTTCTGGTGCGCCCGCCAGCGCGCGGTGTCGACGTAGAGGGAGAGCGCCATGGCCGGCCCGGAACCTTTCTGGTGGCTGCGATGAATCAGGAACGAACGGTGTGTGCCCAGATGTGCGGTGGAGCGGATCAGCGGCGCGACATATAGATGTCGAGCGCCTTGTGGAGCAGCTTGTTGAGCGGGAAGTCCCACTCGCCGACGTACTCGACGGCCTCGCCGCCGGTGCCGACCTTGAACTGGATCAGGCCGAAGAGATGGTCGGTCTCGTCCAGTGAGTCGCTGATCCCGCGCAGGTCGTAGACGGTCGCGCCCATCGCGTAACTGTCGCGCAGCATGCGCCACTGCATCGCGTTCGACGGCCGGACCTCGCGCCCGATGTTGTCGGAGGCGCCGTAGGAGTACCAGACGTGGCCGCCGACGACGAGCATCGTGGCCGCGGAGAGGTTCACGCCGTTGTGCCGGGCGAAGTAGAGGCGCATCCGGTTGGGGTCCTCGGAGTTGAGGACGGTCCACATGCGCTGGAAGTACGAGAGCGGGCGCGGCCGGAAGCGGTCGCGCACGGCGGTGATCTCGTACAGCCGTTGCCACTCGGCCAGGTCCTCGTAGCCGCCCTGGACGACCTCGACGCCGGCCTTGTCGGCCTTCTTGATGTTGCGGCGCCACAGCTGGTTGAAGCCCTTGAGGACGTCCTCGAGCGAACGGTTGGCCAGCGGCACCTGGAAGACGTAGCGCGGCTGTACGTCACCGAAGCCGGCGCCGCCGTCCTCGCCCTGCTGCCAGCCCATCTTCCGCAGCCGGTCGGAGACCTCGAAGGCGCGCGGCTCGATGTGCGTGGCCTCGACGTCGCGCAGGCGCTTCACGTCGGGGTCCTGGATGCCGGACTTGATGGCCGCCGAGTCCCAGCGGCGGATGACCACCGGCGGGCCCATCTTCACGGAGAAGGCGCCCTGCTGCTTGAGGTGCGCGAGCATCGGCTGGAGCCAGTCGTCCAGATTCGGTGCGTACCAGTTGATGACCGGGCCCTCGGGGAGGTACGCCAGGTAGCGCTTGATCTTGGGCAGCTGGCGGTACAGGACGAGGCCGGCGCCGACGATCTCGCCGTTCTTGTCGAACCAGCCCAGGCTCTCCGAGCGCCATTCGGTCTTCACGTCAGCCCACGCCGGGACCTGGCAGTGACTGGCCGAGGGCAGGCTCTGGATGTACGCCAGATGCTGCTCTCGGCTGATGGTCCTCAGGGTCAGGCTCATGCGGGGCGCTCCTCGGCAGGTGTGTCCCCATCGGTCAGGGGCTCCGGCTCTCGCGCCGAAGCCTACTGTGACCCAGGGGCGCCCGGCCTGGCCCCGGGGGCCCGGAACGTACGGCGGACCGGCGCGGGCGCCTGGGCGCCCCGCGCCGGTCCGTGCTCCGGCCGGTGCTCCGGTCAGGTGATCACGCCGCCGAAGAGACCGCCGTGGGCCATGCCGAGGTAGAAGCCGACCGCGGAGGCCCCGATGCCCATGATCAGGCCGAACCGCTCCCAGGTGGTCTTCGAGATGTACTGGCCGTAGGCGCCGGTCAGGATCCCGACGAGCCCCGCCCAGGAGCTGATCAGATGCAGATGGTGGAACATCGCCGTGACGAACGCGAGGACGCCGAGCACCCCGGTCACCACCATCAGGACGTCCTGGACGGGATGCGGTCTGCCGTCCGTCGCGAAGAGTGAACCGGTGGCGCGGCGGCCGGTCGGGGACCGGGAGCCTGCGGGTCGGATGGTCTGTGCCATGGAGTACCTCCTGGCCGGACGGATGGGCGGTGGATCCAGGGCCCCGCGCACCGTGGCGGGTGTAGCGCCTTTCACACCGCATCTGTCTCGATTGTGCCCTCTGAGCTCCTGATTTCAACCGGAAGCCGGTCTACGGGTAGTCTGTACGGTCTGCACCGGTGTCTGCCCAGGCCAGCACGGCGAGCCTCCCCCGAACCCCGTCTCCGGGATCGTTCGGGAGCGGATTGTCAGTGCTGGGTGTTCTCCTCGGGAACGCCGTTGCAACACGCATCACGACCCTCCTGCCACGGAACGACCGTGGCCGCTGAGTCCAAAGGAGGTGGGTTCCACATGCGTCACTACGAGGTGATGGTCATCCTCGACCCCGATCTCGAGGAGCGAGCAGTCTCCCCGCTGATCGAGAACTTCCTCTCCGTCGTCCGTGAGGGCGATGGAAAGGTGGAGAAGGTCGACACCTGGGGCCGTCGTCGGCTCGCCTACGAGATCAAGAAGAAGCCCGAGGGCATCTACTCGGTCATCGACCTGCAGGCCGAGCCTGCGGTCGTCAAGGAGCTCGACCGCCAGATGAACCTGAACGAGTCGGTCCTCCGGACCAAGGTCCTCCGTCCCGAGATCCACTGAGCTTCTAGCTCAGCGGTTTTCGGGTCCGAGTAGCAGCAAGCAGCCAGAAGCAATCCCCGCCGAGAGGTTCACCCATGGCAGGCGAGACCGTCATCACGGTCGTCGGCAATCTCGTCGACGACCCCGAGCTGCGCTTCACCCCGTCCGGTGCGGCGGTCGCGAAGTTCCGTGTCGCGTCCACTCCCCGCATCTTCGACCGGCAGACCAATGAGTGGAAGGACGGCGAAGGCCTGTTCCTCACCTGCTCGGTCTGGCGTCAGGCGGCGGAGAACGTCGCGGAGTCGCTTCAGCGAGGCATGCGCGTCGTCGTGCAGGGCCGGCTGAAGCAGCGGTCCTACGAGGACCGTGAGGGCGTCAAGCGCACGGTCTACGAGCTGGACGTCGAGGAAGTCGGCCCCAGCCTCAAGAACGCCACGGCCAAGGTCACCAAGACCACCGGTCGCGGTGGTCAGGGCGGCCAGGGTGGATACGGCGGCGGCCAGCAGGGCGGCGGCAACTGGGGCGGCGGTCCCGGTGGCGGTGGCCAGCAGGGCGGCGGCGGTGCACCCGCCGACGACCCGTGGGCGACCGGCGCGCCGGCAGGCGGCCAGGGCGGCGGGGGACAGCAGGGCGGCGGAGGCGGCTGGGGCGGAAGCTCCGGCGGTTCCGGCGGCTCCGGCGGTTCCTCTGGCGGCGGCTACTCGGACGAGCCTCCCTTCTAGGGCTGCTCGTACCCCCACTTCTTGATCACACAGGAGAAACACCATGGCGAAGCCGCCTGTGCGCAAGCCTAAGAAGAAGGTCTGCGCGTTCTGCAAGGACAAGACCCAGTACGTGGACTACAAGGACACGAACATGCTGCGGAAGTTCATTTCCGACCGTGGCAAGATCCGTGCCCGCCGCGTCACCGGCAACTGCACGCAGCACCAGCGTGACGTCGCCACGGCTGTGAAGAACAGCCGTGAGATGGCGCTGCTGCCCTACACGTCCACCGCGCGATAAGGGAAGGGTGACAAGAGCATGAAGATCATCCTCACCCACGAGGTCTCCGGCCTCGGCACCGCCGGCGACGTCGTCGACGTCAAGGACGGGTACGCCCGTAACTACCTGGTTCCGCGTGGCTTCGCCATTCGCTGGACCAAGGGCGGCGAGAAGGACGTGGCGCAGATCCGCCGCGCCCGCAAGATCCACGAGATCGCGACGATCGAGCAGGCCAACGAGATCAAGGCCAAGCTCGAGGGCGTGAAGGTTCGTCTGGCTGTTCGCTCCGGCGACGCCGGCCGTCTCTTCGGCTCGGTCACCCCGGCCGACGTCGCTGCGGCGATCAAGGCCGCCGGTGGTCCCGACGTCGACAAGCGTCGCGTCGAGCTCGGCTCGCCGATCAAGACGCTCGGCGGACACCAGGTGTCCGTCCGTCTGCACCCCGAGGTCGCAGCGAAGCTCGGCGTCGAGGTCGTTGCTGCCTAAGGGCAGAGCTCAGCTGAGTCAGTGAAGGGCCGCACCCCATGGGTGCGGCCCTTTCTGTCTGCTGTGATGCGTGGTGTTTCACGTGAAACACCGGCGGCCTGTTTCACGTGAAACAGGCCGCGAAGCGTACGGGTCAGCGCGTGGCTCCGGTGACGATCCACCGGCCCGACCGGGTACGCAGCCAGAGTGTGACGAGGCGGACCGCCATCATCAGCGTCATTGCCCACCAGAGCGCGGTGAGCCCGCCGCCGAGGGAGGGCACCAGGAGCGCGACGGGTGCGAAGACGGCGAGCGTCACCAGCATCGCCCAGGCGAGATAGCGTCCGTCGCCGGCTCCCATCAGGACGCCGTCCAGCACGAAGACCACGCCGGCGATCGGCTGGGAGACCGCCACGACCAGGAGCGCGGGGAGCAGGGTGTCCTGCACCGAGGGGTCGCTGGTGAACAGCGGGATGAACAGAGGCCGGGCGAGCACGATCAGGACGCCGAGCAGGATGCCGCAACCGATACCCCACTCGACCATGCGGCGGCAGGCCTCGCGGGCGCCCTTCTCGTCGTTCGCCCCCAGATAGCGTCCGATGATCGCCTGCCCGGCGATGGCGATGGCGTCGAGTGCGAACGCGGTCAGACTCCAGAGGGAGAGGATGATCTGGTGCGCGGCGATGTCGACGTCCCCGAGCCGGGCGGCGACGGCTGTGGCGATCATCAGGACGGCGCGCAGAGACAGGGTCCGGATCAGCAGCGGCACTCCGGCCCGTGCGCTGGCCCTGATGCCGGCCGCGTCGGGGCGCAGAGAGGCGTTGTGCCTTCGGGCTCCGCGGACCACCACGACGAGATAGGCGGCGGCCATACCGACTTGGGCGATCACCGTTCCCCAGGCGGAACCGGCGATCCCGAGCCCGGCACCGTAGACGAGGGTCACATTGAGGGCGGCGTTCACCGTGAAACCGCCGATGGCCACGTACAGCGGGGTGCGCGTGTCCTGGAGGCCGCGCAGTACGCCGGTGGCGGCGAGCACGACGAGCATGGCCGGAATGCCGAGGATGGAGATCCTCAGGTACGTGATGGCGTACGGAGCCGCGGTGTCGGACGCGCCGAAGATGCCGACGAGCCATGGGGCCGTCGGTACCGCGAGGGCGACGACGGCTGCTCCGAGAAGCAGGGCGAGCCAGATGCCGTCCATGCCCTGGCGGATGGCGGCGGGGAGATCGCCCGCCCCCACGCGGCGGGCGACGGCAGCCGTGGTCGCGTAGGCGAGGAAGACGAAGATGCTCACGGCCGTCATCAGGAGGGCTGCGGCGATGCCGAGGCCGGCCAGTTGCGGGGTGCCGAGGTGGCCTACGACGGCGCTGTCGACCATCACGAACAGGGGCTCGGCGACGAGTGCGCCGAACGCCGGTACGGCAAGGGCGATGATCTCGCGGTCGTGCCGTCTGCGGCCGTTCTTCGGTGTCGCGGGGGCCTTGGTCATGGGGGTCAATCTAATCTTCCACAGGTAAGACATGCAATCGGCCTACGGCCCTTACTTGTGGACCGGTGGGACCTTCCTTCCCGCGCCGTTTGCGGTGATCTTGAAATGAGGGCGAAAGTTTTTCTCCCCCACAGTCAGTGGACGGAGAATGTGCAGGTCAGAGTGGTCACGCCGCTATCGCTATGAGTTTGTCCACAGTGCTGTCCCCCGGTCCGTGCACAGGTTCGGCAGGGTTCTCCACAGCATCTGGTCCGTCGTCCACATGCCCTGTGGATAACCAGATTGGCTGACGGTGCGGAGGGGCCTACCGTGGTGCGGCGCCCGCACTCCGTTCCGGCACCGGAATCCACCGAACCAGATGCGCCGGAAGTGGAGTCGGGCGACCTGTTTGTCGGTGCCGTGCCGTAAGAAAGAGTGGCACGGCTAGGTCCGCGATGCGGACGGGAGGAGGCGGCCCGGTGAGCATTCCCGAGCCTTTGGACGACCCCTGGACCGAGACCGGCCCCGGGGACCGTCTGCCCGTCTCCCGCCAGCGTCGGGGGGACCGCAAGGGACGTGAGGACCGCCACGACCGCGGCTCGGACGAGGCCTGGGAAGGCGGTTCCCCCGGGTTCGAGCGGGTGCCGCCCCAGGATCTGGACGCCGAGCAGTCCGTCCTCGGCGGCATGCTGCTGTCCAAGGACGCCATCGCGGACGTCGTGGAGATCATCAAGGGGCACGACTTCTACCGCCCCGCCCACGAGACCGTCTACACGGCGATCCTCGACCTCTACGCCAAGGGCGAGCCCGCCGACCCGATCACGGTCGCCGCCGAGCTGGTCAAGCGCGGAGAGATCACCAAGGTCGGCGGAGCACCGTATCTGCACACCCTGGTGCAGTCCGTGCCCACCGCGGCCAACGCCTCGTACTACGCGGAGATCGTCCACGAGCGGGCGGTGCTCCGCCGGCTGGTCGAGGCGGGCACGAAGATCACGCAAATGGGATACGCGGCCGACGGGGACGTCGACGAGATCGTCAACTCCGCGCAGGCCGAGATCTACGCGGTCACCGAGCAGCGCACCAGTGAGGACTACCTCCCCCTCGGCGACATCATGGAGGGCGCGCTCGACGAGATCGAGGCCATCGGGTCGCGCAGCGGCGAGATGACCGGTGTGCCGACGGGCTTCACGGACCTCGACGCCCTGACGAACGGCATGCACCCCGGCCAGATGATCGTCATCGCGGCCCGCCCCGCCATGGGTAAGTCCACACTGGCGCTGGACTTCGCGCGTGCCGCGTCGATCAAGAACAACCTGCCCAGCGTCATCTTCTCCCTCGAAATGGGGCGCAACGAGATCGCCATGCGTCTGCTGTCGGCCGAGGCACGGGTGGCCCTGCACCACATGCGGTCCGGCACGATGACGGACGAGGACTGGACGCGGCTCGCCCGCCGGATGCCCGAGGTCTCGGCCGCTCCGCTGTACATCGACGACTCCCCCAACCTGTCGATGATGGAGATCCGCGCGAAGTGCCGCCGACTCAAGCAGCGCAACGACATCAAGCTCGTGATCATCGACTACCTGCAGCTGATGCAGGCCGGTGGATCGAAGCGTTCCGAGAGCCGTCAGCAGGAGGTCTCGGACATGTCCCGAAACCTCAAGCTGCTGGCCAAGGAGCTGGAAGTCCCGGTGATCGCGCTCTCGCAGCTGAACCGTGGCCCCGAGCAGCGCACGGACAAGAAGCCGATGGTGTCCGACCTGCGTGAGTCCGGTTCCATCGAGCAGGACGCCGACATGGTCATCCTGCTCCACCGCGAGGACGCCTACGAGAAGGAGTCACCGCGCGCGGGCGAGGCGGACATCATCGTCGGCAAGCACCGTAACGGCCCGACGGCCACGATCACCGTGGCGTTCCAGGGCCACTACTCCCGTTTCGTGGACATGGCGCAGACCTGACGGCTCGCCCGCCCGCGCAGGACTCACCCGGGCCCCCGGCTCAGGCAGAGGACGAGGCAAGGGGTTCGGTCCGGCCCCGGTCGAGGGCGGAGCCGGGGCGCCGAGCAGGCGCGGTCTGCGGAGACCCGGGCGCGACGAGCGGGGCGCCGGGGGCCTCCGGACCTCAGGCGTCCGTCAGGGTGCGGGCGAGCAGGGGAAGCAGGCGGTCCCAGTGGCGCCGCAGTCCGGCCGGGTCGAAGGCGTCGGTGTCGGACATGGTGAAGCCGTGGACGGTGCCGGGGTAGATCTCGGAGGTGTAGCCGACGCCCGCGGTGTCCAGGAACCCGTTGAGCTCGCCGAGCGCCTCGGGTGTGAGGTCCGTCGCCGCGTGGCCGAAGTGGACCTCGGCGGTGAGGCGGCGCAGACTGTCGGGCCCGTCGGCGGAGACGGGGGCGTGGAACGCGGCGACGGCGGCCACCTGTGCGGGGCGGGCCGCGGCGGTACGGGTCGCCAGCAGGCCGCCGATGCAGTAACCCGTCACCGCGACCGGTCCGGCGGCCACCTCGGGCTGGGCCGAGAGGAACGAGAGGTAGGCGTCGGCGTCGCGCGCGACGCGTTCGGCGGTGTGTGCCTCGATCAAGGGCATCAGCCGGCCGATGAGTGCGTCTCGGTCCTCTTCTCCGATGTGATCGGGAAGATCGACGACCGGTGTCGGCCCGTTCCGGTAGAAGAAGTTGGGGACGAGCACGTAGTAGCCGTGCCCGGCCAGTTCGCGGGCCATCTCGCGCAGTACGGGACGGATGCCGAAGGCGTCCGCGTACATCAGCACCCCTGGATACCGGTCGCCGTGTTCGGGATGGACGGCGAAGGCATCGGCCAGACCGTCCGCGGTGGAGATCTGCACGGTCTTGCTGGGAATGGCGGCTCTTCCTTCCTGGGAGTTCGCCGTTGACGGTCAAGGCGCTACCGTTCATGGCGCTAACGTTGGTGGCACTAACGTTTTGGTGCGAGCGAACGTACAGCGCCGGTCGGCCCGACGCAAGGAGAGTGGACGTCATGGACGGATCCGACGGAGCCGAAACCGTGGACAGTCCCGACGACGGCTCTCCCAGAACACCCGAACGGCTGCGCCGTCGGCCGAGCCGCTTGCTGTCGCAACTGACCGGGCGGTCGGACCGGCTGATCAACGACGGACTGGTACGGGTCGATGCGCGCAAGTGGCACTACGCCGTGCTCGCCTCGCTGCAGGAGTACGGACCCGGCAGCCAGGCCGAGCTGAGCAAGCGCTCCGGCATCCACCGGAGCGACATGGTCGGTGTGCTCAACGAACTCGCGGAGCGCGGGCTCGTCGAGCGGGCGCCCGATCCCGCGGACCGGCGCCGCAACGTCATCACGATCTCCACACCGGGCCGCCGGCGCCTGAGCCTCCTGGACGAGACCCTGGACGTCCTGGAGGGTGAACTGCTCGCGCCGCTGAGCCCGTCCGAACGCGACCAGCTCGTCCGGTTGCTCGCCCGCCTGCTGGACCACCACGCCGGCCCGTCCTGACCTCATGACAGATCGGCCTCGGGCCGGCGAGCACGGTCCGGCGCGCCCAGGGCTGAGCGGATGCGCTGATCGTCGAGGACACATCTCTTCCACGCCGACGGGGCGTCCTCGGGGCGGTGCGGAAGTTCCCCGGGCTCGCCACGTTGAATGATCATGCGTTCGGATGCATACTCTTACTATGTCTAAGGTTCTCACCTCCCTGCCCATCGGCGAGCGTGTCGGCATCGCCTTCTCCGGCGGTCTCGACACCTCGGTCGCCGTCGCGTGGATGCGCGACAAGGGTGCCGTCCCGTGCACCTACACCGCCGACATCGGCCAGTACGACGAGCCCGACATCGCCTCGGTGCCCGGGCGCGCGGCGACGTACGGTGCCGAGATCGCCCGCCTGGTCGACTGCCGTGCGGCGCTGGTCGAGGAGGGGCTGGCCGCGCTCACCTGCGGCGCGTTCCATATTCGGTCGGGTGGGCGCGCCTACTTCAACACCACGCCGCTCGGCCGTGCCGTCACGGGCACCCTGCTGGTCCGGGCGATGCTGGAGGACGACGTACAGATCTGGGGCGACGGGTCGACGTTCAAGGGCAACGACATCGAGCGGTTCTACCGCTACGGGCTGCTCGCCAACCCTCATCTGCGGATCTACAAGCCGTGGCTGGACGCGGACTTCGTTTCCGAGCTCGGCGGCCGCAAGGAGATGTCGGAGTGGCTGATCGCCCACGAGCTGCCCTACCGCGACAGCAGCGAGAAGGCGTACTCGACCGATGCCAACATCTGGGGCGCCACCCATGAGGCCAAGACTCTGGAGCACCTCGACGCCGGGATCGAGACCGTGGAGCCGATCATGGGCGTGCGGTTCTGGGATCCCGCGGTGGAGATCGCTGCCGAGACCGTGACGATCGGCTTCGACCAGGGCCGCCCGGTGACGATCAACGGCAAGGAGTTCGCCACCCCGGTCGACCTGGTGATGGAGGCGAACGCGATCGGTGGACGGCACGGTATGGGCATGTCCGACCAGATCGAGAACCGGGTGATCGAGGCCAAGAGCCGCGGCATCTACGAGGCACCCGGGATGGCGCTGCTGCACGTGGTGTACGAGCGGCTGGTCAACGCGATCCATAACGAGGGCACCTTGGACACCTACTACAACGAGGGGCGGCGGCTCGGCCGGCTGATGTACGAGGGCCGCTGGCTCGACCCGCAGGCGCTGATGATCCGCGAGTCGCTGCAGCGCTGGGTGGGCACGGCGGTCACCGGAGAGGTGACGCTGCGGCTGCGGCGTGGTGACGACTACTCGATCCTGGACACCGACGGGCCGGCGTTCAGCTACCACCCGGACAAGCTGTCGATGGAGCGCACCGAGGACTCCGCGTTCGGTCCGGTGGACCGGATCGGCCAGCTCACGATGCGCAACCTCGACATCGCCGACTCGCGTGCCAAGCTTGAGCAGTACGCCGGCCTCGGCATGGTCGGATCGACCCATCCCGCGCTCATCGGCGCCGCTCAGGCGGCCTCCACCGGGCTGATCGGCGCGATGCCGCAGGGCGGTGCCGAGGTCATCGCCTCACGCGGCAGGGTGGCCGGTGGCGACGAGATGCTCGACCACGCCGCGATGGAGTTCGGCACCGACTGACCGAAAACGTCGTTGGTGCGGGTCGTGCTGGTCCGGGCCGCGACTCCGTGGAAAAGGATTCGTCAGGGGGCTGCCCGTCGGGTAGGGGTTGGACCATGACTTCCATCGGCGAAGACCTGCTTCCCAGTACCCGACGCGCCCTGCTGCACCGCATCGCCGTCGCCCAGCGGGACGGCCGCGCGCCGTCCCTCGTGGCCGCGGTGCGGCGGCAGGGGCGTACGGCCTGGAGCGGGGCGCGTACGTGCGTCGAGGGGCATGCTCCCGACGTCGATACGCAGTACCGGATCGGTTCGATCACCAAGACGTTCACCGCCGTTCTGGTTCTGCGGCTCCGGGACCAGGGCTTGATCGACCTGGACGATCCTTTGGAGAAGCACCTCCCCGGCACGGGGGCGGGCGGGGTGACCGTCTTTCAGCTGCTGGGCCACAGCGCGGGGCTGGGCGCCGAAGCACCCGCCCCCTGGTGGGAGCGGACGCCCGGCGGCCTGCGGCCCGAGCTCGCCGACGTGCTGGGCGACCGGCCGCAGAGGCATCCGGCCGGTCATCGCCATCACTACTCCAACCCTGGTTACACTCTGCTCGGTTCACTGGTGGAAGCGGTGCGTGGCGTCTCCTGGGGGGAGGCGCTGCGCAGCGAGATCCTGGAGCCGCTGGGTATGCGCCGCACGACGAGCGAGCCCGTGGCTCCGCACGCGGGCGGCTGGGCCGTCCACCCCTGGGCCGATGTCATGCTGAGCGAACCCGCCGAGGACCTCGGGATCATGGCGCCCGCCGGTCAGCTCTGGTCCACCGCGGCGGACCTGCTGCGGTTCGCCGCCTTCCTGACCGAGGGCGACGACCGGGTCCTGTCGGCCTCCTCCGTACGGGAGATGCGGACGCCCGCCGCACCGGCCGAGACGGGCGGCAGCGGTTACGGTCTCGGACTCCAGATCGTCGGGGGCGAGGAGCGCGTGCTCTTCGGGCATTCGGGATCGCTTCCCGGGTTCGTCGCCGGCCTCTGGGTCAGCGAAGAGGACGACGTGGCCGCAGTCGTTCTTGCCAACGTCACCTCGGGGCTGCCCGCCGCGATGGTGGCCGCCGAACTCCTGGGGATCGTGGTCGAGGCCGAGCCGCGGATCCCGGAGCCCTGGCGCCCACTGCCCGAGGTGGACGACGAGCTGCTCGCGCTGACCGGGATCTGGCACTGGGGCACCCACCCGGTCACGCTGAGGCTCACGGGGGACCGGGGCCTGCAGCTCACGCCGCTGGGCGGCAAAGGACGAGGCGCGGCCTTCACGTACCGCCCGGACGGCACCTGGACGGGCCAGAACGACTACTACGCGGGGGAGACCCTGCGCGTCGTACGCAAGGACGACGGCTCGGTGGACCACCTCGACCTCGGCTCGTTCGTCTTCACCCGGGAGCCGTACGAGGCGGGCGCGGCCGTGCCCGGCGGCGTGGACGCGGAGGGCTGGCGCGGGTTCGCCGGCTGATCTTCCCGCCGGGTAGCGGGTGGGTGTTTCACGTGAAACACCCACCCGCGTTTTATGTGAAACGCTCACCTGCGTTTATGTGAAACGCCCACCCGTCCGCGCTCGTCAGAGCGCCAGCTTGAAGCCCACATGGCTGGCGGTGAAGCCGAGCCGCTCGTAGAAACGGTGCGCGTCCTCGCGGGTGACGTCCGACGTCAGCTGCACCAACTGGCAGTTCTGGCGGCGGGATTCGTCCACCGCCCACTGGATGAGCTGGGTGCCGAGGCCGCTGCCGCGCTCGTCGGCGTGGATGCGGACCCCCTCGATGATGGAGCGGGTCGCGCCGCGGCGGGACAGCCCCGGGACGACGGTCAGCTGCAGTGTGCCGACGACCCGGTCCTCGCGAACGGCGACGACCACGTGCTGGTTCGGGTCGTCGGCCAGCCGCTGGAGCGCCTCCTGGTAAGGGGCGAGGTCGTCCGGTGACTCGCGCTGCGCGCCCAGAGGGTCGTCGGCGAGCATCGCGACCACCGCGGGCAGGTCGTCCTGGACGGCGGGTCGTATGGCGAGATCACTCATGATCGGCATCCTAGGACGGCCCCGGGGGTGCCGCGCCGATCAGGCTCGGTCAGACCGGGACCTTGAGCTCTTCGACGGCCCTGACCAGAGGGGCGAGCTCAGGGTTCTCGGCCGCCTCGTCCAGTGCCGCCCGCAGCGCGTTCTCGTTCGTCGGCCGGGCCGTCTCCAGCAAGGTGATCCCGGCCTCGGTGACGTCGGTGTAGATGCCGCGGCGGTCGGTGTCGCACAGGTAGCGGGTCAGCAGCCCCCGGTCTTCGAGCCGGGTGACGAGCCGGGTGGTGGCGCTCTGGCTGAGGACCACGGCGTCGGCGACCTGCTTCATCTGGAGATGTCCGCCGATGCCGTTGTGCTGCCTGCTCAACACGTCGAGCAGGGAGTACTCGCGGGCGCTGAGTCCGTGGCCGGACTGGAGGGCCCGCTCGATCCGGGCCTCGATCTTCCCGTGAAGCAGGGAGAGCGCGCACCAGCTCTGGGCGATGGCGGTCAGGGCGGGGTCGGTCGCTGTCATGTCTCTCCTCCGGGCGGGAGCTGCGTGACTCCAGGATAGGGGACGTCTGCAATAGCCCGCGCTTGCAATTAGTCAGCGCCTGCAATTATTGTGGACGCTCGTAAGGCGCAGACGCAATCTTCAGGGAAGGTGAAACCCATGCCGCTCGCGCTCCTCGCCCTCGCCATCGGGGCATTCGGGATCGGAACGACCGAGTTCGTGATCATGGGGTTGCTCCCCGAGGTCGCCGGTGACTTCCAGGTCTCGATCCCGACCGCGGGCTTCCTGGTGACCGGCTACGCGCTCGGTGTGGTCCTCGGCGCCCCGCTGATGACGCTGCTCGGCACGCGTGTCACCCGCAAGCGCATGCTGATGCTCCTCATGGGGCTCTTCATCGTGGGCAACGTGGTGTCCGCGCTCGCCCCCGTCTTCGGAGTCATGCTTGCCGGACGGGTGATCGCCTCCCTCGCGCACGGTGCCTTCTTCGGCATCGGCTCGGTGGTCGCGGCCGATCTGGTCGCCCCGCAGAAGAAGGCCGGGGCCATCGCCATGATGTTCACCGGGCTCACCGTCGCCAACGTCGTCGGCGTTCCGCTGGGCACCTTCATCGGACAGACCGCGGGCTGGCGGACCACCTTCCTCCTCGTCGCCGTTCTGGGCGTCGTGGGACTGCTCGGCGTCGCGAAGCTCGTACCGGACCAGCCCCGGCCGGAAGACGTGCGCATCCGCCACGAGCTGGCCGCGTTCCGCAATGTCCAGGTGCTACTGGCCATGGCCATGACCGTCCTGGGCTTCGGCGGAGTCTTCGCCGCGATCACGTACATCACCCCGATGATGACCGGGATCGCCGGCTACTCGGCTTCGTCCGTCACCTGGCTGCTCGTGCTCTTCGGCCTCGGCATGGTGGGGGGCAACCTGATCGGCGGCCGGTTCGCCGACCGCCACCTGATGCCCATGCTGTACGTCTCGCTCGGCTCGCTCGCCGTGGTGCTCGGCCTGTTCACCGTGACCGCCCACAACAAGATCGCCGCGGCCGTCACCATCGTTCTGATCGGCGCCCTGGGCTTCGCGACCGTGCCTCCGCTGCAGAAGCGGGTCCTCGACCAGGCGGCGGGTGCGCCGACGCTGGCCTCCGCGGTCAACATCGGGGCGTTCAATCTCGGCAACGCCCTCTCCGCCTGGCTCGGCGGTCTCGTGATCGCCGCAGGCCTCGGCTACACCGCCCCCAACTGGGTCGGCGCCGCGCTCGCCGCGTCGGCCCTGGTCCTGGCCGTGCTCTCCAGCCTGCTGGAGCGCCGGGAGACCAGCAGGAGCCGGATCGTCGCCGGGAGCGGCCCCGAGCCGGCGATCGTCGCCGGGAGCGGCCCCGAGCCGGCCGTCGCTGCAGCGGCCCGGCACTGAGCCGCCCCTTCCCCGGGGCCACGCATCGCGAAGCAGCGGCACCGTCCTCGTGGCGGTGCGGCTGCCTCGCGTCAGCCCGTCGCGAGGGTGAGCGGGGCGAACCTGCGGGCGGCATCGCCGGGCAGGTCCGTGATGTTGTAGGTCATCACGGTGGTCCTGGTGAGGGGCTCCAGCCCGCGCTCCACCAGCCAGCCCAGCAATTCCTTGTGCGCGGCGTGGACGTCGGTGCGCAGTGGCCGGTCCGTCGTGGCGGCCAGGGCCGTGACCATGGCCTGCGCTGTGGCCGTGTCCCGGGCGATCAGCGGCCCGACCACCTCGGCCTGCCCGCTCGGCCAGAGCGCCGCGTAGCCGATCAGCTCACCGTGCTCCTCGGCGACCTGGAGCCGGTCGGAGAAGGCGGGCAGCCGGGCGAGCAGATGCGTCCGGTCGGCGCCGAACACGGGGAGGTCGAGCCGGACCAACGCCCGCAGGTCGTCCGCCGCTGCCGGGCGGGTGGTCACGGACGGGTGAGAGGCCGAGGGGGAGGGAGAGCCGGAGGGGGAGCCGTCGGGGCCGCCCGCTCCGAAACGGCCGCCGACGCGTTCGGTCCGGCCCACGGCGGAGAAGCCGAGGTCCTCGTAGAGCGGCTGTCCCTGTTCGGTGGCGTACAGGACGAGCGGGGTGTCCCCCACGGCTTCCATCACGTGGCGCATGAGCCGACGGGCGAGCCCCCGACGTCCGTAGCGGTCGGCGACGAGCAGCATGCCGACCGCGGTGAGGCCGGATCCGTAGGGCATGGTCAGGCAGGTCCCCGCCAGGCCCTTGCCGTCCGGGGCGTCGATCCCGTATCCGGCGCCGGCCGCGAGGAGCAGCCCCCACCGGTGTTCGTCGCGCGGCCAGCCGCGGTCCTCGCAGAGATCGGCGCACGGGACCAGGTCTCCCCGGTTCAGGCGCCGGATGGGCAGCTCGACGAGGGAGAGGGGTGTTGGGCTGTGCATGGGGTCAGGCTGTCTGACGGGATGATCGCGCGTCCACCGATTTCGCGGAACTGGCCGAGATCCGCAGCCGCCTGCCGCGCCGGGTGAGCCCCCAGGGCTTGAGCACCGAGGTCGCGGTGATGAAGAGGTAGGCCGCCGTCGCCACCGACGGCGCGATCACGAGGTCGATGTCCACCGCTCCGTCGGCGACCGCGGCGTTGATGCCGGGGCGCAGGGAGAAGATCGACAGGCCTGTCGTGACCAGAGTCAGCCAGAACTTGATCCACACCCAGCGGTGCCGGGCCAGGCCCCACGGAGTGCCCAGCGACAGCACCAGGCCGCTCACCAGGGCGAGCAGGGCCACCGGGACCACCAGCCAGTCCCCGTAGATCTTCATGGACCGGGTGGCGGCCTACGCGGTGGCCGGATCTCCGGTGGCGAACGCGGTGATGCCGAGCGTCAGCAGGCCGACGGTCAGGCCGAGCCAGCTGACGGAGACGGCGACATGGGCGACGAGGATTCCTCGGCGTACGGGGCGCTTGAGTGGTTTCACGTGAAACACGATGGCGCGAGGGGCTTCCCGGGGCGTCTGGCAGCGGGAGTATCCATGGGTACCCGCTGGGGAGTACGCGCCCCGGGGCCGGGGCGCGTGCCCGCGGTGGGAGGTGTCAGCCCAGGTCGGGGGCGTGCATCGCCCGTACGCCTTCGATGTTGCCGTCGAGGTAGTGCCGCAGTGACAGCGGAACGAGGTGCACGGCCGCGATCCCGACCCGGCTGAACGGCACCCGGACGATCTCGTACTCCCCGGTGGGCTCGTCGATCTCCGGGCCGTGCCGCAGGGAGACGTCCATCGACGCCAGTCGGCAGACGAAGAAGTGCTGGACCTTCACTCCCGTCACGCCGCCGTCCGCGATGTGTTCCACGGTGTCGACGAAGCACGGGACCACGTCGACGATCTTGGCGCCCAGCTCCTCGTCGACCTCGCGGTGCAGTGCTTCGACGACGGTGGCGTCCTCCGGCTCGACCCCGCCGCCGGGCGTGAGCCAGTAAGGATCGACTCCCGGCTTCGTGCGCTTGATCAAAATGAGGTCGTCGCCGTCGAGCAGGACGGCGCGTGCGGTGCGCTTGACCACAGGACGTTCGGTCATGGCAAGAGAGTGGCCCGTGCGGGACCGTCTGAAACTCTCCCGGCCTACCGGACCGCCGTGTTCAGCGCCTGTTCGACGTCGGCGAGCAGGTCCTCGGGGTCCTCCGCGCCGACCGAGAAACGGATGAAGCCCTCCGCCACGGCGTCGCCGCCCCAGCGGCCCCGGCGCTCCGCGGTGGACCGGACGCCGCCGAAGCTCGTCGCGTCGTCGACCAGGCGCAGCGCGGACAGGAAGCGCTCCGCGGTCTCCCGGTCGGCCAGCTCGAAGGACACCACGGATCCGAAGCGCCGCATCTGGCGCGCCGCGACGACGTGCGACGGGTCGGTGGGCAGTCCCGGATACCGCAGCCCGGTGACCTCCGCACGCTTCGTCAGCGCCTCGGCGAGAGCGAGAGCGGTGGTGCACTGCCGGTCGATGCGCAGGTGGAGTGTGGCCAGCGAGCGGTGCGCCAGCCAGGCCTCCATCGGCCCCGGAATCGCCCCGACGACCTTGCGCCAGCGCCGTACGTCCGCCGTCAGCCGGGGATCGCGGCAGGTCACGTGGCCGAGCAGGATGTCGCCGTGCCCGGTCATGCCCTTGGTGTCGCTGGCGACCGAGAAATCGGCGCCCAGCTCCAGCGGGCGCTGACCGATCGGGGTGGCCAGGGTGTTGTCGACGGCGACCAGCGCGCCCGCCGCGTGCGCGGCCTCGACCAGCCGCCGGATGTCGCAGACGTCCAGGCCCGGGTTGGACGGGCTCTCGATCCAGAGCAGCTTCGCCCCGGCCAGCAGGGCCGACTGGGCGTCGCCGCCGGTCGGCGCGGTCCGGACCTCGACCCCGTACGCCTCCAGTTGCTCCCGTACGAGCGGCAGTGCCTGGTAGCCGTCGTCGGGCAGGACCACGGCGTCGCCCGAACGGACCTGGGAGAGCAGTACCGCGGTGACCGCCGCCATGCCCGAGGCGAACACGGTCGTGCCCACGTCCTCACCGGGAGCCTCCAGCTCACCGATGGCCCGCTCCAGGTGGGTCCAGGTCGGGTTGGCCTCCCGGCCGTAGGTGTAGGGACCCACCGGTTCGCCGGAGAGGTGGAAGTGCGCGGCGAAGACCGGGCCGGGGAGGGTGGGACCGAACTGCTCCGGTTCGGGAAGCCCGGCGCGTACCGCGCGCGTTCCGTCGCCCATGGTGCTCATGCCTGCTCCTTCGCTGCTCTCCCGGTGGTGGACCGGTGTCCCCCGCACTCTTCCAGAAGTTCCCGGAGCAGCCTTCCCCGGAGGTCCGGGATACCGAATACCGGAATCAGTTCTCGTCGGGCAGGACGACGTTGAGCGCCCAGGACACGACCGAGATGATCAGCCCGCCGAGCACCGCCGTCCAGAAGCCCTCGACGTGGAAGCTGAGATCGAACACGCCGGCCAGCCAGGAGGTCAGCATCAGCATCAGGGCGTTGACCACCAGGGTGATCAACCCCAGCGTCAGGATGAACAACGGGAACGTCAGCAGCTGGACCACCGGCTTCACCAGGAAGTTCACCAGGCCGAAGATCAGCGCGACCAGGATCAGGGTGAGGGCCTTGCGGCCCGTGCTGCCGCCCTCCAACGTGATGTTGCCGATGAGCCAGATGGCAACGGCCAGCGCACCCGCGTTGGCGATCGTCTTGACTACGAAATTCTTCATGTGTCTGATCGTGGCAGACATGATCGGTGGTGGACACCGGCAGCGCGGGCACAGCCGACAGCGTGGGTACAAGGGGCGGGACGGGCCATGAAGGCATTCAGACTGGACGAGCTCGAGGCGGAGCGGGCCGCCAACGAAGGCGCCTACCTGCAGTTCGTGCGGGAACGCAATATGTCGGTCGGCCTGTACGCCCTGGACGCGGGAGAGCTCGATCCGCAGCAGCCGCACCAGCAGGACGAGGTCTACTTCGTCGTCAGCGGGCGGGCGTCGATCACGGTGGGGACGGAGACGACGCAGGTCGGCAGGGGGAGCGTCGTCTACGTACCCGCGGGCGTGGCCCACAAGTTCCACCACATCACCGAGGACCTGCGGGTGATGGTCGTCTTCTCGCCGCCCGAGGGCTGATTCCCGCGCCCGGGAGTGGAGCTTCCCCGGGAATCCGATGCGCCCGCGCCAGGGATCCCTAGGGGCTCGATCAGGGGTCTTCAAGGGCTGCCCGGCCCCCGCGGGAGGCCTTCGCGCCTTTAGCATCGAGGCAAGGACTCAGAGAGACGAGGTAGAGGCGATGGCCGTGCGGGAGATATTCGCGGGAATGCCCTGGTGGGTGAAGTGGATCGCGGTGCCCGTCATTGCGATCTTCGTGTTCGGCGGGCTGATCGCCAGCGTCGTCGGCTTCGTGATCAGCCTGCTCTTCAAGGCACTGGTCTTCGTCGTCGTGGTCGGCGGGCTGATCTTCGTCGTCCGCAAGTTCATGTCGTCGTCGCCCTCGCGTGGTGACTGGTAGTACACGGAACACGGGTCGGCACGGGGGCCGTCCGGTCTGTTCGTCCCGGGCCCGCAGGACGAGGTGAGGTCAGCGCCGGCGCGCGAGATTAGCCCAGCAGAGCTAAGTCCCGGAGGAAACCACCCGTCTGCCACAGGCGGCCGATACAGTGACAAACCACTGCCGCCATCCGGAATGTGACCTTCCGTCACCATATCGATCGCCTGATCGGTCCTGGGTACGACAGTCCGGTCGTTGGCCTTCGATCGTCGGCGCCCGGACCGGTCCTCGCCGGTCACGGGCCGGATCTCCGGTCCTCGGGATCGCGGCAGGCCCGTGGGGGCGGCCCCCACGGGAGGGCCGACGGCCCGTCACCATGCCTGGGGGTGGCCCTTGACCACGGCATCTAGCACCGCTGTGCCGACCTTGATCGGTTCGGTTCAGCGGGCGTTGAGGTTGCTGGAGGCTGTGGGCACCCATCGGGACGGGGCGCCCGCCAAGCAACTGGCACGTGAGGCGGGGCTTCCGCTCCCGACCGCCTACCACTTGCTGCGCACCCTCACCCATGAGGGCTATCTCCGCCGCGAGAACGGTGTCTTCCTCTTCGGCGCGGCCGCCGAGAACCTGACCGTCGCCCCCGGGGTCCGGAGCCGCCCGCGCCCCGCCTCCGTCGCCGACTCCCTCGGCCGCTGGCGGGACGTCATCGGAGCCCCGGTGTACTGCGCCGTCTACTGCGACGGCGAGATCGATCTCATCGCGGTCGCGGACGCCCCCGACACCCCGGCCGTGGAGGAGTGGGCCTCGTTCCGGGAAACCGCGCACGCGCACGCCATCGGCCAGTGTCTGCTCGCCCAACTCGACGAGCGAGCCCGCGAGGACCACCTCGACCGACACCCCGTGCGCCCTCTCACCCGTTACTCAGTGCGAGATCGCGCCACACTTCTGGAACGGCTGCGCACCCTCCGTCGAGGTGAACCGGTCATCGAACGCCAGGAGTACGCACTGGGGACCGTGTGCGCCGCGATTCCCGTCACGGCCGGTGCCACCATTGCGGCGATGGCCATTTCCGTACCCCTGGACCGGGAAGATCGGTTGCTGCCCGCAGTCGAACAGTTACGTGGCGAAGTCGCCAGCCTCTTGCGTTCGTTCGTGTTCTCTATCAGTATCTGAAAAATCACTCCTTGTGATCTGCTATCGCGTGCACCACGATGGCGTCAATAGGGCCATGGGGGATCATTCCTGGCCAGATTCATCTACTGCGGGGTTGAACGATGCGCGAGTCGGTTCAAGCAGAGGTCATGATGAGCTTCCTCGTCTCCGAGGAGCTCTCTTTTCGTATTCCGGTGGAGCTCCGGTACGAGGTCGGCGATCCGTATGCCATCCGGATGACGTTCCACCTTCCCGGCGATGCCCCTGTGACCTGGGCGTTCGGCCGTGAACTGCTGCTGGACGGGCTCAACAGCCCGAGCGGCGACGGAGATGTGCACATCGGCCCGACCGAGCCCGAGGGCCTCGGCGATGTGCACATCCGGCTCCAGGTCGGCGCGGACCGTGCGCTGTTCCGGGCGGGGACGGCGCCACTGGTGGCGTTTCTCGACCGGACGGACAAGCTCGTGCCGCTCGGCCAGGAGCACACTCTGGGTGACTTCGACGGGAATCTGGAGGACGCGCTCGGCCGCATCCTCGCCGAGGAGCAGAACGCGGGCTGACCGCACGTGCCCCCGATGCCCCGTCACCCCGACTTACGACGACGGCCCCGACCCGTCCGCGCGGGTGCGGCCGTAGCCGCCTGTGCGCCACCGGATCCCGGGCGGTCCGCGGAGACGACCAGCGCGGCGAGCACCGTGGTCACCGGCACCGAGGCGACCAGGCCGATCGATCCGACCAGTGTGCGGACGATCTCCTCGGCGACCAGCTCGCTGTTGGCCACCGTCCCCACACTGCTCTGGGCGATGGAGAAGAGCAGCAGCAGCGGCAGCGCCGCGCCCGCGTACGCCAGCACCAGGGTGTTGACCACCGAGGCGATGTGGTCCCTTCCGATCCGGATACCTGCCCGGTACAGACCCTTCCAACCCATCCGCGGGTCCGCCTGGTGAAGTTCCCAGACGGCGGAGGTCTGGGTGACCGTCACATCGTCGAGCACCCCGAGCGAACCGATGATGACACCGGCCAGCAGCAGACCGCTCATATCGATGTCCGGGTAGAGGCCGTGGATGAGGCCGGTGTTGTCGTCGGTGTTGCCGCTCAGGTTCGCCCAGCCGATGAACAGGGAGCCCAGCAGCCCGATCAGCAGCAGCGAGATCAGCGTGCCGACGACCGCGACCGACGTACGGGCCGTGACCCCGTGGCACAGATAGAGGGCCGCCAGCATGATCGCGCTGGCCCCGATCACCGCCACGACCAGCGGGTTCGAGCCCTGCAGGATCGCCGGCAGGATGAACAGGGTCAGCACGGCGAACGACACGACCAGCGCCACCAGCGCCATCACTCCGCGCATCCTGCCCACCAGGACCACCGCCAGCGCGAAGATCCCGGCCAGCACCGCCATCGGGACCTTCCGGTCCACGTCGGTCACCGAGTACTGGAGGTCGCGCGGCGCGTCGGGGGCGTACGCGACGACCACGCCCTGACCCTCCTTCAGCTGTCGGGGAGCGTCCGGCTGGACCACCTCGACGAACTTCCGGCCCTTGTCGTCGCCGCTGGTCACCTCGATGGTGGCCTTCGCGCACTCCCCCTCCTGCTCGTTGACGGCCTCGCGTCCCGAGGGCGTGGAGGTGTCACCGGTCGGGGGCACCTGCGCGGCGTTGACGTCCGCGCAGTCGACCTTCACGACCTGGACGACCTTGCCGTCCTGGGTCTGCCGGTCGAATCCGACGCCGGTGCGCTCGTGGTCGGGCGCGCCGCCGGGCCAGAACGCGATCAGGCCGACGACGACCGCCGTCGCGAACGGGATCAGCACGGCGGCGATCACCTTGCGCAGGTGCCGGGAGACCGGAGCGGCCGGCCCGTGGCTGTGGGTGTGGCCGTGGCTGTGGCCCTGGGGCGGCTGGGGTGCGGGGTCGCTTTGGGGGGAGGTCACGGGGCGATCATCGCAAGAACGGGAGGCCCCTCTGGTCAGCTCGCCCGAAAGGACGCTAGCGTGGAGGCACCTTTGCACACGCGGGAGCTCGGAGCACCGGGCTGAGAGGGCGCTGATCGCCGTACATCCGTACGGGAACACGCTGCGCCGACCGCCGAACCTGTTACCGGGTAATGCCGGCGTAGGGAGTAGGTCTCATGACCACAGCGGACGCACGCACGCCTGCCTCGAAACAGAACGACGGAACGCCGGACGGCACGACGCCGGGCGGCACGACGCCGGGCGACGGGACGCCGAACAACGAGGCCGGGAAGTCCATCGGCTGGCACAAGGGGTACGTCCAGGGCTCGCGCCCGGACCTCCGGGTGCCGGTTCGACAGGTGCACCTCACCAACGGCAAGGACGTGACGCTGTACGACACGTCCGGGCCGTACACCGATCCCTCCATCGACACCGATGTCCGCCGGGGCCTCGCGCCCCTGCGGGAGAACTGGATCATCGCCCGCGGCGACACCGAGGAGTACGCGGGCCGGCCGGCCCGCCCCGAGGACGACGGGCTCAAGCACACCTCGCCGCGCGGCGGACTGCGCAACCTCGACGCCGTCTTCCCCGGCCGCCCGCGCCAGCCGCGCCGCAGCCGCGACGGACGCCCCGTCACCCAGCTCGCGTACGCCCGACGGGGGGAGATCACCCCGGAGATGGAGTACGTGGCGATCCGGGAGAACGTGGAGCCCGAGGTCGTCCGCGAGGAGATCGCGCAGGGCCGGGCGGTGCTGCCGGCCAACGTCAACCATCCCGAGATCGAGCCGATGATCATCGGCAAGCGGTTCCTGGTGAAGGTCAACGCCAACATCGGCAACTCGGCCGTCACCTCCTCCATCGAGGAGGAGGTGGACAAGATGACCTGGGCGACGAAGTGGGGCGCCGACACGGTCATGGACCTGTCCACCGGCCGCAATATCCACACCACCCGCGAATGGGTGCTGCGCAACTCCCCCGTGCCGATCGGCACCGTCCCGCTCTACCAGGCCCTGGAGAAGGTCGACGGCCGGGCCGAGGAGCTGACCTGGGAGATCTACAAGGACACCGTCATCGAACAGGCCGAGCAGGGCGTGGACTACATGACGGTGCACGCCGGTGTGCGCCTGCCGTACGTTCCGCTGACGGCCCGCCGTAAGACCGGCATCGTCTCGCGCGGCGGCTCGATCATGGCGGCCTGGTGTCTCGCCCACCACAAGGAGTCGTTCCTCTACGAGCACTTCGAGGAGCTCTGCGAGATCCTCGCGACGTACGACGTCACCTACTCCCTGGGCGACGGACTGCGGCCCGGGTCGATCGCGGACGCCAACGACGAGGCGCAGTTCGCCGAGTTGCGCACGCTGGGCGAGCTGAACACGATCGCCAAGCGGTTCGGCGTCCAGACCATGATCGAGGGCCCCGGGCATGTCCCGATGCACAAGATCAAGGAGAACATCGACCTCCAGCAGGAGATCTGCGAGGAGGCGCCGTTCTACACGCTCGGCCCGCTGACCACGGACGTCGCGCCCGCCTACGACCACATCACCTCCGGCATCGGCGCCGCGATGATCGCCTGGTGGGGCACGGCGATGCTCTGCTACGTCACGCCCAAGGAGCACCTGGGACTGCCGAACCGGGACGACGTGAAGACGGGCGTCATCACCTACAAGATCGCTGCCCACGCGGCCGACCTGGCCAAGGGGCACCCGGGTGCGCAGGAGTGGGACGACGCCCTCTCCGACGCGCGGTTCGAGTTCCGCTGGGAGGACCAGTTCAACCTGGCCCTCGACCCGGACACGGCGCGGGAGTTCCATGACGAGACGCTGCCCGCCGAACCGGCGAAGACGGCGCACTTCTGCTCGATGTGCGGGCCGAAGTTCTGCTCGATGAAGATCTCCCAGGACATCCGGCGTCAGCACGGTGGTTCGCAGGAGGAGATCGAGGAGGGCATGGCCGAGAAGTCGAAGGAGTTCGCGGCCGCCGGCAACCGGGTCTACCTGCCCATCGCCGACTGACGCGGGCCGGCCGCCGGGCCTTCCCCGGCGGTCGGCTTCTCCGCGGGACCGAGGCCGGATCCGGCCAGGAGCGTATGGGTGTTCTATGGCTTACCGAGCAACTACGGCCACTTCAGGCTGTTTTGCCCCGGTTGGTTACCTTGTCAAGCGACAGTATGGATACAGTCGTGTGGCAGCTGTATGTACGTTTGGCCCGCAGCTCACCTGCGCTTGACCCTTTCCTTATCTGTGGCTTACTTTCCGGCTTGCTTGGCTTGAAATTGGCGCCCCCTCGGATCGGGGGCCGGGGAGGGAATCACAGTGAACTGGTACCTGGACGTACTCAAGAACTACGCAGGCTTCAGCGGACGCGCGCGCCGCAAGGAGTACTGGATGTTCGTGCTCTTCAACTTCATCATCGGCGTGGTGCTGTCGGTGCTCGGCATGGCGATCGACACGCAGATCCCGTACTACCTCTACCTCGCCGCGGTCATCGTTCCGTCGCTGGCGGTCATGGTGCGTCGTCTGCACGACACCGGCCGCTCGGGCTGGTGGTTCTTCATCTCGTTCGTCCCGCTGGTCGGCGCCATCATCCTGCTCGTCTTCCTCGCCTCGGAGGGCAAGCCGGAGGCGAACCAGCACGGTGCCAACCCGAAGCTGGCTCCGGCCGTCTGACCGACAGCTCCGGTACGTTCCGGAGCACCGCGAGGCCGGGCGCGGCACACAGCCGCCCCGGCCTTCGCCGTACCCGGACCTCACTCCGGCCGGTGCTCCGGTCCGCCGAAGTCCGGGCTCGAGAAGTCGGGGCTGGTGAAGGTCGGCCGGGGACCGGCCGCCGGCCCGTCGTCCGGGCCGGAGAAGTCCGGCCTGCTGTACCCGACCTTCGGGATGCGGTTGGGCGAACGGTGCGGGGTCCGTGCGGCGGGCCCCGCGGTCGGGTCGGCCAGGGCGTCCCGGAGGAACGGGAGGATGCCGCGCTCCAGCAGGGCGTGGCGCCACGCCTCCCTGGCCCGTGCGACGTCCTCCGGTAGCTCCTGCTCCTCGTCCTCGGCGGCCAGCGACGTCGCACCGTTGCGGAGCGCGGTGACGAGCAGCCCGACGGCCGCGACCAGGATCGCCGCGGCGGCGACCGCGGCGAAGAACCACCCGGCCGCGACCATCGTGCCGCCGAAGGTCACCGACGGGCCGACCGCCTTCACCAGATAGCCGACGAGCAGGAAGATGACGGCCGCGGAGCCGGCCAGCAGCGGGGTCAGGACGGTGATGACCGCGCCTATGCCGGCGCCCGAGCCGGCCGCCGTGCTCTGCGGCCCGTCCGTGGCCGGGCCGCCGTCGATCCCCTCCGCGGCCGCCGCGCGGCGCAGTTCGCCGCGGGCCTTCACGTAGTGCTCGTACTCGGTGGCCGCGGCCGCGGTGATCAGCGCCGTGGCGCTGAGCGCCATGGTGCGCAGTTGTTCGGTGTTGAGCCGGTCCCCGACGCCCTCCAGGTCCGGGCGTTCATGAGCGTGGCGCAGTGCGTCGCCCAGGATCCGCTCGTACTCGGGTCCGTCCTCGGCCAGCAGGTGCGGAGCGCTTGTCATCTGCATCCCCCGATGCTCCGTCGGTGCCCGGCTGCCCGCGTGGAGACCGGGCGATCGGGCGGAAACGGAGGAGAGCCTGCCACTGATACGCCGATGGTAGAGCGCTCACGGCACGGGGTGACAGGGTGTTTCCAGAATTGGGCCCGGTGACGGGCCCGTCGATCGGCGAGGTCGGCGCAGGCGGAACCTGAAGCGCCTTCCCCGCCGACGGTCAGTCATGCAGCGGGAGTTGAACCACCAACAGCTTTCCGGCCATGGTCACTCCGCCGTCCATGGCGATGGCGAGGTCGTCCGCGTACACGTGCGGGCCGTTGATCACGGGCCCCGCGCCGTCCTCGCCGTCCTCGGTGCCGACCTCGCCCAGGAGGTAGGGAATGGGGCTGTGACCATGGACGACGCGCTGTCCGCCGTACGTCGTCAGCAGCTCGCGCACCGCCTGGGCGCCGCCCTCGTCCCGGAAGGCGAACCGCTTGGTGAGCTTGCGGAAGAGGTCCCAGCACTCGTCGGCGTCGTTGCGCGTGAGAATGGCCGTGATCGTGTCATTGACGTCCTCGATGGTGGACCCGTAGTCGAGGTAGGCCGTCGTGTCGGAGTGCATCAGCAGATGGCCGTCCTCCTCGACGACCGCGTCGAGCCGGGACATCCACTGGAGGTGGACGTCCTGGAGGCGCTCCATGTCGGTCTTCTGGCCGCCGTTGAGCAGCCAGGCGGCCTGGAAGGTGGCGGTGCCCGCCCCGGAGTTGACGGGAGTGTCGGCGAACCGCTTGGCGCCGATCAGCAGCAGTTCGTGGTTGCCCATCAGGGCCTTGCAGTAGCCGCCGGCCGCCGCCGCCTCGGCGGAGAGCCGCATGACGAGGTCGATGACTCCGATGCCGTCGGGCCCGCGGTCGGTGAAGTCGCCGAGGAACCACAGACGGGCGTTGCCCGCGGCCCAGTTCCCGTCGGCGTCGATGAGGCCCTGCGCGCCGAGGGCGGCGATCAGCTCGTCGAGGTAGCCGTGGACGTCGCCGACGACGAAGAGCGGGCCGCGGCTGTCCTCGGCCACGGGGCGCGGCTCGGGAACGGTCTGCACCTGGACCGTGTCGCCGCGACGGATGACCGGGAGGTCCCGCTCGGTCGGGGTGTAGCCCTCCGGCTGCTCGCCGCCCACGACGGCGTTGCCGGGATGCGGCGGCCGGGGCGGGGCGGGAGCGCGCGGCGGCACTGCCGGGGGCACGGAGGCGCCGGGCGCCGGAGGGTTCGGTTCCGGCGCCCGCGGTGGCACCGGGGAAGGAGGCGCCGCCTGCGCTTGCGGTGGCACGGGCGTCTGCGCATACGGCGGAACCCGGAAGTCACGCAACGTCGCCGTCCGCACCACGGGTTCCTGACCGGCCCCCTGAGTCATCGACCCCTCCACCACCGTCGCGCCGCCGTACACCTGACGGGCCTTGCCTGGTAGAGGTGGTCCGCGGTGTCGTGCGCCCATCATAGGAATGCGGATCGACCTGTGTGACGCACCAGGGGTGGTGAATCCGGGCGCACGCTCGGTTCACCGGCTGATTAGTCCGAAAAGAGATGATCAGTCCCCGCTGGGGGAGCGTGGCGCGCTGACCGTGGTGCGCGGTGGACGTCGTTGCGAGGAGGTCCGGACGATGAGCTCCGTCGGTATGACCTGCTCCACCGGCCCGTCGTGCTCGACCCCTTCGATGGCGTCGATGAGGAGCTGGACGACGGCCGTGCCGATGCGGCGGGGCTTCAGCGAGAGCGTCGTGATGGGCGGCTCGGTGGCCGCGTACACGGTGGACTCGCTGCAGCAGACCAGCAGCAGGTCCTCGGGGACCCGCAGTCCGTAGCGGCGGGCCGCGGCGAGGAGGTCGGTCCCATTGGGGTCGAAGAGCCCGTAGACCGCGTCGGGGCGGTCCGGGCGGGCGAGCAGCCGGTCGGCGGCGACCGCTCCCGCGCAGGGGTCGTGGGCCGGGTAGGACTCGTAGACGGGATCCTGGCCGACCCGCTCGCACCAGTGGAGGTAGGCGGTGGTGGACAACCGGGTGTACGTGTCGGTGGTGTTGCCGGTCAGCAGGCCGATACGGCGGGCTCCGGCGGCGGCGAGATGGTCGAGGAGGTCGAGCACGGCGGCCCGGTGGTCGTTGTCGACCCAGGCGGTGACGGGGAGCGTCCCGGCCGGGCGGCCGTCCGAGACCACGGGCAGTCCCTGGCGGACGAGTTCGGTGACGACCGGGTCCTGGTCGGAGGGGTCGATGACGACGGTCCCGTCGAGCGCGACGTTCGACCAGACGTCGTGCCGGGAGGTGGCGGGGAGGATGACGAGGGCGTAGCCGCGGGCGAGCGCCGCGGAGGTCGCGGCTCTCGCCATCTCCGCGAAGTACGCGAATTCGGTGAAGGTGAAAGGTTCATTCCCGTACGTGGTCACGGTCAGGCCGATCAGGCCGGACTTGCCCGTACGGAGGGTTCGGGCCGCGGCGGAAGGGCGGTAGCCCAGGCGCTCGGCGACCTCGCGGACATGGCGGCGGGTGGCGTCCGGGAGCCTGCCCTTGCCGTTGAGCGCGTCGGAGACGGTCGTGATCGAGACTCCGGCCGCGGCGGCCACATCACGGATCCCCGCCCGTCCTGGCCGGCCGCTGCGCCGGGGGGTCTCCGTCCGGCTCACCTGGTGCTTCCCTGCTGCTGTCATGGCGAGCCGATAGTAGGGCTCCGAGGGGTGGTCGGTCCGGTCGCATATGCACACGTTGACAGGCACGTTTCTGCAAGGTCACAGCCCATCAGAATCCTTGTAATGCAAGGGAGTTGGCTGCTCTTGCATAGCTGTTTCAGGTACTGGAGGGCGGCAGCCTGCTGTATGTGCGATGTCTCGAAGAGGTCTCAACTCACCACTTCGGGGGACGCGCGCCACGGCGCGAGCCACCAGCGCGCGCCGGAACGCGAAACGCTCCCCCCTCGGGAGGGGCTCGGACCGGCCCCGCATGACGCCCCATTCCCGGGCACTGCGGTCGATTTCCCGCTCGGGCCATTCGCAGCGGGGCCCAATCCTCTTAAGGTGTGCAGTATTGCTGTGAACAGACGGTCGAGGAGGACCTGCGGTGAGCGAGACGAGCCCCAAGCTGCGCGCCGAGCTGGACGGCGTTCCCGCCTATGTGCCGGGGAAGCCGGCGGCGGCCGGCGGACCGGTCGCGTACAAGCTGTCCTCCAACGAGAACCCCTTTCCGCCGCTGCCGGGGGTGCTGGAGTCGGCGCTCGCCGCCGCGGGGAACTTCAACCGCTACCCGGACATGGCGTGCACCGGCCTGATGAACGAGCTGGCCGACCGCTTCGGTGTGCCCCTGGCGCATCTCGCCACCGGCACCGGGTCGGTGGGGGTGGCCCAGCAGCTGCTTCAGGCCACCTCCGGACCCGGCGACGAGGTCATCTACGCCTGGCGGTCCTTCGAGGCGTACCCGATCATCACGCAGGTCAGCGGCGCGACCTCGGTGAAGGTCCCGCTGACCGACGGCGAGGTGCACGACCTCGACGCGATGGCGGAGGCGATCACCGACCGGACCCGGCTGATCTTCGTCTGCAATCCCAACAACCCCACCGGCACGGTGGTGCGCCGGGCCGAGCTGGAACGGTTCCTCGACCGGGTGCCGAGCGATGTGCTGGTGGTGCTCGACGAGGCGTACAAGGAGTTCATCCGCGACGCCGAGGTGCCGGACGGCATCGAGATCTACCGGGACCGGCCCAACGTGGCGGTGCTGCGGACCTTCTCCAAGGCGTACGGTCTGGCCGGGCTGCGGGTCGGCTTCGCGGTGGCCCACGAGCCGGTGGCCGCGGCGCTGCGCAAGACCGCGGTCCCCTTCGGGGTGAGCCAGCTCGCCCAGGACGCGGCGGTGGCCTCGCTCCGCGCGGAGGACGAGCTGCTGGGCCGGGTGGGCTCGCTGGTCGCCGAGCGCACCCGGGTGAGCGCGGAGCTGGTGCGCCAGGGCTGGACGGTGCCGGAGTCGCAGGCGAACTTCGTCTGGCTGCGGCTCGGTGAGCGGACCCTCGACTTCGCCGGGGCCTGCGAGCGGGCCGGGGTGGTCGTGCGGCCCTTCAAGGGCGAGGGCGTCCGGGTCTCGATCGGCGAGAACGAGGGCAACGACCTCTTCCTGAAGACGGCGGAGGCGTTCCGCGCGGAGCTGTAGACCCGCACGCGCCTGTGCGGCCGGGCGGCCCCGGACCTCGATCGCGAGGTCCGGGGCCCTTTTTGCGTGGGGCGGGGGCCGGGTTCGTGGGGCGGGGACCGAAAAGGGGTACCCCCGGCGAAGGGTCCGAAAGTGTGTGCGCCATAATTGCTTGTGAATGTGAACGCGTTCACAAGCTCGCCTGCTTTCTCCCGTAATCGGAGGGATCAAAGGGGCGTAGTGCCGGTACGACCACGGCGATGTAAGGAGACTGACGACGTGGACCTCGCTCTGGCGCCGGAGACCCTGGCGCGATGGCAGTTCGGCATCACCACCGTCTACCACTTCCTCTTCGTCCCCCTGACGATCTCGCTCGCCGCGCTCACCGCGGGCCTGCAGACCGCCTGGGTGCGGACGGAGAACGAGAAGTACCTCAGGGCGACCAAGTTCTGGGGCAAGCTGTTCCTGATCAACATCGCCATGGGCGTCGTCACGGGCATCGTCCAGGAGTTCCAGTTCGGCATGAACTGGTCCGACTACTCGCGCTTCGTCGGTGACGTCTTCGGCGCTCCGCTCGCCTTCGAGGCGCTGATCGCCTTCTTCTTCGAGTCCACCTTCATCGGTCTGTGGATCTTCGGCTGGGACAAGCTGCCGAAGAAGATCCACCTCGCCTGCATCTGGATGGTCTCGCTCGGCACGGTCCTCTCCGCCTACTTCATCCTGGCGGCCAACTCCTGGATGCAGCACCCGGTCGGCTACCGGATCAACGAGGAGCGCGGCCGCGCCGAGCTCACCGACTTCTGGCGGGTGCTCACCCAGGACACCGCGGTCACCCAGTTCTTCCACACCATCACGGCGGCGTTCCTGGTCGGCGGAGCCTTCATGGTCGGCATCGCCGCGTTCCACCTGGCGCGCAAGAAGCACATCCCGGTGATGCGGACCTCGCTGCGCCTGGGCCTGATCACCGTCGTGGTCGCCGGGATGCTCACCGCCGTCAGCGGTGACAGCCTCGCCAAGGTCATGTTCCGGCAGCAGCCGATGAAGATGGCCGCCGCCGAGGCCCTCTGGGACGGACAGGACGGGGCGCCGTTCTCGATCTTCGCGTACGGGGATGTCAGCAAGGGCCACAACTCGGTCGAGATCTCGATCCCCGGTGTGCTCTCCTTCCTCGCCAACAACGACCCGAACTCGCACGTCCCCGGCATCAACGACATCAACAAGAGCATGGAGGAGAAGTACGGGCCCGGCGACTACCGCCCCAACATCCCGGTCGCGTTCTGGAGCTTCCGGTGGATGATCGGCTTCGGCATGGCCTCCTTCGGCCTCGGCCTCCTGGGGCTCTGGCTGACCCGGAGGAAGTTCCTGCTGCCACCGGCGCTGCGGACCGGTGAGGACGAGGTGCCCCATCTGGTCCTCTTCAAGAACAAGGCGCTGAGCCCGAGACTCACCAAGCTCTACTGGGTCGTCGCGCTCTGGACGCTGCTCTTCCCGCTGATCGCCAACTCCTGGGGCTGGATCTTCACCGAGATGGGCCGCCAGCCGTGGGTCGTCTACGGGGTGCTCCAGACCCGTGCAGGGGTCTCCCCCGGTGTCTCGCAGGGCGAGGTCATCACCTCGATGGTCGTCTTCACCCTGCTGTACGCGGTGCTCGCCGTGATCGAGGTGAAGCTGCTCGTGAAGTACATCAAGGCAGGCCCCCCGGAACTCACCGAGGACGACCTCAACCCGCCCACCAAGATCGGCGGCCACGACGAAGAAGACGCCGACCGGCCGATGGCCTTCTCGTACTGAGCACAGGAGCTGAGAGATGGAACTCCACGACGTCTGGTTCGTGCTCATCGCCGTCCTCTGGACCGGCTACTTCTTCCTGGAGGGATTCGACTTCGGCATCGGGGTCCTCACCAAGCTGCTGGCCCGTGACCGCAAGGAGCGCCGGGTCCTGATCAACACGATCGGGCCCGTCTGGGACGGCAACGAGGTCTGGCTGCTCAGCGCGGGCGGCGCCACCTTCGCCGCCTTCCCCGAGTGGTACGCCACGCTCTTCTCCGGCTTCTACCTGCCGCTGCTGATCATCCTGTTCTGCCTGATCGTCCGAGGCGTCGCCTTCGAGTACCGCGCCAAGCGGCCCGAGGAGCGGTGGCAGACGAACTGGGAGACCGCGATCTTCTGGACCTCCCTGATCCCCGCGGTGCTGTGGGGCGTGGCGTTCGGGAACATCGTGCGGGGCGTGAAGATCGACGCCGACATGGAGTACGTCGGCAGTCTCTGGGACCTCCTCAACCCGTACGCGATCCTCGGCGGTCTCGTCACCCTCACGCTCTTCACCTTCCACGGGGCGGTCTTCGCCGGCCTCAAGACGGCGGGCGACATCCGGTCCCGGGCCCGCGCACTGGCGCTGAAGCTCGGGCCGGTCACCGCGGTGCTCGCCCTGGGCTTCCTGGTCTGGACGCAGGCGGACAACGGGGACGCCTGGAGCCTGGGGGCCATGATCGTGGCGGTGGTGGCGCTCCTCGCCGCGATCGGGGCCATCGCCAAGGGCCGCGAGGGCTGGTCGTTCGCGTTCTCGGGCGTGACGATCGCGGCGGCGGTCGCGATGCTCTTCCTGACGCTCTTCCCGAACGTCATGCCGTCCTCGCTCAACGACGCCTGGAACCTCACGGTCACCAACGCCTCGTCCAGCCCGTACACGCTCAAGATCATGACCTGGTGTGCGGGTATCGCCACGCCCGTCGTGCTGCTCTACCAGGGCTGGACCTACTGGGTCTTCCGCAAGCGCATCGGCACCCAGCACATCGCCGACCCGCACTGACTCCGGTGAGCTGCCGCGGGCCCCGCGGCAGCTCACCGTCCCGCAGAGTTCACCGACCCCGCCGGGGGGATGTTTCACGTGAAACCGATCGATCCGCGTCTGCTCCACCACGCACGCGCCACCCGTCTCTTCCTGGCGGCCGTGGTGGCCCTCGGCCTGGTCGGCGCCCTGCTGGTGATCGCCCAGGCGATGCTCATCGCCGAGATCGTGGTGGGCGGTTTCGAGGGCGGACTCACGGTCACCGCGCTGCGCACCCCCCTTCTCCTGCTCGCCGCGGTCGCCCTCGGTCGGGCCTTCGTCGCCTGGCTCACCGAACTGGCGGCCCATCGCGCCAGCGCGGCCGTCAAGTCCGAACTGCGCGGCCGGCTCCTGGAGCGGGCCGCCCGACTGGGCCCCGACTGGCTGAGCGGGCAGCGCACCGGTTCGCTCGTCGCGCTGGCGACCCGGGGCATCGACGCGCTCGACGACTACTTCGCCCGCTATCTCCCGCAGCTCGGACTCGCCGTCGTGGTGCCCGTGGCGGTGCTCGCCCGGATCGTCACCGAGGACTGGGTGTCGGCGGCGATCATCGTTGTCACACTGCCGCTCATCCCGCTCTTCATGATCCTGATCGGCTGGGCCACCCAGTCGCAGATGGACCGCCAGTGGCAGCTGCTGTCCCGGCTCTCCGGGCACTTCCTGGACGTCGTCGCCGGCCTGCCGACCCTGAAGGTCTTCGGGCGGGCCAAGGCTCAGGCCGAATCGATCCGCACGATCACCTCCGACTACCGGCGGGCCACCCTCCGCACCCTGCGGATCGCCTTCCTGTCCTCGTTCGCCCTGGAGCTGCTGGCGACCCTGTCGGTGGCCCTTGTCGCCGTCACGATCGGCATGCGGCTCGTCCACGGCGAACTCGACCTCTACACCGGGCTGGTGGTCCTGATCCTGGCCCCGGAGGCGTATCTGCCGATCCGCCAGGTCGGAGCGCAGTACCACGCGGCGGCCGAGGGGCTGTCGGCCGCCGAGGAGATCTTCACGGTCCTGGAGACCGAGCCCCGGGCCTCGGGCACCGAGGACGTCCCGGACGCGCCGCGCCTGGAACTGGCGGATGTGACCGTACGCCACGAGGGCCGCGTCGAACCCTCGCTGGACGCCGCGTCGCTCACCGTGGAGCCGGGGGAGACCGTCGCTCTGGTCGGCCCGAGCGGGGTCGGCAAGTCCACCCTGCTGAACGTGCTCCTCGGGTTCGCCGTACCCGACGAGGGGCGCGTCCGGGTCGGCGGCCGGGACCTCGGGGACCTGGACCTCGCACGCTGGCGGAGCCGTATCGCCTGGGTCCCCCAGCGCCCCCACCTCTTCGCGGACACCATCGCCGAGAACGTGCGCCTCGCGCGGCCCGACGCCGGCGACGAGGCGGTCCTCGCGGCGCTGCGGGACGCGGGCGCGTACGACTTCGTCGCGGCACTGCCCGACGGGATGCGGACGGTTCTGGGGGAGGACGGCGCCGGGCTCTCCGCGGGCCAGCGCCAGCGCCTCGCCCTCGCCCGGGCGTTCCTCGCCGACCGGCCGCTCCTGCTGCTGGACGAGCCGACCGCGAGCCTGGACGGCGAGAGCGAGGCGGGCATCGTCGACGCGGTACGGAGGCTGGCCGCCGGGCGGACCGTGCTGCTGGTCGTCCACCGTCCCGCCCTGCTGGCGGTCGCCGACCGCGTGGTGACCCTGGAGCCGCGTACCGACGTGCGGGAGCGGACCGAGGACGGGAGCCCGGGTACGCGTGCCGTCGCCGCCGGACCTGCCGTCCCCCAGCCGCTCGCCGGGGGCGAACTCCTGGACTCCCACCGGGCGGAGGAGCTGCGCGCGGCCGACGGCGGACCGCGGAAGAACGGTGCCCGCTCCGGACGGATGCTCGCCCGGGTCCGCGAGTCCGCCGGGACGCAGCGCGGACGACTGACCCTGGCCCTGCTGCTCGGCAGCCTGGCGGTCGGGTCGGCCGTGGGGCTCATGGCGGTCTCCGGCTGGTTGATCTCCCGCGCTTCCGAAGAGCCGCCGGTCATGTACTTGATGATGGCGGTCACCGCGACCCGCGCCTTCGGCATAGGCCGGGCGGTCTTCCGCTACGCCGAGCGGCTCGTCTCGCACGACGCCGTCCTGAAGCTCCTCGCCGACCTGCGGGTCTCCGTCTACCGGGGTCTCGAACGCATCGCCCCCGGGGGCCTGCGCACCACGCGGCGCGGGGACCTGCTGTCCCGGCTCGTCGCCGATGTGGACGCGCTCCAGGACTACTGGCTGCGCTGGCTGCTGCCCGTCGGCACCGCCGTCGTGGTGGGGGCCGGGGCCGCCGGGTTCACCGGCTGGCTGCTCCCGGAGGCGGGCGTGATCCTCGCCGTGGGGCTGCTGGTCGCCGGGGTCGGCGTACCGCTCGTCAGCGGCGCCTGTGCCCGCCGTACGGAGCGCCAGCTCGCACCCGCTCGCGCCGCCCTGGCCACCCGGGTCACCGACCTCCTGGGCGCCACCGCCGAACTGACCGTCGCGGGCGCGCTGCCCGCCCGGCAGACGCGGCTGCGCGCGGCCGACACGCTGCTGACCCGGATCGCCTCGCGCGCCGCCGCCGCGACGGCACTGGGCGGCGGGCTGTCCGCCCTGGTCTGCGGGCTCACCGTGGTGGCCGCCGCGGCGGTCGCCGTCCCCGCCGTGCAGGACGGACGACTGTCCGGTGTCGCGCTCGCCGTGGTGGTGCTGACCCCGCTCGCCGCCTTCGAGGCCGTCACCGGGCTGCCGCTCGCGGTGCAGTACCGCCAGCGCGTCGCCCGGAGCGCCGAGCGGGTGTTCGAGGTGCTGGACGCCCCCGTGCCCGTACGGGAGCCCGAGGCCCCCGCCGAGGAGCCCGCGTCGCCCTTCCCGCTGGAGGTGCGGGGGCTGAGCGCCCGCTACCCGGGGGCCCGGCACGACGCGCTGGCCTCGCTCGACCTGACGCTGACGCCCGGTCGGCGCATCGCGGTCGTGGGCCCCTCCGGCTCGGGCAAGACGACGCTCGCCCAGGTCCTGCTGCGCTTCCTGGACGCCTCGTCGGGGACGTACCGGCTGGGCGGCGTCGAGGCGTCCGCGCTGGAATCGGAGACGGTCCGGCGCTCGGTCGGGCTGTGCGCCCAGGACGCGCACGTCTTCGACAGCACGATCCGCGAGAACCTGCGGCTGGCCCGCCCCGGGGCGACCGACGCCGAACTGCGTGACGCGCTCTCCCGGGCCCGGCTCCTGGACTGGGTGCTGGCCCTGCCGGAGGAGCTCGACACCCCGGTGGGCGAGCACGGCGCGCGGCTCTCCGGCGGTCAGCGCCAGCGCCTCGCGCTGGCCCGCGCGCTGCTGGCGGGCTTCCCCGTACTCGTCCTGGACGAGCCGGCCGAACACCTCGACCTGCCGACCGCCGACGCCCTCACCGCCGACCTGCTGGACGCGACCCGGGGGCGTGCGACCGTACTGATCACCCATCGGCTGACCGGCCTCGACACCGTCGACGAGGTGCTGGTGCTGGACGCGGGCCGGGTCGTGCAGCGCGGACCGTACGCCGAACTCGCCGCCGAGGACGGGCCGCTGCGCCGCATGCTGGAGCGCGAGCGGGAGACGGTCGGGGCAGGGGCCCGATAGCGGCGGCGACACCGAGCCGGCCCCGGGCGCCCGGCGCCCTACGCCCGTCGAGTACATTCTCGACTTTCGCCCTCTATCGGTACTAACTAGGCTCAGGCCATGGCAGAGCCCGACCCGCAGGACTCCCTGGACGCCGCCACCCGGGCCACCCGCAGCCTCCAGGGTCTGTCCACCGAGCTGACCGCGCGGGTGCCGCAGCTCCTGGAGGCGATGCGTTCCGTCGGCGCGGGGCTGGAACTGCACTCCACCCTGGACCGGATCTGCGAGACGGCGGCCGAGCTCGCCCACGCCCGGTACGCCGCCATCGGCGTCGTCGACGAGCTGGGTGAGGGGCTGTCGGACTTCGTGACGTACGGCGTTCCGCAGGAGGTGGCCGAGGCGATCGGGCGACGCCCCGACGGCCACCGGGGTCTCCTCGGCGCGCTGATCCACGACCCCGCCCCGGTCCGGCTGGCCGATCTGTCCACCGATCCGCGGTCCGCGGGCTTCCCGCCGGGGCACCCCTCGATGCGGACCTTCCTGGGGGTGCCCATCCGGGTCCAGGGAGATGTCTTCGGCAACCTCTACCTGGCCGAGAAGCGGGATGGCGCCGAATTCAGCGACTACGACCTTCACATGGTCAGGGTGCTCGCCACCGAGGCCGGGATCGCCATCGGCAACGCCCGGCTGTACGAGGCGGCGCGGCAGCGGGAGCACTGGATCGACGGTTCGGTCGCGGTCACCACGGCCCTCCTGTCGGGCGGGGACGCCGACGAGGCGCTGTCCGTGGTCGCCGAACAGGCCCGCCGGCTCGCCGACTCCGCCGCCGGGATCGTGCTGCTGCCCGCCGAGGAGGGCGGCCTGGAGATCGTCGCCGTCTCGTCCGACGACCCCGCGTCCTCGCTCGGCGTGATCATCCCGCCCCGGAGCGCGGTGGTGGCGAAACTCCTGGCGGGCGAGGCGGTGTTCATCGACGACTCCGCCACCGACAGCCGGATGGTCACCAGGCTGGCCGACCGGTTCGGCCCCAGCATGATGCTGCCGCTCCACAGCGGCGGCAGGGTGCTCGGTGCGCTGGCCACTCCCCGGGCGCGGGGCGCGCGCCCGTTCACGGAGACCGAGCGGACGCTCGCCACCCAGTTCGCCTCCCAGGCGGCGCTCGCGCTGATGATGGCCGAGGCGCAGCGGGACCGGGAGCGGCTCGCGGTGTACGAGGACCGTGACCGGATCGCCCGCGACCTCCACGACCTGGTGATCCAGCGGCTGTTCGCCACCGGGATGATGCTGGAGAGCGCCCAGCGCCGTTCGGTGGTGCCCGAGGTGCGGACCGGCGTCGGCCGGGCTGTGGACGAACTGGATGTGACGATCCAGGAGATCCGCACGGCCATCTTCGCGCTCCAGCAGGAACCGGCCGCAGCCCCGTCGGGGCTGCGCACCCGCGTGCTGCGGGAGATCAACATGGCGGCCGTCCCGCTGGGCTTCAAGCCCTCGCACCGCTTTCTCGGCCCGGTGGACTCGCTCGTCGGGGAGCTGACCGGCAAGAACCTGGTCGCCGCGCTGCGCGAGGCCCTCTCCAACGCGTTCCGGCACGCGGGGGCGTCGCTGATCGATGTGGTCGTCGACGCGACGGTGACCCTCCCGGACGGGCGGGCGGCGGTACGCCTCTCGGTCGCCGACGACGGGGTGGGCATCCCGGAGGGCGGCCGCCGCAGCGGGCTGCGCAACCTGGCCCGGCGGGCCGAGTCCCTGGGCGGATCGAGCCGGATCGAACCGGGGATCGGGGAGGACGGCGGCGGTACGACGGTGGTGTGGGAGGCGCCGCTGTGAGGGCGGCGCGACGGTGGCCCGGCGGGGCGGGCGGGGCTGGCCTCATGGGCCTGCCAGGCCCGTGAGGCGGTGTGCCGGGCCCGCGAGGTGTGCCGGTGTGCTGGCGGGCCGGTGTGTTGGCGTGCTGGTGTGCCGGCGGGCTGGCGGACCGGTGTGCCGAAAGGTTTCAGCGAGTCTCTGCGCGGGCGGCGAGGATCCGCTCGATGACGACCGCCACCCCGTCCTCCTGATTGGTCGCGGTCCGGCCCGAGGCGGCGGCCACCGCGTCCGGGTGGGCGTTGCCCATCGCGAAGGACGCGCCGGCCCAGCTGAGCATCTCGATGTCGTTGGGCATGTCGCCGAAGGCGACCACCTCGGCGGGCGAGATGCCGCGCTCGGCGCAACAGGCGGCGAGCGTGGTGGCCTTGGAGACGCCGAGCCCGCTGACCTCCAGGAGCGCGGAGGGGCTGGATCGGGTGATGGCGGCCCGGTCGCCGGCGGCCGTACGGGCCAGGGTGAGGAAGGCGTCGGGGGACAGCTCGGTGTGGTGGGCCAGCAGCTTGATCACCGGTGCGCCGGTGCCCGGGGCGTCCTCGTGCAGCAGCTTCTCGGCGACGGCCACGGCCGCGCCCGGGTCCAGGTGGAAGGGCGGGTAGGCCGGTTCGTAGTTGATGCCGGTGGTCATCTCGACGGCGAAGGAGGTGCCGGGGGCCGTCTCGCGCACGGCGCGCACGACGTGCAGGGCGGCTGTGCGCTCCAGCGGCCGTACGGAGAGCAGCTCGCCGTCCGTCCGCAGGTCGGTGACCACGGCGCCGTTCGCGCAGATCGCCGTACCGTGGCTCTGGACGTGCTCCCGCACGACGTCCATCCAGCGGGCCGGCCTGCCGGTGACGAAGAAGACCTCGATCCCGGCCTCCTCGGCCGCCGCGAGGGCCGCGACCGTACGCGCGGACAGCGTCTTGTCGTCGCGCAGCAGGGTGCCGTCGAGGTCGGTGGCGATCAGCCGGGTCACGGCGGGAAGAGGCGTATCGGTCACTGAGGTCACCGGTCCATTCTCGCCCACAACGGTGCACGTGCGTGCGGAGGGGCGCACATCTGAGTGGGTAAAGCGTTGATCTGCGGAAAAGTCCTTTGGCATATGCCAACGCCATCGGGTGGCCGTCAGGCGTGCGCACGGTCGTAGGCTCAGGGGCATGAGCCCTCGCCTGAGCACCGTGATCCTCCCCGTCCACCGCTGGCACGAGGGCGGGCGCGACCGCTGGCAGCGCGCGGAGGAGCTGGGCTTCAACACCGCCTACACCTATGACCACCTGTCCTGGCGGACGTTCCGGGACGGCCCGTGGTTCGGGGCGCTGCCCACGCTCACCGCCGCGGCGGCGGCCACCGAACGCCTGCGGCTGGGCACCCTCGTGACCTCGCCGAACTTCCGCCACCCGGTCACGCTGGCCAAGGAGCTGATCTCCCTGGACGACATCTCGGGCGGCCGGGTCACCCTCGGCATCGGCGCCGGCGGCAGTGGCTTCGACGCCACGGCCCTGGGCCAGGACGCCTGGACCCCGCGCGAACGCGCCGACCGCTTCGCCGAGTTCGTCCCGCTCCTGGACCGGCTTCTCACCGAGGACGCGGTGACCCAGCACGGGAAGTACTACGCCGCGGAGGAGGCCCGCAACATCCCCGGCTGTGTCCAGCGGCCCCGACTGCCCTTCGCGGTCGCCGCGACCGGACCGCGCGGCCTGAAGCTCGCCGCCCGGCACGGGCAGGCCTGGGTCACCACCGGTGACCCGAAGCTGTACGAGAACGGCACCCCGGAGGAGTCACGGGCCGCGCTGCGGGGGCAGAACGAGAGGCTCACGGCGGCCTGCGCGGAGATCGGCCGGGACGCATCCGAGCTGGACCGGGTCCTGCTCACCGCCTTCACACCGGACCGCAACGGCCCGTTGGAGTCCGTGGACGCGTTCGTCGACTTCGCGGGGCGCCACGCCGAACTGGGCTTCACCGAGATCGTCATCCACGCCCCGATCCCCGATTCGGTCTTCGACGTCGACCCGAAGGTCTTCGAGCGCATCGCGACCGAGGCGCCCGCGCAGCTGGCGTAGTGGCGTAGCGACCGGGGACCTTCAGTCGCGCAGGCGCAGGAACTGAGGGGGTACGGCGTCGGCGAGCCAGACGCCGTTGGCGCTGACCCGGAAGACATGGCCGGCGCGGTGCATCGCGCCCGCGTCCACGGTGAGGACGAGGGGGCGCCCGCGACGGGCGCCGACCCGGGTGGCCGTCTCCCGGTCGGAGGACAGGTGGACGTGGTGGCGGGCCATGGGGCGCAGGCCCTCGGTCCGGATCGCGTCCATCACTCGGGCGATCGTGCCGTGGTAGAGGTACGCGGGCGGTTCGGCCGGCGGCAGGTCCAGGTCGATGGCGACGGTGTGGCCCTGATTGGCGCGGATGCGGTCGCCTTCGATGCCGCCCTGGACGCTGCTCGCCACGCTGCTCCCGGCACCGTTCTCGATGGTGAAGCGCCGCTTGTCGTTGGCGGCGACGACGTGGTCCAGCTCGGCGCGGGAGAGGGTGAATCCGTGCCGAGCCGCGGCGCGCAGCAGCTCCTCGACCGCTACCCAGCCGTTCTCGTCGAGGGTGAGGCCGATACGTTCCGGCTGATGCCGCAGATGCTTCGAGAGGTATGTGGACACCTTGACGGTGCGACGTTCGTCCATGGCGTCAGAGTGCCTGTGGCGGGCTTGCCCGTGCATCCGCATTTCGGCTCGTAGGCTTCTCACCTCGTCGTCTCGTCGGTTCTTCGTTCTTCCGCGGTTCTTCGGCCATTCTCCTCAGACAGGTTTGATCCACAGCCAACTCAGGTTATCCACAGGTTATTTGGCGGTTCTGTGGACAACCTCTCTGGGATTTAGGTGCTTTCGTTGATTTCGTGCTCTTTGAGGTGAGTTGCGCTCAGGTAGTCCAAGGTGCGTGCCTGCAGCTCCCGTTCGGTGGCCGCCGCGACGAAGGCGGCCACCCGCTCCGCGCCAACCAACTCCTGCACAGCTCGTGTTGTACGGGCCGGAAGCAGCACGGGGCGCTTCGCGTCCTCGGAGATCGCCGTCTCCTCCGCGCGGAGGTGGTGGTGCAGATGACGTGTCGCGAACGTGCGCATGGCACGGGCCAGTTCCGCGTCCACCGTCTGCTGGGCGAGGGGACGCAGACGCCGTACGAGCGACGCCGCCTCGGCCGCGTCGGAGTCGGTGGGAGGCCGATGGCCCAGATAGCGGGCGAAGACGTGCTCGGTGGTGAACTCAAGGAAGCGGGAGGCTATGTGCTCCACCTGACCGCGAAGTTCCCGTAGATGGCCGGAGATCGCGGGCAGCGGGACCCCGGCCCCGTACAACTCGACGGCCACCGCCAGCTCTTGCGGGCTGGGTACGAGGAATTCGTCGTCCCGGCCGGGCACCCGCTCCAGCACGCCGAGCTCCACCGCCTCGGCGATGGCCTCGTCGTCCTGTCGGCCGCCGAACCTCGCGTCCAGCTCCCGGCGGGTGATCCGGTCGGCCTCCTCGTCCGTCCACGGGCCGTGCACCTCGGCGACCAGCCCGAGCACCCCGCCGAGCCCCCGCCCCGCGTCCCACGCCTCCAGCAACTCCTTGATGCTGGCAAGGGTGTATCCCCGGTCGAGCAGGTCCGCGATCTGCCGCAGCCGGGCCAGATGGGTCTCCCGGTACACATTGGCCCGGCCGCGCCGCTCGGGCGTCGGGAGCAGCCCCCGGTCCTGGTAGGCGCGGATCGTGCGCACCGTGGCCCCGCTGGCGTGGGCCAGGTCCTCGATCCGGTACTCGGCGGCCCGGGCGCCGGCCCCGGTCACAGCGGAGGCTTCAGCCGGGCGACGGAGCGCAGGGCCCCGGGGCTCAGCCGGGACAGCAGCCGCGCGCCACGCGCCTCGGGGGTCACCGGCACCACAGCCTGGTTGCGCACGACCGCCCGGAGGATCGCGTCGGCGACCCTCTCCGGCGGGTAGTTGCGCCGCCCGTAGAGACGGCTCGTCCGCTTCTGGAGCCGCGCCTCCTCCGCCGCGTCGGCCCCCGCGAAACGTGTGGTGGCGGTGATGTTGGTGTTGACGATGCCGGGGCATATCGCGCTCACCCCGATCGACTTCTCCGCCAGTTCGGCCCGCAGACATTCGCTGAGCATCAGCACGGCCGCCTTCGACGTGCTGTACGCGGGCAGCACCCGGGATGGCTGGTAAGCCGCGGCCGACGCCGTGTTGACGATGTGGCCGCCCTGGCCCCGGTCCGCCATCTGGGTGCCGAAGATCCGGCAGCCGTGGATGACCCCCCACAGATTGACGTCGAGGACCTTCTTCCACTCCTCGCTCGTGGTCTCCAGGAAGGAGCCGGACAGCCCGATCCCGGCGTTGTTGACCAGGACGTCGACGATGCCGTACTCGGCGGCGACCCGGGCGGCGAGCTTCTCCATCGCGGCCTCGTCGCTGACGTCGACCGCCTCGCCCCAGGCCGCGGGCGCCCCGATCAGCCGCGCCATCTCCGCGGTCCGGGCGGCTCCCTCCGCGTCCCGGTCCACGGCCACGACCTGGGCGCCCGCCTCGGCGAACGCGAACGCGGTGGCCCGCCCGATCCCGGAAGCCGCGCCCGTCACCAGGACCAGCTGACCGCCGAACCGCTGCGCGTAGGGTCCCTGCGCGGCCGTCCGCTGCGCGGGCGCGCCCTCCCGCCCGGCGGACTCGTGCACGGTGACGAACTCGTCGACCCAGGAGGCCAGCTGGTCCGGTCGGGTGCGGGGCACCCAGTGCTTGGCCGGGAGCGAGCGGCGCACCAGGGTGGGGACCCAGTCCTCCAGCCCGTCGTAGAGCCGCTCGGAGAGGAACGAGTCGCCGGTCGGCGTGATCAGCTGGACGGGTGCGTGGGCATAGGCGTCCGCGCGGGGCCTGCTGAGCCGGGAGCGGACGTTGTCGCGGTAGAGCCAGGCGCCGTGCGCCGCGTCGTCCGGCAAGGAGGCGGTGGGGTAATCGCCCGGGGGTACCTTCTCCAGGCGCTCCAGGATCCGGGGCCACCGCTTCCCGAGCGGGCCGCGCCAGGCGAGCTCCGGCAGGACCGGGGTGTGGAGCATGTACACATACCAGGACTTCGCGCCCTGGCCGAGCAGCTGACCGACCCGGCGCGGGGTGGGGCGGGCGGCCCGGCGCTTGATCCAGTGCCCGAAGTGGTCCAGGGACGGACCGGACATCGAGGTGAAGGAGGCGATCCGGCCCTCGGTCCTGCCGACCGTGACGAACTCCCAGGCCTGAACGGATCCCCAGTCGTGACCGACCACGTGCACCGGCCGGTCCGGGCTGACCGTGTCGATCACGGCCAGGAAGTCGTCGGTCAGCTTCTCCAGGGTGAAGCCGCCGCGCAGCGGCTTCGGGGCGGTGGACCTGCCGTGCCCCCGCACGTCGTAGAGCACCACATGCCAGTGCTCGGCCAGCCGGACGGCGACGTCCGACCAGACTTCCTTGCTGTCCGGATAGCCGTGGACCAGCACCACGGTCGGCCGGCCCGCGTCGCCCAGTTCGGCGACGCACAGCTCGACGCCTCCCGTGGCCACGCGTCGCTCACGTGCCTGAGACAGATTCACGCCGCCACCTTCTCCTCGGCCCAGCGCCGCACGTGCGGCAGATCGTCGTCCAGCCAGAAGGCGCTCTGCTCGGGGTCCTTGGAGTCGGTGACCACCAAGATCTCCTCGAACTTCGCGCCCGTACCCCGGAATCCGAGGTGGGGTTCGACCGCCCACAGGCCCGGCTGCGGCGGGTGGTCGGAGAAGCGGTAGGGGCTCCACAGCGGCGACCAGCCGTCCCGGTGGCCGTGCAGCGCGTCGCTCAGCAGTCCCTTGAGGGCCTGGGTGCCGAAGCCGAACACCTGGGGCGACCACCGGCGTTCGGCGACACGGTCGATCTTGTGGGCGATCACGCCGAAGGGGTAGGCCCGGTGCCTGTTCGCGTATCCCTGCGCGGTCATGAGGCGTTCGACGTCCTCGTATATCTCGCGCAGCGAACGGCGCTCGCGCACCTCCCGCAGGATCAGCTCGCGGTGGGCCTCCAGATCGGCCAGCAGCATGTCGTGCAGTGGATTGAGGCCGAGGCACCCCGCATACCCGACATCGGCGGTGAAACCCTTGTGGACCGGGGCCATGTCGAGGATGAACGGCATCCCCGGCTCCAGCTTCCGGTCGGTCGGGAAGAACTGCAGCGGCACCTTGAACCCGGCGAACGCCGTACGGTCGCCGAACCAGGCGAACGGGAGGTGGAACCAGTCGCGCACGCCCCGCTCGCGCAGCCACGTGCGCTGCATCCGGGCCGCCTCGCGCTCGGTTACCCCCGACCGCAGCTGACCGGCGACCGCCTCCGCGCAGGCATAGGCCAGACGCTGGACTTCTCTGAACCCCCGTAGCTCCGGGGTGCTTCGATACTGCACTGCCGTGTTCATGCCGGTCATGCCACCGTCCGTTCCCTGCCGTGTGCGGTACGCGTCCGTAACGTGACACTGATGAATGTGACCATGTCCGGCGGCTGCGTCAAGGGGGCTGCACGTCCTGTGGACAAGCACGGGCCCCGGGTGCCCCGTCTGTGGAAAACTCCGCCCCGCCCGTGGGAGCCCGGGCCGATGGCACCCGGTGGACCCCGGTCGCGCCACCCGTCCCGGAGACCGGGCCTCGCCCTTCGCGGGGTCCCCCTACGGGCGCGTACGCCTGGAGTCTGACGTGGATCCAGCCATCAGGGCTGACGACCCCTGTGGCCCGCGCCACTAACGTCGTCTCCGTGACAGCCGTTATCGCTACCGAAGCCCTGAGCATGCGGTTCCCCCGGGTGACCGCGCTTGACCGGCTCACGTTGGACATCGGACCGGGTGTGACCGGTCTGGTGGGTTCCAACGGAGCCGGCAAGTCCACACTGATCAAGATCCTGCTGGGTCTCTCCCCCGCCACCGAAGGCCGGGCCGCAGTGCTCGGGCTCGATGTCGCGACCAGCGGCGCCGCCATCCGGGAACGGGTGGGGTACATGCCCGAGCACGACTGCCTGCCGCCCGACGTGTCGGCGACCGAGTTCGTCGTGCACATGGCCCGCATGTCGGGGCTGCCGCCCACGGCGGCCCGCGAGCGCACGGCCGACACCCTGCGCCACGTCGGCCTCTACGAGGAGCGCTACCGGCCCATCGGCGGCTACTCGACCGGCATGAAGCAGCGGGTCAAGCTGGCCCAGGCCCTCGTCCACGACCCCCAGCTGGTCCTCCTCGACGAGCCGACCAACGGTCTGGACCCGGTCGGCCGTGACGAGATGCTCGGCCTGATCCGCCGCATCCACACCGACTTCGGCATCTCCGTGCTGGTGACCTCGCACCTCCTGGGCGAACTGGAACGCACCTGCGACCACGTCGTCGTCATCGACGGCGGCACGCTCCTGCGCTCCAGCTCCACCAGCGACTTCACGCAGACCACCGCGACCCTCGCGGTCGAGGTGACCGACAGCGACACCCACCCCGACGGCACCGGCGCGCTGCGCGAGATCCTCACCGACGCCGGGATCACCCTCATCGGCCACGACGGGATCGACACGGAGGGGCTGCCGGGCGCGGGCCACATCCTGCTGATCGAGGCGGCCGACGAGGACACGTACGACCTGGTCCGCGACAGCGTCGCCGGGCTCGGGCTCGGCCTGGTCCGCATGGAACAGCGCCGCCACCACATCGCCGAGGTCTTCCGTACCGAACAGGGCGGGGCGCACAGCACCGCCGCCCCGGCCGCGGCCGCCACCGCCGGGGCCGTACAGCAGAAGGGAAGCGGTCGCGATGAGCACTGAGACCGGGACCGCGGCCGGGCGCGACGCCTCCCGGATCCACAACATCGGCTACCGCTCCTACGACGGACCGCGGCTCGGCCGGGCCTACGCCCGCCGCTCCCTGTTCTCGCAGACGCTGCGGGGCTCCTTCGGACTGGGCCGTTCCGCCAAGTCCAAGGTGCTCCCCATGCTGCTGTTCGGCGTGATGACGCTGGTCGCGGCGATCCTGGTGGCGGTCTCCATGGCCGCCCCGGACGCCAGCAAGCTGGTCGTCGAGTACACCTCGTACGCGATCTACCTCCAGGCCGTCATCGGCCTGTTCATCGCCGCCCAGGCACCGCAGGCGGTGTCCAGGGACCTCCGGTTCAAGAGCGTCCCCCTGTACTTCTCGCGGCCGATCGAACGCGCCGACTACGTGGGGGCGAAGTTCGCCGCCACCGCCGCCGCGCTCTTCATCCTCACCGGCGCGCCGCTGCTCGTCCTCTATGTGGGCTCTCTGCTCGCGAAGTTCGACTTCGCGGATCAGACCAAGTGGTTCGGCCAGGGACTGGTGTCGGTGGCGCTGCTGTCCGTGCTGTTCGCCGGCCTCGGTCTCGTGATGGCAGCCCTGACCCCGCGGCGCGGCTTCGGCGTCGCCGCGGTGATCGCCCTCCTGACCATCACCTACGGCGCCGTCTCCACGATCCAGGCCATCGCCTGGGAGACCGGGTCGGAGGGGGCCGTGCAGTGGCTGGGCCTCTTCTCGCCGATCACGCTGATCGACGGCGTCCAGACCGCGTTCCTCGGCGCTACCTCCGCCTTCCCCGGAGGGGAAGGCCCGGGTGCCGGCGCCGGCGTGGTCTACCTGTTCGTTGTTCTCGCGCTCGTCGCCGGCTCGTACGCCGTTCTGATGCGCCGCTACCGGAGGGTCGGGCTGTGACCACCATCGAGATCGACCACACCTCGCGCTGGTTCGGCAACGTCGTCGCCGTCAACGACGTCTCCATGACCGTGGGGCCCGGCGTCACCGGACTTCTCGGCCCGAACGGCGCCGGAAAGTCCACCCTCATCAACATGATGGGCGGATTCCTCGCCCCCTCGACGGGGAAGGTCACGCTCGACGGCCGGCCGATCTGGCGCAACGAAGCCGTCTACAAGAAGATCGGCATCGTCCCGGAGCGGGAGGGGATGTACGACTTCCTCACCGGCAAGGAATTCGTCGTCGCCAACGCCGAACTCCAGGGCCTGGGCGGGGCCGAGGCGCAGAAGGCGCTCGCCACGGTCCAGATGGAGTACGCGCAGGACCGCAAGATCTCCACGTACAGCAAGGGCATGCGCCAGCGCGTGAAGATGGCGTCCGCGCTGGTCCACGAGCCCTCGGTGCTGCTCCTGGACGAGCCGTTCAACGGGATGGACCCGCGCCAGCGGATGCAGCTGATGGAACTGCTGCGGCGGATGGGGGACGAGGGGCGCACGGTCCTGTTCTCCTCCCACATCCTCGAAGAGGTCGAGCAGTTGGCCTCGCACATCGAGGTGATCGTGGCCGGACGTCACGCCGCGTCCGGGGACTTCCGGAAGATCCGCCGGCTGATGACGGACCGCCCGCACCGCTATCTGGTGCGCTCCAGCGACGACCGGGCCCTCGCGGCCGCGCTCATCGCCGACCCGTCCACGGCGGGCATCGAGGTCGACGTGACCGAGAAGGCACTGCGGATCCAGGCCGTCGACTTCGGGCGGTTCACCGAACTCCTGCCGAGGGTGGCCCGTGAGCAGTCCATCCGGCTGCTGACCGTCTCGCCGTCCGACGAGTCCCTCGAATCGGTCTTTTCCTACCTCGTAGCGGCCTGAGTAGTGGCCTGAAAGGAGCTGTGCACCGTCATGTACGACCCCACAGTCGCCCGGCTCACCTACCGGGCCCTGCTCGGCCGGCGCCGGGCCGCCATCCTGTTCGTCCTGCCCGCACTGCTGCTGCTCATCGCCGCGGCCGTGCGCATGTTCGCCGGAGCCGATGACCAGGTCGCCTCGGACGTCCTCGGCGGTTTCGCCATCGCCACGATGGTGCCGCTGATCGGCGTGATCGCGGGCACCGGAGCGATCGGCCCCGAGATCGACGACGGCTCGATCGTCTATCTGCTCGCCAAGCCCGTGAAGCGGCCCACGATCATCTTCACCAAGCTGATCGTGGCCATCGCCGTGACCATGGTGTTCTCCGCCCTGCCGACGCTTCTCGCGGGCCTGATCCTCAACGGCAACGGCCAGCAGATCGCCGTCGCCTACACGATCGCGGCGCTGGTCGCCTCGATCGCGTACAGCGCCCTGTTCCTGCTGCTAGGCACGGTCAGCCGGCACGCGGTCGTCCTCGGCCTGGTCTACGCGCTGGTCTGGGAGGCCCTGTTCGGCAGCCTGGTGGCCGGGGCGCGGACGCTCAGCGTCCAGCAGTGGTCCCTGGCGGTCGCCCAGAAGGTCGCGGGCGACGGCGCGGTGACCTCGGACGTCGGCCTGCCGCTCGCCACGGTCCTGCTGGTCGCGGTCACGGTCGCCGCCACCTGGTACGCGGGCCAGAAGCTGCGGGCGCTGAAGCTGGCGGGCGAGGAGTGAGGCCTGTGGGCTGAGCCCCCTGCCGCGCCCCGACGACCCCCGCCCTTCCGGACATGGGCGGGGGTCGTCGTATGAGCGGACAGGTGTGCGCGTAACCGTACGTTTATCGGGTCGTTGGGCAGGATGCGTGGAGGCAACTGGAATCCGTGGCGTCGTAGCGATCGTGAAATAGGGGAATGCCGGCACCGGGTGAGGCACAGCCCACCGGGCCGGTCATCGAGTGAGTGGCAACCGTGAGCGTCCTCCACCCCTGAAGCCCGGGGTGTGGGCCGTCCTCGTCATTCCCTCGTACGAAAGGCACACCCATGCCCACGGAAGTCGCCCTGCTCGAATCGCGCGCGTTGCGCGGGGAGCAGATGGGGCGCGTCGACGTCCTCGACAAGGTGAAGAGCCTGGTCATGCTCCCGGACGGAATTCACGTTCGCACAGAGGACGTGGCTCGTTACTTCGAAGTATCCACAGGGGCGGTCAGGAGGCTGACCGACCGGCATCAGGAGGAATTCGCCGAGAACGGCATGCGCGTACTACGCGGCGCTGACCTGCGGTCCTTCCATAGCGACATGATGTCGCTATGGGCTGGTGGCGGGAGGGAAAGTTATCCACAGGCGGCCACGCAATTGCGGCTCTACACCCGCCGAACCGTCCTCAACATCGCCATGCTTCTTCGCGACAGCGACATCGCCCGCTGCGTGCGTACGTACCTCCTCGACGCCGAGGAGGCGCTGCGCACGCAGATCGCCTCCCTCGACCAGCGCGTCACGCGCATCGAGAGCTGCCTCACCGGCGTCGGCAGTGCGCTGCAGGAGCTGGGGCCGGTGCTGGTGCGGATGTCGGAGCGGCTCGACAGCCTGGACCGCAAGGTGGAGGTGACGCACCAGGTGATCGGGGCGATGAGTCTGCGGCTGACGGATGTGCAGCAGGACGTCGTCCGCCTGGACGGGCGGCTGGACTCCTTCGCCCGACAGCTGAAGGATCTGCGCCGCCGTAGCAGGCAGCGCGGGTAGCGCCGATACACCAGCGGCCCGGCACCGTGGGAAACGGTGCCGGGCCGCTGTCGCGCTGCCGGGTGGGGCGACCTACTGCACGGGCGCCGAGCGGAGCAGTTCCTCCAGCACCACCGCGATGCCGTCGTCATCGTTGGACGCGGTGATCTCGTGGGCGACGGCCTTCAGGTCGTCGTGGGCGTTGGCCATGGCCACGCCGTGGTGGGCCCAGCCGAACATCGGGATGTCGTTCGGCATGTCGCCGAAGGCGATCGTGTCGGCCGCCTTCACACCGAGCCGGCGGGCGGCCAGCGAGAGGCCGGTCGCCTTGCTCAGGCCCAGCGGCAGGATCTCGACCACGCCGGCCCCGGCCATGACCACGTCGACCAGGCTGCCGACCGCCGCCCGCGCGGCGAAGGCCAGCGCGTCGTCGTCCAGCTCCGGGTGCTGTATGTAGACCTTGTTGAGCGGGGCGGTCCACATCTCGGTGGCGTCGTCCACGAAGAGATACGGAAGCGGCCCCTCCTGTACCCGGTAGCCGGGGCCCACCAGCACCTCGCCGTCCAGTCCGTCGCGGCTGGCCGCCAGACGCAGCGGGCCGACCTCCGCCTCGATCTTGGACAGCGCGAGACCGGCGAGCTGCCGGTCCAGGGTCAGCGAGGTCAGCAGCTTGTGCTCGCCCGCGTGGTAGACCTGCGCGCCCTGACCGCAGACCGCGAGCCCCTCGTAACCGAGGTCGTCCAGGATGTGCCGGGTCCAGGGGACCGCACGTCCGGTGACGATGATGTGCGCGGCGCCGGCCGCCGTGGCGGCGGCCAGGGCCTCGCGGGTGCGTCCGGAGACCGTGTCGTCCCCGCGCAGGAGTGTGCCGTCGAGGTCGGTCGCGACGAGCTTGTAGGGGAAGGTCACTTGGCGACCGGTTCCAGGACCTCGCGCCCGCCCAGGTACGGACGGAGCATCTCGGGCACCCGGACAGAACCGTCGGGAAGCTGGTGGTTCTCCAGGATCGCCACGATCGTGCGCGGTACGGCGCAGAGCGTGCCGTTCAGCGTCGCCAGCGGCTGGACCTTCTTGCCCTCGCGCATCCGGACGGACAGGCGGCGGGCCTGGAAGCCGTCGCAGTTCGACGCGGAGGTGAGCTCGCGGTACTTGCCCTGGGTCGGGATCCACGCCTCGCAGTCGAACTTCCGCGACGCGGAGGAGCCGAGGTCACCGGTGGCGACGTCGATCACCTGGAAGGGCAGTTCGAGGGCGGTGAGCCACTGCTTCTCCCAGTCCAGGAGCCTGCGGTGTTCGGCCTCGGCGTCCGCGGGGTCGACGTACGAGAACATCTCGACCTTGTCGAACTGGTGGACGCGGAAGATGCCGCGGGTGTCCTTGCCGTACGTGCCGGCCTCGCGGCGGAAGCACGGGGAGAACCCCGCGTACCGCAGGGGCAGCTTGTCGGCGTCGATGATCTCGTCCATGTGGTACGCGGCGAGGGGGACCTCGGAGGTGCCGACCAGGTAGTAGTCGTCCTTCTCCAGGTGGTACACGTTCTCCGAGGCCTGGCCGAGGAAGCCGGTGCCCTCCATGGCGCGGGGACGGACCAGCGCCGGGGTCAGCATCGGGATGAAGCCGGCCTCGGTGGCCTGCGCGATCGCCGCGTTCACGAGGGCGAGCTCCAGCAGCGCGCCGATGCCCGTGAGGTAGTAGAACCGCGAGCCGGAGACCTTGGCCCCGCGCTCCATGTCGATGGCGCCGAGCGCCTCGCCGATCTCCAGGTGGTCCTTGGGCTCGAAGCCCTCGGCGCCGAAGTCCCGGATGGTGCCGTGGGTCTCCAGGACGACGAAGTCCTCCTCGCCGCCGACCGGCACGTCCTCGTGGACGATGTTGCCGAGCTGGAGCAGGAGCCGCTTGGCGTCCGCGTCGGCCTCGTCCTGGGCGGCGTCGGCCGCCTTGACGCCGGCCTTGAGCTGTTCGGCCTTCTTGAGGAGCTCGGTGCGCTCCTCGGGGGTGGCCTTGGGGATCAGCTTGCCGAGGGACTTCTGTTCAGCGCGGAGTTCGTCGAAGCGGACGCCGGACGACCTGCGCAGCTCGTCGGCGGAGAGCAGGGCGTCGACGAGGTCGACGTCCTCTCCACGGGCGCGCTGGGAGGCGCGAACACGGTCGGGGTCCTCACGGAGCAGGCGAAGGTCAATCACCCCTCCAGGCTACCGGTGCGCGGTTCTCGCACTCGAACCGATATTGTCGAGCGCGTCACTTTGACCGAATTGCCGGAATTGATATTTCTGTGGGGAATCGTCGGCGGCGCGGGTCAACTCCCCCGAACAGGGGGGAAGGCCTGGTCCGCCTTGACGTACCTGCCTTGAGTGGGGCGGGAGTTGAGGGCGTGCTGTTCGTCGCGCTGTTCGTCGTTGTCCACAGGAGGGTCTGCATAGGAATAGTTATCCACAGGCTGTGTGGGAGTTCTGTGGACGCCGAAGGGCATTTGCTTCGGAACTCGGATGAATCCGTGCGTAATCTCCGCCCAAACCTGTTCCGTGTGCTCGTTCGGGTGGGAATTCATCGCCCTGAAGAGTTGATCAAGGGGGGTAGGGGTGACGTGGATACCTCGTGCCGCCTCGCGCCTCTGTGGACGGCCCCGAGTCGACTGGGTTGATTTGTCGATGATGTCGCATTGCGGTGTCGACTTGTCCCCAGGCCGAGAGCTCTCCTGTGGATAACTCTCCGGAGTGCGTGACTATCTGTAGATCGCACCGCTGCGGAGTGCGCAAGGAGGCCGCCCCGGGAGCCTCCGAGTCTTCGCGCCTTGGTGCCTCGGTGCCTTGGCGCCGGAGCTTCTCCTGCCCGCCCGTCAGATCCGGCCGTCCTGGCTGCGCGCCAGCCAGTCGGATGCTTCCGTGAACGCCGTGTCCGATGTGCCCGCCCGCAGCGGCCCCACCTCGTCCGGGGAGACGCCCGCCCGCGGGTACGAGCCGAGGAACCGCACCTTCGGGCTGATCCGCTTCAGCCCCATCAGGGCCTCCCCGACCCGCCGGTCCGCGATGTGGCCCTCGGCGTCCACGGCGAAGCAGTAGTTGCCGATGCCCTCGCCGGTCGGGCGCGACTGGATCAGCATCAGGTTGACGCCGCGCACCGCGAACTCCTGGAGCAGCTCAAGGAGGGCGCCGGGATGGTCGTCGCCCAGCCAGATCACCACGGAGGTCTTGTCCGCGCCGGTCGGTGCGGAGGGCCGGGCGGGCCGGCCCACGAGGACGAAGCGCGTCTGGGCGTTTACCGCGTCGTGGATCTCCGTCACCAGCGGCTCCAGGCCGTAGGTCGCGGCGGCGAACTCCCCGGCGAACGCGGCGTCGTACCGCCCCTCCTGGACCAGCCGGGCCCCGTCCGCGTTGGACGCCGCCGACTCCCACAGGGCCCCCGGGAGGTGGGCCGCCATCCAGTTGCGCACCTGCGGCTGGGCGGCCGGGTGGGCGGTGACCGTCTTGACGTCCGACAACTTCGTCCCGGGCCGTACCAGCAGCGCGAAGGTGATGGAGAGCAGCACCTCGCGGTAGATCATCAGCGGTTCCCCGCCGGCCAGCTCGTCCAGCGTCGCGGTGATGCCGCCCTCGACGGAGTTCTCGATCGGCACGAGCGCCGCCGCCGCCTCGCCGCTGCGCACGGCGTCCAGGGCGGCCGGCACGGACACCATCGGGGCGAGTTCCCGGGTGGCGGCTTCCGGGAGCGTACGGAGGGCGACCTCGGTGAAGGTGCCCTCGGGACCGAGATAGGCGTAGCGCGTGGCTGACATACGGTCACCCTAATGCGCCCCGCGAGGCTCGCCGCGCAGTCTCAGAATGCGGTCGGAAGAGCGCGGGAAGTCCACGCCACACGCGCTTCCCGGCCGGAGCCCACGCGCTTCCCGGCCGGAGCCCACGCGCTTCCCGGCCGCCGGAGCCCGCGCGCTTCCCGGCCGCCGGAGGCCGCGCGCTTCCCGGCCGGAGCGAGGATGGGGCGAAGACAGCGCGGGCGCTCCTACGACTCCAGCAGCCGCTGTCCCACGTACTCGCCCTCCGCCGCCCCGCCCGGGGCCGCGAACACCCCGCTCGCCTCGTGCCGGAGGAACGGCGACAGCGCGTCGCCCCGGTCGAGCTTGCGCTGCACCGGTACGAATCCGCGGAACGGGTCCGCCTGCCAGCAGACGAAGAGGAGTCCGGCGTCCGGAGCGCCGTCCTCCGCGATGCCGTCGTGGTACGAGAACGGGCGGCGCAGCATGGCGGCCCCGCCGTTCTTCTCGGGCGAGGAGATCCGGGCGTGGGCGTTGTCGGGGATCACGAGCCTGCCGTCCGGGCCCGCCTTGTCGAGGTCCATCTCCGTGGTCTCGGTCCCCCCGCTCAGGGGCGCCCCGTCCGCCTTGCGCCGCCCGATGACCCGCTCCTGGCGTTCCACCGGAAGCTTCTCCCAGTCGTCCAGGAGCATCCTGATCCGGCGGACGACGGCGTACGAGCCGCCCTCCATCCACTCCTGCGGTTTCCCGGGGGAGGCGGGGACGAACACGCGCCGGTCGAAGTCCTCGTCGGTCGGCTTCGGGTTGCCGGTCCCGTCGATCTGGCCCATCAGATTGCGGGCGGTCATCGGGCGGGCGGTCGCGCCGGGGGTGCGGTTGAAGCCGGTCATCTGCCACCGCACCCGTGCCGTGCCCGCGGCTTCCTTCTGGAGGGCCCGCAGCGCGTGGAAGGCGACCAGCGCGTCGTCGGCGCCGATCTGCACCCACAGGTCGCCGTTCGACCGCTCGGCGTCGAGGGCGTCGGCGGAGAACGCGGGCAGCGGGTCGAGCGCGGCGGGCAGGCGGGCGGTCAGACCGGTGCGCGCGAAGAACGTACGGCCGAAGCCGAAGGTGACGGTCAGGGACGACGGCCCCGCGTCCAGGGCGATCCCGGTGTCGTGCCCGGGGCCGTCCGGCCCGCCCGCTGTGGGGCGGCCCGCCATCAGCTCCTTCGCCACCGCGGACCAGCGCCGCAGCAGGGCCGCCGCCTCCTTGCGCCGGGCGCCCGCCGCCAGGTCGAAGGCGACTAGATGCCCCCGGGCCTGAAGCGGAGTGGTGATCCCCGGTTGATGTTTCCCGTGAAACATCGCCTCGGCCGCCCCGACGCTCGTCAGCGCGGCCGTCTCCTCGGGACGGGTGGCGGCGTACCCGGCGGCCCCGCCCCCGGCCCCCAGCACCAGCCCTGTGGCACCCGCCGCACCCGCCGTGCCGAGCAGCCGCCGCCGCGATACGCCGGTACCGCCGGCGTTGTCGGCACCCGGGGTACCGGTGGCGGGGCTGCCCGGGGTACCGGTGGCGGCGGTCTCGTGCGGAGTCTGCTTCTTGGTCCTGCTCACCGTGCTCAGCCGATCTTCGCGTTCTTGTCGATGGTGACCTGGTCGATGTCGGAGGTCCTTACCGTCACGTCGACCTTCCAGTCCCCGGCCATCGGGATCTGTACGCCGCTCGCCGTCCAGTGCCCCTCGGCCAGCCGGTCCGGGACGACCGGCAGCGGGCCGATGTCCTTCGACTCCAGAGTGAGGGCCACCTTCAGCTCGGGAACGTCCATCGGCTCGCCGTCGCTCCCGTCGATCCACACATGCAGATCGTTGGATCCGGTGCGGCCGGGGTCGATGTCGATGCGGACGGTGCCCTTGCCGTTCTGGCCGCCGGTGTCGAACGGCATGCTCAGGTTGACCGGGCCGCCGGCGGCGGGGGCGGTGGCCGCGGTGTCGCCGGCAGCGGCCTCCTCCTCCGTACGGCCGGGTTCGGTGGACGTCAGCATGGTGGTGACGGCCAGCAGGACGACGGCGACGGCGGCTTCGGCCAGCACCGAGCGGCGCAGCCCGGAGCGCTCCGGGTCGGCGTCCCGTACCCGCTTCTTCTTCGTCGCGGTCAGAACGGCCCGCTGACGGGCCAGTTGCGCGGCGCGCTCGGGGGCGATGTCCTCGTCGGAAGCGTCGGAAGCGTCGGAAGCGTCGGAAGCGTCGGAAGCGTCGGAAGCGTCGGAAGCGTCGGAAGCGTCGGAAACCTCGGACGACGTGGCCGGGGCCGGGGGGGTGTCCCCCGGCTCGGTCGCGGCGTCCTCTTCCTCGGCTCCGGAGGAGGAGGCGACGGCGGTGTCCGTCAGCCGCCCCGTCCAGCGCCGGGAGAACCAGGCGACCGCGAGCAGGACGGCGATCAGCGCCACCTTGAGGATCAGGAGCTGCCCGTAGCGCGTCCCGGTCAGCGCCGACCAGGAGCCGACCTGTCGCCAGGACTGGTAGATCCCGGTCGCCGCCAGGACCACGACGCTGCCGAACGCGACCGCGGAGAAGCGCCGGACCGCGGCGCTCCCGATGTCCGGCGTCCGGTACAGCGCCACCAGGAGCGAGGCGAGCCCACCGAGCCACGCGGCGACGGCCAGCAGGTGCAGGACATCCACCGGCATGGCGATGGACGCCTGGATGCCGGTCGAGGCGTGCTCGGACATCGCCCAGGTGGCGGCGATGCCCGCCGCGACGACCCCGCCCCCGACGGCGAGGCCGAAGGTGAGGTCTTTCTTCTCCCGCTCGTCCTCGCGCCGGGCGTACGTGCCGAAGAGCACGGCGATGAACAGGGCGGCGGCCCCGAGCAGCAGCAGCCGGGAGACGAGGGCGGCGCCGGGCTTGGTGTCCAGGACGGACTGGAGCCCGGCGAGGTCGAAGGCGTCGGCGAACTTTCCGCTGCCCGTGTACGGGTTGCGCAGCAGCAGCATGACCAGGGTCGCCACGGTCAGCGTGAGCCAGCCGCGGACCACGAGTCGCTGCATCGGCGGGGTGGACGCGCCCCGCCGCCAGCAGACCAGGACGAACGCGCTGCCGCCGACGAGCAGCACGAATCCGCCGTAGGCGGCGTAGCGCGCGATGTCGTAGACGACGCCGACCGGGCCGCCGCCCACGTCCTGGGAGGACAGGGCCACCGTGGTCTCGGACGGGGCGCCGATGGAGAACGTGAACGCGCCGGAGATGGGGTGGCTGTCGGCGGAGATCGCCTGCCAGGCCACCGTGTAGGTGCCGTCCGGCAGGCCGGAGTGGAGTGCGACGCCGTAGCGGACGGTGGAGCCCTCGGAGAGGTCGCGCGGTTCGGCCTCGGTGTCGGCGCGCTTGCCGCTGGGGTCGAGGACGCGGATGGAGTCGTCGCCCACGGCGATGGCCTCGGAGAAGCTGAGGGTGACCTCCTTGGGCGCGGTGTCCACCACCGCCCCGTCCTGCGGGTCGCTCCCGGTGAGGGCGGCGTGCGCGGACGCCGGGCCCGCGCCGGCCAGCAGCAGCCCGAACACCAGGCTGAGCAGCGCGGCCAGGAGCGCGGCGGCGGCGACGGGCCGTCGTATCGGGGACGGTCCGGCGTACGGGGCGGTGGCAGACATCGATTCAGTCCCTCACTGCTTCTTCGGGTTGTGGGTGGTTTCCTTCACCGGCAGGTCGACCGTGATGAGGCCGGCCTTCTCGAAGTGCAGCTCGACGGAGACCTTCTCGCCCTGCTTGGGCTTCTGCTTGAGCTTCATGAACATGATGTGGTTGCCGCCGCGCTCGAGGTCGAGCTCGCCGCCCGCGGGCACCTCGAACGAGGAGACCTCGCGCATCTTCTGGTTCTTCGTCTCGTGGATCGTGACGTCGTCGGAGAGCGGACTGGTCACCGAGGTGAGCCGGTCCCCGGCATCGCCGTTGTTCTGGACGACGAGGAACCCGGCGGCCATGTCGCTGACGGGCTGCGGCAGATACGCGCCGACGACCTCCAGGTCGGGCGTGCCGTCCGACGAGCAGCCGGCCAGCGTCAGTCCCGTGGTGAGGGCCAGAACGCCGGCGAGGGCCGCCCGGCGGTTCACGGAGCCTCCCCCTTGAGCAGCTTGGGGAGGTCCTTCGTGTACTCCTCGGCGGTGGTGTCCTCGCCGTAGAGCACATACCCCTGGTCCGTCTTCGGGGAGAAGGCGATGACCTGGGCGCCGTGCATCGAGACGATGGTCCCGTCCTTCTCCTTCTTCGGGGCGTCGATGCCGATGCCGATCTGCCGCGCCCCGGCCTGGATGGTCGGGAAGTCGCCGGTGAGGCCGGTGAAGGAGGGGTCCTGGGCGGAGAGCCACTTGCCGAGCGAGGCGGGGGTGTCGCGCTCGGGGTCGGTGGTGACGAAGACGACCTGGAGCTTCTCCTGGTCGGCCTTGGGCAGTTCCCGCTTGGCGAGGGAGATGTTGCTCATGGTCAGCGGGCAGACGTCGGGGCAGTTGGTGTAGCCGAAGTAGATGAGCGTCGGCTTGCCCTTGGTCGCCTCGCGGAGGTCGTACTCCTTGCCGTGGGTGTCGGTGAGGACGAGGTTCGGCTTGGTGAACGGCTGGTCGAGTACGGTCGCGGCCTTGTCCTTCGGCGCGGCGCTGACGTCGGCGATGGCGGAGGACTCCGCCTTGTCGTCAGCGGTGCCGCAGGCGGAGAGGGCCAGTGCGGCCGCGGCGGCGAACGCCACGGCCGTCACTGCTTTTTTGTTGCGCATGGGATGAGGTGTCCTGAACGTGGTGCGGGTGAGGGAACCGGCCGGTCAGGCCGAGCGGCGACGTCCGGCGAGCACGCCGAACGCGATGCCACCGATGCCGATGACGATGCCGATGATGCCCAGCGTGCGGGCGGTGGTGTCGCTGGAGGAGGAGGACGCGGCGGTGCTGCTCTCCTTGGCCGACGCGTCGGTGTCGGCGGCCTTGGAGTCGTCGGTCTTCTCGGCGCCGTTGGCCGCGCCGCCGTGGCCGTCCTCGGCGGCGGCGGTCAGCTTCAGGACGGGGGCCGGGCTGTCGGGCTCCTCGCCGCCCGCCGTGGGCTCCTCGATCCAGCGGACGACTTCCTTGTTGTCGTACGTCTGGATCGCCTTGAAGACGAGCTGGTCGGCGTCCTCGGGAAGCGCGCCGACGGAGACTGGGAACTGCTGGAAGTAGCCGGGGGCGATCTCGCCCTCGTCCGCGGTCCAGGTCACCTTGGAGACGGCCTCGGTGATCTTCTTGCCGTGCACCTCAAGAGGCTTGTCGAGCTTGCTCTTGGAGATGTCGATCTTCCAGCCCGGGACGGCCTGCGGGGTGACGGACGACAGCGGGTGGTCGGCCGGGAAGTTGACTTCGAGCTTCACCGTCGAGGCCTGGTCGCGCTCGTTGGGGACCTTGAAGTTGAGCGTGGCGTATCCGCCCTTGGCGGCCTCGCCGACCGGCTGGACGCTGACGTGGGCGGCGGCCGGGCCGGCGATCAGCAGGACGGTGGAAGCGGCGACGCCGGCGGCGAGGGCGATACGGGAAAGCTTCATGGCAGGAATCTCCACTGGGGAAACGGAACACGGTGGTCCGGCGCGCGGGGTGCGCGGCGGCATCACGACACCTCGTGATCCGGTTCCGCGGGCGTGCGTGCACAGGGACGTGCACGCACGGGGCCACACGGGGTCGGTGGAGGCGTCGCGTCAGGCTGCGAGGGCGTACGGGGCCGGAGGCCCGCGCCTGATCACCAGGTGTTGCAGAGGATCCCCGGCGGCCGGTACCGGCACGTCGTCGGAGTGACGCGGAACGCGCGGCCCGGCGATGAGCTGCTCGCGCGCCCCGGCCCGCAGGGCGCGGACGAGGGTGAGCGCGGCCCGCAGGGACCGCAGCCGGGCCCCGGCCGCCAGTGCCTGGGCGCTGTGGGCGGAGAGCCGGGCCAGTTGGAAGAGGGCGATCTCGCCGCGCCGCAGCAGCCAGCCGGTGGCGAGCGCGACGAGGACGTGGGCCAGGAACATCGACAGGCTCGGCAGCAGCGCGGAGACCGCGGCGCAGACCTGCGCGATGCCGGAGACGCCGTCCGGGGTCGCCGACGCGGCAGTCCCGACCGCTCCGGCCCCACCGTCCGCGAGATGGCCGCGGGCCCCCGCGAGCGTCGCCGGGTCGATGCCGGCGGAGGAGACGATGCGGTGGGCGTCGGTCGCGGTCAGCTGCTCCGGGCCGGCGCCGCAGACGAGACCGGCGGCGAACCGGATGACCGGGTTGTCGCCGCCCGCGGGCGCCGCGGCTGCGGGGGCGCCGGCGTGGCTGCCGTACGCGAAGAGCACGTGCAGAAGGATCTGCCCGCCGGCCAGCGCGCCCACGATCGCCGGAAGGGAACGTTCCCTTCCGGCGAGGACCGTGGCGACGGCGAGGACGCCGAGGAATCCGGCGAGCAGGGTCCACGCGGGGACGGGCGCTCCGGCGGCGAGCGCGTGTCCGGCCGCGGACAGCACGACGCAGGCCGCGGTGAACACCGCGGCCCTCATGAGCCGCAGACCGGCTCCTGCGTGTGCGAGAGGCGTGGACATGGCCGGGACATCATCGCACTGCACCCCCCTGTCCCGTACGGCAGGTCCGGAAGGTCAGAGTCCGTCCCCAACCGTGCTTGTCGGATCCGTTCGCGGGGGATGTACGGACTGGGGGCGCGCACCCCAGGTCACCGGACGGACGCCCGGTGACCTGGTACCGGGCGGGTCCATACACCGGGCGGCCGAATATCCACATCCGCCGAATGAGGGCTTTCCCACCCGATCCGTGCTTACGAAGTGCCGAGGGCGGCAATACGTATCGATACGTCGAGCCGCAGCCAGGAGGCTGAAAGATGAGCATCTGGTGGTCTCTCCATTTGCGGCGCGAAGCTGCGAGCGTCCCGCTCGCCCGTCGTTTTCTGCTCGGCACCATGGAAACCGCAGGGGTGGATCCGGACATCTCCTTCGACCTGTCGGTCGCGCTCAGCGAGGCCTGTGCGAACGCCGTCGAACACGGTGGCGACCGGACAGCGCTCGGGGAGCCGGGGGATTCCGGCTACGGACGCCCTGCCGCGGACTCCGGGCAGTACCGGGTCACGGCCTATCTGGACGGCGAGAAATGCCGTATCGAGGTCAGCGACTCGGGGCCGGGCTTTCCCGCCCGCCGCGCGCTTCGCCCAGCCGCGCCCGCAGAACAGCACCCGCAGTACACGGAGCACCCGCAGTACACAGAGCATCCGCAGCAGCCACTCCCCCCGCGGGACGCCGAAGCCGAGAGCGGCCGGGGCCTCGACCTCATCCAGCAGCTCTCGGACCACGTCCAGTTCGGCAACCGGCCGGGCCACGGCGCGGTGGTGCGCTTCGACAAGGTCCTGAAATGGCGCGAGGGCGCGCTGCTCACGGTGTAGTGAGCGGCGCGCCCTCGCGAGAGGTACGGCGGTGGGTCAGCCCTTCAGCCGAGCCATCCAGGCCTCGACCTCGTCCGCCTGGCGGGGCAGCGTGTCGGAGAGGTTCCGGTTGCCGTCCTCGGTGACGAGGATGTCGTCCTCGATCCGGACGCCGATGCCCCGGTACTCCTCGGGCACGGTCAGGTCGTCAGCCTGGAAGTACAGACCCGGCTCCACAGTCAGGCAGACTCCCGGCTCCAGGACGCCGTCGACGTACGCCTCGGTGCGCGCGACGGCGCAGTCGTGGACGTCCATGCCGAGCATGTGGCCCGTGCCGTGCAGGGTCCAGCGGCGCTGGAGGCCGAGCTCCAGGACCTTGTCCACGTCCAGGTCGCCGAGCAGGCCCCACGCGACGAGCTTCTCGGCGAGGACGCGCTGCGAGGCGTCATGGAAGTCGCGGAAGGTGGCACCGGGCTTCACGGCGGCGATGCCCGCCTCCTGGGCCTCGTACACCGCGTCGTAGATCTTGCGCTGGAGCGGCGAGAACGTGCCGTTGATCGGCAGGGTGCGCGTCACGTCGGCTGTGTAGAGGTCGTTGGTCTCCACGCCGGCGTCCAGGAGCAGCAGCTCGCCGGTGCGGACGTCGCCGTCGTTGCGGACCCAGTGCAGGGTGGTGGCGTGCGGACCGGCGGCGCAGATCGAGGCGTAGCCGATGTCGTTGCCCTCGATGCGGGCGCGCAGGAAGAAGGTGCCCTCGATGAAGCGCTCGCTGGTCGCCTCGGCCTTGTCCAGGCTCTTCACGACGTCCTCGAAGCCGCGCGCGGTGGCGTCGCAGGCCTTCTGCAGCTCGGCGATCTCGAAGGCGTCCTTCACCAGGCGGGCCTCGGAGAGGTAGACGCGCAGCTCCTCGTCGCGCTCCGCGGTGACCTTGTCGGTGAGGGCGGCCTCGACGGACGTGTCGTGGCCGCGCACGTTGCGGACCGGGCCGGTGGCCTCGGTCAGTACGGCGGTCAGCTCGCGGACGTCCTTCGCGGGGATGTTCAGCAGCTGCTCGGCCTCGGAGAGGGAGTTACGCCGGCCGACCCACAGCTCGCCCTGGCCGTCGAGCCAGAACTCGCCGTTCTCCCGGTTGGAGCGCGGCAGCAGGTAGAGGGTCGCCTCGTGGCCGCTGCCCGTCGGCTCCAGGACGAGCACGCCGTCCTGGGTCTGGTCTCCGGTGAGGTACGCGTACTCGGTGGAGGCGCGGAAGGCGTACTCGGTGTCGTTGGAGCGGGTCTTCAGGTTGCCCGCGGGGATGACCAGGCGCTCGCCGGGGAAGCGGGCGGAGAGCGCGGCGCGCCGGGCGGCGGTGTGCTCGGCCTGGGCGATCGGCTGGAGGCCGTGCAGCTCCGTGTCGGCCCAGCCGGACTTCATGTTCTCGGCGAGCTCGTCGGAGACGCCCGGGTACAGGCCGTTCTTCCGCTGCTTGACCGCTTCTGCTTCGTTCTCCTCGGTCTCCTGCTCCGGGTTCTCCGGGATGAGCTCCTCAGACACGATGTGTTTCTCCTTGAGTACGACACTGGACCATCACCCATCGTACGGGCGTACGGAAGGGGGCCCAGGGCCGAAGGACCTGTTACCGGAGACCGCCGCCGGATCGCTCGAAGGGGCCCGTCGGCGGCCGGCGCGGGCGGTCGGCCGGCGTGGGCGGTCGGCCGGCGTGGGCGGTCGGGCGGCGGGGACGGCCACGCGGCGTGGGCCGTCGGCCGACGTTTGGGCGGTCAGTCGAAGGGCGGTCAGTCGAAGTGGGCGGCGAGGATCACGACGTCCTCGGCGGAGTCGCTCCGGTCGAGGCCGTCGGGGAGCATCGTGCGCAGGACGTGATCGGCGACGGCCGCCGGATCGTGCCGGTCCGATCGCGGTACGGAGGCGGCTGCGGAGTGCAGCCGGGCGAAGGCGCGGTCCACGGCGTCCCCGGTGCGGCGCAGCAGCCCGTCCGTGTAGAGCAGCACCGTTTCACCGGGCGCCGGGCTGAACTCCACGCTCGGCGCCTCCCAGCAGGCGAGCATCCCCAGCGGGGCGGAGAGCGTGGTCTCGACGAACTCGCAGCGCCGCTCGCCGAGGACCAGGGGCGGGGTGTGCCCGGCCCCGGCCAGCACGACCTTGCGGGCGGCGGGCTCGCAGTAGGCGAAGAGGGCGGTCGCGGTCCGCGCGGGCTCGGTGAGCCGCAGCAGCAGTTCCAGGTCGGAGAGGACGGCGACGGGGTCCTCGCCCTCCATCACGGCGTACGCCCGCAGACTGGCGCGCAGCCGGCCCATTGCGGCCATGGCGCTCGGTCCGGACCCGCCGACGGAGCCGACGGCGAGCCCGAGCGCGCGGTCGGGCAGCGGCAGCGCGTCGTACCAGTCGCCGCCGCCCCGGGGGCCGGTGCGGCGCCGGGCGGCGAGCTGGACGCCGGGGATCCGGGGCAGCCGGCTGGGGAGCAGCTCCTCGGCGACGGCGGCGACGTCCGCGCGGGCGCGCTCCAGCTCGATCAGGCGGGCCAGGTGCTCGGTGGCGTAGCGCGCGTAGAGGCCGGCGAGGTGGCGCTGCTTCTGTGCGGGTTCGGCCGGTTCGTCGTAGAGCCAGACGGCCGCGCCGAGCCGGCCGGACGCCTCGGAGGCGAGCGGGAGGGCATAGCTGGCGGCGTAGCCGAGCCGGGTGGCGACCTCGCGGTGCCGGGGGTCCAGCTCCTCCTCGCCGAGCAGGTCGGGGCTGATGACCCCGTCGGCGGTGTCCGGCCGCCCGTCGAGGACCCGGCCGAGCGCGGTGGCCGCGCGCGGCACGGTCTCGATGTGGCCGAGCTCGGCGTGGCTGAGCCCGAGGCCGAGGGTGGCGGAGGGGCCTTCGCCGTTCGCCGGTTCCAGAACGAGAAGTCCGCGGCGGGCGCCGACGAGGGCGGCTCCGGCGTGCAGCAGCTCGTTCAGGGCGTCGTCGAGGGTGCTCGTCCCGGCCAGCCGCTCGGTGAGTTCGTGCAAGGTCGTGAGGTCCGATACCCAGCCCGCGAGCCGGTCCTGGATGAAGGCTCCCGGAGGTCCGGGGACCTCCGTCAGGGGAGCGGGAGTGTGCGTTGAAACCGAAACCTCTGGATCGATTCCAGCCACTTTCGGCAGGTGTGGGGCGCTCATGGCAGCCAGCTTTCCGACCGGTGTGATTCGTCGAATAGCATCGCAAACCCCCATGTGATTCTGCGCCACTATCAATGCATCCACATGTACACGCACAAGTAACCCGATGTCCAGCATTGTCCGGTCGAGCACCGGGTGATTCATGCTCTCCCAGTGTCGGTTAACTTGGCCAAAAAATGCACCCTATGAACACTATTTGCGATCGACTGGGGCTGCTCAACAGGGGCACCTCCGGGGTCAAGTCGCCGGAGGAGCGTCATTCCGGGCATGCTGGGTACGTAAACGGTGATGCGCGGGTGCGGTTGTGATCGCCCAGGAACCCGGCAACGGGTTCAGGCGTCCTTACCCGTGAAGGTGACGCACCCGCCCCGGACGGCGGGGTTCGCACCAGGGACGGCAGGCGAGGCGCATGCCGCCCTCGCCCAGCGATCGCCGGTCCGGCTCGACCCGCTCGGTTCGACCCGCACGACTCTGCCAGAGCAGCACGACTCCGCTCGGCCAGTCCGACCTGTTCGGTCGGTTCGGCCCCGTTCGGTTCGACTCCGCTCGACTCTGCTCGGTTCGGCTCTGTTCCACCCCAGATCGGTTCTATTCGGATCGGTTCCACTCGGCTCGGCTCGGCTCACGCTCGGTATCGGCGGCACGCCCGTACCGCGGAAGTGATGAGCACGTACGCACAGCGAAGAGATACGCACGTGGTGTCACACACGCGTGTGTCATGTGGACTCGGCGTTCAACGGAAAGGAACGAGCGCCCATGCGCGAGATCCTCGGAAGGCGACGCAGGCTCCGGCTCCGGCGCAAGGAGGGGGCCGCCCGGCTCGACGCGGCCCTGACGTGCGCCACCGTATGGCAGTGGCCCGTGCTCCCCGGAGTGGGGACGGCACAGGCCGGCCCGCGCGGCGAGAGCGGCGGCCTCGGCTGCGCCTGCCCCGAACCCGACTGCGCCGTACCGGGCGCACACCCCTTCGATCCCGGCCTGCTGGCGGCCACCACGGACGAGCGCATGGTGCGCTGGTGGTGGGCCCACCGCCCCACCGCCCCCGTGATGCTGGCGACCGGCGGCCGCGCGCCCTGCGCGGTGAGCCTGCCCGCCGTGGCCGGCGCCAGAGCACTCAGCGCCCTCGACGTCCTCGGCATGCGGCTCGGCCCCGTCGTGGCGACGCCCACCCGGTGGTCGCTGCTCGTGGCCCCGTACGGCCTGGAACGGCTCGGCGAACTGCTGTACGCGAAGGACTGGGTGCCCAGTTCGCTCCGATTCCACGGTGAGGGCGGCTATCTCGTCCTGCCGCCGTCCCGGACCGGCACGGGTCAGGTCCGTTGGGAGCGGCCCCCCGCGCCGGCGGCGACCTCCGCCGCCGCCCCGGTGTCCCACGGGTCGGCGAAGGGCGGGGCTCGCACGGTCGCGGCGCCCTGGCTCCCGGATGTGGAAGCGGTCCTGGACGCCCTGGTCGAGGCGAGCACCGGTGCCCCGGGCGGCGGTAGTCGGCTCGCCCACTGACCGGGGCGGGCGGAGACCGCGGCGCCCAGGAGGTGTCTCGCTCACGGTGTCTCGCTCACGGTGCCCGGCTCTCGGTGCCCGGCTCACTCGAACGGGTGTGGGCCGGGCCGGACCACCGGTAAACGGGTGGCGGGCGACCCGGCGGTGCGCATGGCGCCGATAGCGGCGCCCGGCGCCAGGAATTCCGCGCAGTCGCCAAGTGGGGCCACCATGCATCTCCGCGTGATCGGTCTCGCGGCTGCCGCCGTGTTCGCGCCTGGCTGGTTCAGCTGGTCGCTTTTGCGGATCCCGCCGTTGCTCCGGATGTCGTACAGGGTGTTCCGGCCTCATCCGATGCGCAATCACCTGGTGCCTCGCCAGAAAGCGAGCGCGCCTGGACGTCTGATGGCCTATCCGGAGAAATCATTCGTCCCTTCTCCGCAGTTGCTGAAATCGCCATCGAGAATGAGTACGGAAGCAGGATCCTTGCCCGAGTTTGATCGCGGGCATCTGCGAGCCGCCGCGCGCGTCCCCTCCTCGGGTGCGTCCCAGCCACGACGGCGGTGACGGAGTTCGTGGGAGCGGAACAGGCTCCGATGTGAGGGTTCCGACGTGCCGGGCCCAGTGCGCCGGGCGGGCTTCAGCGATGGCGCGGCCTCCGCGCCCGGGGGTGTCACAGGGCGGTCCGCAGCCGGAAACGAAGACGCCCGATCGCTGGCGACGGGGGATGCACCAGCGACCGGGCTTCTAGAACCGTAACAAGAGATCTGCCGTTCGCAAATTCGATCTCGCCTGTAAGGACGTCGATTTACTTACGAGTACGGCGAGTTGTGACGCGGGTCACCGTCTGCGGCGCCCTGCCGTCACCCTCAGCTGAGGGTCACCTGGCGGTTGGTGAGACCGCCCCGGGCGCGGCGTTCCTCGGCGGTGAGCGGGGCGTCGGACGCGAGCGCCGCCGCCAGTCGCTCGGCGAACTCGACGGCGGGCTTCTCGCACGCCTCGGCCCCCATCGAGCTGGGCAGGTCCCAGACGGGGACCACGAGTCCGTGCGCCCGGAACGACCCGACCAGGCGGGTGTCGTCGCCGAGCGAGGAGGTGCCGGCGGCGTGCAGCCGGGCGAGCGCGTCGAGGAGCTTCTCCTCGGGGTGCGGCATGACCCAGCGCAGGTGGTTCTTCTCCGGGGTCTCGCACCAGTACGCGGCGTCGACGCCGGTCAGCAGCGTCGTCGGGATCGCGGCGGCGTTCGCGCGCTCCAGCGAGGCGGACACCTCCGGCGTGGCGTTTTCCGCGTCCGGAACCCAGAACTCGAACCCGGAGTGCACGTTCGGCTCGAACACGGCGTCCGGGGCGAGGAGGTCCTGGAGGCGCGGGCCGTCGGCCGGCACGCGGCGTGCGGTGACGGGGGAGCCGGGCTCGGCCTCCAGGGCGCGCTGGAGGGTGTCCGCGAGGTCGCGGCTGAGGTCGCCGGACGAGGTGTCGTTCTGCAGGGCGAGCAGGACGGAACCGTCGTCCCGGCGCAGGGCCGGCCACGCCATCGGCAGGACCGTCGCGAGCGTCACCGACGGAACTCCCTCGGGCAGCCCGTCCTCAAGGGTCAGTTCGACCGTGGCGGCGGGCACCAGCTCGCGCAGCGCGACCCAGTCGCACTCGCCCGCGAGTCCCTCGAAGGGGCGGTGCACGAGCTCGGTCACGGCCTGGGCGGCGGCGCGTCCGTGACACGCCTTGTAACGGCGGCCCGATCCGCACGGGCAGGGCTCACGGGCCCCGACGACCGGGATCTCACCGTCCTTGAGCTGCTGCTTCCCGGCCTTGGACTGAGGGCGCTTCTTGGCCATGGTGGGCATTCTCCCGATTGCGACAGTGCGGACTCGGCGCGAGCCTAGCCGCCCGGGGAGCCCCGCTCGTCCGCCGTACGGGCTCGGCTCCCCGTCGTCGGCGCGCCGGGCCCCTGCCGTTGGTGCGCCGGGTCTCTGTGGTTCGTGCGCTCAGCCCACGTCGTCGAAGGCCTCGGAGAGGTCCAGCCCCTCGAACCCGGTGAGCCCACCGATGCCGTCGGCGTCGATGCCATGGGCTCTAGAGCCGTTGGCGCCGGTTCCGTTCGGGGCGGAGCCGTTGCCGCCGATTCCGGGCGGTTTCTTCGATGAGACCAGGGCCCAGACGGTGACTTCGCCGGACGATCCGTCCCGTACGCCCCATTCCTGGGCCAGGGCGCTGATGATGTTGAGACCTCGGCCGCCGCGTGCCGTCACCGAAGGGGTGGCCGGAATTGGGCGGGTCGGGCCGCCGCCGTCCGTGACCTCCACGGTGAGCGCGCCGGCGGTGTCCACCTGCCAGGCGGCGCGGATGTCCCCGTCGCCGACGTCGGTGTGCCGCCCCAGGGGCCTGCCGTGCCGGCAGGCGTTGCTGAGGAGTTCGGAAAGGATCAGAACAGCGTCGTCGACGACCGCGTCCGACACTCCGTTGCCGCGCAACTGTTCACGCATCCGGTGTCGTGCCTGTCCCACGCCGGCAGGGCCATGAGGAATGGCCATGCTCGACGACGCGGGCACTTCTTGTGCCACCACCAACGCCACCCCCGAGACCTCCTTTGCCCCACGCCACGGGTTGGATGCCCCACTGAGCTGCACCGGAAACCGGCCAATGCACTGCCGGTGACGCACTCGTAACGTTCGAACGCGCGCCGAGTGCGCCGGTGCACACCCCGTAACGGCCGAGGTCGGGGCCCTGATGGGCCCTCATTCGTACTAAAGGCGGCCCAGTTGGGACAGAACCTGTTTGGGGCGATTGGTGATGATCGCCTCGACGCCGAGTTCGGCGCACAGGTCGACATCGGCCGGTTCGTTCACGGTCCACACATGTACCCGGTGCCCCGCACGGTGCAGCCGCTCGATGTATCCGGGGTGGCTGCGCACGATCCGCATGCCCGGCCCCGCGATCCGGGCCCCGGCGGGTAGCCGCCCGTCGCGCATCCGGGGCGAGACGAACTGCATCAGGTAGACCGTCGGCAGCGTGGGCGCGGCGGCCTGGACGCGGTGGAGGGAGCGGGCGGAGAAGCTCATGACGCGGATGGGCGAGGGCCCGTCCGCGGGCGGAGCGGCCAGCCCGAAGCGCTTCAGGAGATGCAGCAGCCGCTCCTCGACCTGCCCCGCCCAGCGCGTGGGGTGTTTCGTCTCGATGGCCAGCTGTAGCGGCCGCCCGGTGGCCCGGACCTCGGTGAAGAGCTCCAGGAGTCGTTCCAGGGTGAGTACGGAGGTGAGCTCGCCCGGCGCCGGATCCCAGTCGGGCGACTCCTCGCGGTCCTTCCAGGAGCCGAAGTCGAGGGCGGCGAGGTCGGCGAGCTCCAGCGCCGACACGGCGCCGCGCCCGTTGGACGTACGGTTCACCCGCCGGTCGTGGACGCAGACGAGGTGGCCGTCGGCAGTGAGCCGGACATCGCATTCCAAGGCGTCGGCACCGTCCTCGATCGCCTTGCGGTAGGCGGCGAGGGTGTGCTCGGGGGCGTCGTCGGAGGCCCCGCGGTGGGCGATGACCTGGATGGAGGTGTGCGCGCTGTGCTGCCGTGCGTGGGTCACCCGCGCCATGGTGTCACCGCCGCGGGGAAGGCTGAGCACATGTCACCCTGGAGGTCTGTTTTGTCGGATGTAAAGATTGGTGTGCGGATGCACAGGTCCTGCTTACAGTGGCCCGACGTGTCGTGGGAAAAGCTGACCGCAGACACGTGCACAGCGGATTTCTTGCCGAACGCCGACTGGATGCCGAGTGGAACCGAGGAGTAAAGAGCTGTGAGCACCGAGAACGAGGGCAACGAGGGCAACGCGGTACCGGCCGTGCCGTCCGCACCTCCCGGGCCGGCCGCCACTCCCGAACCGGCGACCGACGGAGCCACGCGGCCGCCGGCCGAGGACCCGGCCCAGGACGTCGCGCACAAGACGGCGCACGATCCCGCGCATGACACCGCGCGCCTTCCCGTGCACGACACCGGAGCAGCGGAGGCGGCCCCCTACGCACCCGGCGCGCGGGCACCGGCACCGGGCACTCCGGCACCGGGGGCACCGGCGCACGCCGAGGCGCCGCGCCACGACCCCACGCACCAGGGCGCCCCGGCCTCCCCGGGCGCTCCGGCCACGCCCGCGTACGCCCAGGGCCCCCACCCGACGCCGTCCCATCCGCCGCAGCCGCCGCAGCACTCCCCGTACGGAGCGGCGCCCGGATACGGAGCGGAGCCCGGGCTCCCCCCGGGCGCCGCGTCCTGGCCGCCGCCTCCGCCCGCCGTCCCGTCGTACGCCGACGGGGGCGCCGGTCACGCGTCCGGCGGTATCGGCAACGGGAGCGGCCACGGCCCGGTCTGGGGCGCCCCGGTCCCGCCCGGCTCGGAGTCCCCGGGCAAAAAGAGCGGCCGGGGCCGCGGGAGCGGTCTGGTGGCGGCCGTGGCCGTCGCGGCCCTCGTCGCGGGCGGCATCGGCGGAGCCCTCGGCTTCTGGGCGGCCGACCGGAACGACGGCAACGGTGGCGGCTCGACCACCATCTCGGCGTCGGACACCCCGAGGGACCTGAAGCGCCCGGCGGGCACGGTGGCCGGGGTCGCGGCGAAGGCGCTTCCCAGCGTGGTCACCATCGACGCGCAGGGCGGCGAGGGCGAGGGCGGCACGGGCACGGGCTTCGTGTACGACAAGGAAGGCCACATCCTCACCAACAACCACGTGGTGGCGTCCGCCGCGGAGTCGGGCGAACTGTCGGCGACCTTCTCCGACGGCAAGAAGTACGCCGCCGAGGTGGTCGGCCGGGCCCAGGGCTACGACGTGGCCGTACTGAAGCTCAAGAACCCGCCCGCGGGCCTCGCCCCGCTGCCGCTGGGCAACTCGGAGGGTGTCGCGGTCGGCGACTCGACGATCGCGATCGGCGCGCCTTTCGGCCTCTCCAACACCGTCACGACGGGCATCATCAGCGCGAAGAACCGCCCGGTGGCGTCCGGGGACGGCTCCAGCAACAAGAACTCCTACATGAGCGCCCTGCAGACCGACGCGTCGATCAACCCGGGCAACTCCGGCGGCCCGCTGCTGGACGCGACGGGCGCGGTCATCGGCATCAACTCCGCGATCCAGTCGACCGGCGGCGGCCTCGGCCAGTCCCAGGCCGGCTCGATTGGCCTCGGCTTCGCGATCCCGATCAACCAGGCCAAGAACGTCGCCGAGCAGCTGATCAAGACCGGCAAGCCGGTCTACCCGGTGATCGGCGCGACGGTCACGATGGAGGAGAAGACGGGCGGCGCGGCCATCTCCGGCGAGGGAGCGGGCGGCACCCCCGCCGTCACCCCGAACGGCCCGGCGGCCAAGGCGGGCCTCAAGGCGGGCGACGTGATCACGAAGTTCAACGACACCGTGATCGACAGCGGCCCGACCCTGATCGGCGAGATCTGGACCCGCAAGCCGGGCGAGAAGGTGACCTTGACGTACGAGCGCGACGGCAAGACGGCCACGGCCGAAGTCACCCTGGGCCAGCGCGAGGGCGACAGCTGACCGGCTAGGCTGTCCCACGCGTCGAACCGGCCCCACGCGGGCCTGACGGCCCATCGGCTTGCACAGCGACCGGGCCGCCGACGCGAGGTGGGTTGCCCGAGCGGCCTAAGGGAACGGTCTTGAAAACCGTCGTCGCAGCGATGTGACCGTGGGTTCAAATCCCACACCCACCGCAGGCGAGAGGCCCCTGACCAGAACGTATGGTCGGGGGCCTTTGCCATGTCCGTTGCCCGCCGGGCACCACTGGTCCCCCTGGTTTCCCGCTCTGTCGTGTGGTTATGCCGCCATTCGGGTTCCGCGGCGCCAGACGGCACGGGTGTTGAGGGTGTCGCTGATGTTGCTGGTCGGGTCGCCGTCGACCAGTAGGAGGTCGGCGCGGAGGCCCTCGGCGATGCGGCCCCGGTCGCTCAGGCGGAAGCGGCGGGCCGTGGTTGCCGTGGCCGCGCGCAGGGCTCGTGCGGGTGTGAGGCCGGCTGTCACCAGGTACTGCAGTTCGTGGTGCAGGCTCGCTCCGTGGGCCAGGCCCCCGAAGAACGTCTCGGGCATGGAGACGTCGGTTCCGGCGAGCACGTCGACACCGGCAGCGTCCAGTGCGCGCACGGTGTCGTACACGTCGTCGAGCTTGCCCTGCGGGTAGCGGTCATAGCTGGAGCGCAGGGTCCGGTCCCAGTCGGCGTCGAGGCGTGCGGCGACCCGGGGGTCGTCGGCGAGTTCGCTGCCGGTGATCCCCATCATCGAGGCGTTGAGAGTGATGCAGGGGATGACGAACATGCCCGTGTCCTTGATCAGGCTGATGATCTCGGCGGTGTGCGGTTGGTCCATGAACACGTGGGTCACGCCGTCGATGCCGGCTTCGGCGGCCGTCCTGGTGGCCTCCACGGTCAGCGCGTGGGCCACGGTCAGGGCGCCGTACTTCTTGGCTTCGGCGACACCGGCGTGCAAGGTGGCCCGGTCGAGCGTGGGCAGCCCGGGGTGCCCCTCTACGCTGCCGTCGTCGATCATGAACTTGATGAAGTCGGACCCCCGGGCGAGCAGCTGCGGCACGAAGGCGGCGGCCTCCTCGGGTGTGGTGGAGAACGGCATCAGGGGCATGACCGGGGGAAGGTCCCACTTGGGCCGAAACCCTTCGGGCATCAGCTCGCTCGGGTGACCGCCGGGCGGTGTGATGGCGAAGCCGGAGGAGCGCACGTCAGCCTGTGTGTCGTCGTCGGTGATGGCCCCCCGGTTCTCCCGGGTGTTCATTCCCTGCATCTCCAGTTCGGTCGTCACCCCGAACCGCAGGGCGAGCGCCAGGGAGCCCGGGGCGGAGTGGACGTGGGCGTCGATGAGTCCCGGCAGCAGTGTGGCGCCGCTCCCGTCGACGATCTCGCTGCCCTCGGGAGCGTCGCCACCGACACGGGCGATCCTCCCGCCGTCGATGACCACGGTCCGCACGCCGACCGCCTTCTCCCCGTCGAAGATCTGCGCGTTGGTGATCGCGGTGAGCGCCATGGCGGTCCGCCTCTTTTCCTGGCTCGTTCAAGATTTACATACCTAATGCTATGGACTTATTGAATGGTATGCAAATGTGCCGGCCGGGCCTAAACTCGGCACATGACCAGCACCTCCTCCTCCGAGCACCCCCCCGACGACCGGACGCTGGATCAGATCGGCCCGGCGCTGTCCCGTCTGCGGCGACGCGCACCGGCAACGGGCAAGGATCTCTCCCGCAACCTCGTGCTCAACGTCATCGCCGACGCGCCGGGCGAGACGACCGTCGGCGGGCTTGCCACCGAGATGGGTGTCGCGCAGCCGGTCGCCAGCCGAACCGTCGCCGCGTGCATAGCGGACGGGCTGCTGCGGCGGGCGGCATCCCAGTCCGACGGGCGCCGCACCGTGCTCGAACTCACCGAGCACGGCGAGGCCGAACGCAACCGCTTCGCCGTCGAACAGCGAGAAGCGTTCCTGGAGATCACTGTCGCTTGGTCACCGGAGGAGCGAACCCAGTTCGCACGGCTCCTGACTCGATACGGAGTCGATGCCACCGCCTGGTCCAGGAAAAAGACCGCAAGCCGCGATTGAACGGGCAGCGACCCGAGACCAGCCACGGCCAGGAACTCAGGTGCCGATGCGCTGACGCCCTGACCAGTACGTATGGTCGGGGGCCTTTGCTATACCCGTTCCCCGCCGGGCACGGAAGGGACACGCGGGGGGCATGGCTGGGGCACGGCTCTTGAGCTGCCGGGGCAGCTCGTCAGTGGCTGATGATGACTGCTCCGCTGGAGTCCGGAAGCACCACCGCCGGGCAGCGCAGGAGAAGAACCGCCTCACCTGGGAGCGCGGTCGGCTGGTTCCTGTTCGGGGCATTGACGTTGGCGCATAGGGTCCTGGCCATGGGGGACGGGAAGACTCGCAAGTGCGTCTGGTGCGAGAAGCAATTCACGCGGCGTTCGCTTTGGCGGGCGAAGCGCTACTGCAAGCGGTGGCACCAATGCGTGCACTACGGCGCGATACTGGTGGGCTCCTTGTTCTCCTGAACGATCAGGAGGTCTTGAGAACCGTCGTCGCAGCGATGTGATCGTGGGTTCAAAGGCCGTACCCACCGCCAGGTGCGCCCCCGACCAGGAGAATTCGGTCGGGGGCCTTACGCGTGTGCGTCGTCCGTCGGGGCATCAAAGGGGGTGCTCCCCCGGGGTACCGCGCCGTAGCGTGGCCGGATGTTCGATTATCTGGAGATCGGTGTGCTGCCGCGAGGGCGCCGGTTCCGGCCCACTCTGCGGATTCTGGTCAATGGCGAGGACGTGGTGGCGGGCGCGGTCGGTGAAGGAGGCAGGGGGCCGCTCGTCGACGATGCGCTGCCGGCCGGCGGCCCCGGTCTGCTGTGGGCGACCGGCGAGGCTCGGCGGGTGGGGTTGGGGGAGCCGGAGTGTTCGGGAGGGTGCTGCGGGTATCTGACCGTGGTCGTTCAGCGTCTCGGGGGCATCGTGCAGTGGTCCGACTGGGAGGTCCCGTACAAGGAGGACGCTCCGCTGGAGTTCCACTTCGACGCCGAGCAGTACGACGCGGAACTGGCCCGTACGGAAGGTGAGGCCGGGGCAGCCCGGTGACGCGCAGGGTCGGAGCGGCCGGGCGGCGGCGGTCCGGGGCACTCCACCGGGACCGGTCCGAGCGGTGGTCACTCCGCCGGGGACGGGTCCGAGCGGTCTCACTCCCCCGGTACGGGTCCGAGCGCGCCCAGGACGGCGGGTGCGTCCTTCTTCCGTGTGACGACGAGGACCGGTACGCCGTTGTCCTCGCACTCCACGACCACCGCCCGGCCGTCGTAGTCGGGACGGCCCGCGGGGTCCGTCAGGTAGGGCGGGCGGACGCGGAGCGGGGTCAGGGTGCGCGGGGCGGCCTTGCGGTGGAAGGCGCCCGTGGGGTCGGGAGTCGTGGCCAGGACGCCGGGGCCCGCGACCAAGTAGCCTGCCTGGCCCGCGTACGGGACCTCGCCCATGATCAGGCCGGGGAAGCGCGCCTCCTCGGTCAGCGCGGACGGCTCCAGCGCGATCGTGTCGTCGCCGCGATGGCGCCGGTGCAGGAACGGGGCGATCAGGGCGCAGAGCCCCAGGACCACCCCGCAGGCCACGCCGGTCAGTTGCAGAGCGTCGCCGATGTCGTCGCTGTTCCAGGCAGCCATCGCGCCGAACAGAGTCAGGAACGTGCCGCCGGTGACCGTCAGGCCGACCTGCCAGGGGAACGCCCGGGGCGAGCGCCTGCTGCTCCAGGATGTCGCGGCCGCGGCCGTCAGGAGCATCGCCCCGAACATGCCGAGGAGCAGACCGATGGCGAGGGGAAGTCGGAAGGACTCGCGTGGGTCCGCGTTCGTGTAGTGGCGGTCCGGCCCGAAGTCGACGTACCGGATCTGGTCCTGCCAGTACGTGACGTCGATGCTCGCTCCCGGACGGGCGGCCGGAAGCCGTTCCAGGTTGCTCTCGATCCGGGTGCGGGTGGACGTTCCGTCGGCCTCGGTGAGGTACAGCCAGTACGTCGGCGTCTTGTGCCCGGGCTCCTTCTCGGTGCGGTCGAGCACCGCGGCGACCGACCGCAGGCAGTCGGAATCCGCCCCACCGGGGGCCGTGCACGCGGGCGCGGCGGTGAAGGCGCGCTCGTCGTCCCGGGCGTCCGGCGTGGTGAGGAGCAGCAGCCAGGCCGCCACCAGGGAGAACAGGGCGCCCGCTGCCAGGTAGGCGGGTGTCGACCCTCGGCGGGCGGGCGCTGCCTCATGGTTGGGTGTCGGGGTCACCTCCGCATCCTGTGCCGGTGAGAGCGGAAGCGATATGAGTGATGTCCGCATGTTCTGAGGCTGCTTCCTGCCGGGATTCGGCAGTGGGCGGGAGTCGCTGGCCCGGCGGCGGGGAGTCGCCGGCCCCTCTCTCGGCGAGAACCTCGTCAGGCTGCGCCGTCCCGCTCCTCGCCCCGCCCCGAGGTCAGCCGTGCCGCCGAGGCGATCGCGGCGCGGGCCTCGTGTTCCGGCAGTCCGGTGCGGACGGCGGCGGCGGTGAGCCCGTCGGCCAGGGCGTCGCCGAAGCCGTGCTCGTAGGCGCGGCAGGCCGCCCAGAACAGGCGAGTGTTGCGCTGTCCCTCGTGGGCGGCCAGCACGAACTGGATCAGGCCCTCCCCGCGACGGCTCGCGGTCGCGGGTGCGCCGGCTCCCGTGCCGGTGCCGGTGCCGGTGTTGGTGCCCGGTCCGGACGCGGTGCCGGAGGCCGGGCTCGTACCCGTGTGCGGGGCGCGGCCGGGCGGCGGGGTCAGGAGGCGGAGGAGGGCGCGGGGGCAGGGCGCCGGGGTGAGGTGGGCGGTGCCGGGGGCCAGGCGGTAGCGGCCGTGGGCGGTGACCGAGCCGGGGCCGACCAGGTAGCCGCCGCTGCCGCGGATGTCGATGCCCGGGGCGAGGCGGCCGGCGGAGTTGGGGACCGTGGCGTCGGCGGGGCCGGTCAGCCAGAGGTGGCGGCCGCCGCTCGGGGTGAGCACCGTGACCGTCGGCGGGATGGTGAACAGGTGCTGGAGGGCCAGCTGCCGCAGCGCGCCCGCCGCGTCGCTGCCGTACGCGGGGTCGACGTCCAGATCGATGCCGACGAGGCGGTGCGGGGCCCGTCCACAGGCGATGCCGTAGCCGGTGGCCCGGGGCGCGGCGGCGAAGAGGGCGCGGACGGCCGCGGGGTCGGTCGTGGCGTCGTGCACCCCGTGTCCCGGCAGCCCGCACTCTCCCCGGCAGTGCGTCGGCGGCTGCTTCCCCCGGTGTGGCGAGCGCAGCGCGGGGAGCTTGGTGGCGGAGAGCGGGAAGACGGGGAGGCCGCGCCCGGCGGCGGCGAGGGCGTGGGCGAGGGCCAGGGTGGGGGTCTGCCGGTCGATGGTGGCCATGCAATCAGTTTCGTACACGCGTTCGAATAAGGGAAGGGGGGGTGGTGTGGAGTGGGGTGGAGGTGTTCGGGAAGGGCGGGTGGCGGAACGCTTCTTCCCGGGCGTGCCAACGGGTCGCCGAGGTCGCCTCGCTGACCTGGACTTTCGTGTGGCATGGGAGGTTTATCCGCTCTTCGTCATACGTGAGAGGGAATCGGGGGGTGGGGAGGGGTCCGTCGAGGGTGTGCTGGGCAACTCTGGTCTCGCGACGTTGTGAACAGCACCGGGGTGGTCGGCCAACTCCCCCGGGACCAGCCGAATATGAAGCCGCAATTCCGTTTCCTGGAGGAAATGACATGGCAAGTATCCGTACCGCTCGCGCCCTCGCCGCTGTCGCCGCTCTGCCCCTGACCGTCGCGCTCTGTGGCGGTGTCGCCATGGCGGACAACGGCTCCTTCGCGAACGACGGATCGAACGCGGCTGTGGCGACGGTCGGCGGCAGCGGTGTCGGCGGCATCAACACCGGCAACTCGTCCACCACCCAGCAGCAGGCGGTCGGGACCGGTGCGTCGAACCAGAACACGTCCGCCCAGGTGAACGACTCGGCCTTCGTGCCGATCGACCAGTCCGACCACAGTGTCGCGGTGAACTTCACGCCCATCTTCTGGTGATCCTCCTCGGACGACACGGACGACACGGACGACACGGACGACACGGACGACACGGACGAGATGGATGACGCGGTCGTCGGGACCTCCCGGGGGGTGGGTTCCGGCAGACCGAACGGCAGCCCGCGCGAGGGCACTCAGGTGTTCTCGCGCGGGCTGCCGCCGTCTTGACAGGGGTCAGAATCTGACGGACAGTCAGAAACGTCGGAACGCGGACGCCGGTCGCCGGGCACGCCGGTAGCCGGACGGCAGCGCTCCGGCCTTTCCGTATCCGCGGCTCTGGAGGCCCCTCCGTGCATCTCGCTCCGACGGAACGCCAGCAGCGGCTCCGCGCCGAACTCCGTTCGTATTTCCGCGCGCTGATGCCCGATGCGGCGGACGGAGGGACGGGGGAAGGCACGGAGGAGGGGGAGAGCGGGGGCGGCGGGCCGGACGCGGGCGAACAGCGGCGGCTGCTCCGCCGGATCGGCGCCGACGGCCTGCTCGGCCTCGGCTGGCCCGAGGAGTACGGCGGCCGGGGCCGGGGACCCGACGAGCAGTTCGTCTTCTTCGACGAGGCGTACCGGGCCGGAGCCCCGGTCTCCATGGTCACGCTCAACACCGTCGGCCCGACCCTGATGGCGTACGGGACCGAGGAGCAGAAGGCGTACTTCCTGCCCCGCATCCTCGGCGGCGACCTCGTCTTCGCGATCGGCTACAGCGAGCCCGAGGCCGGTACGGACCTGGCGGCGCTGCGGACCCGTGCCGTGCGGGACGGCGACGACTGGGTCATCGACGGTCAGAAGATCTTCACCAGCAACGCCCAGCAGGCCGACTGGATCTGGCTCGCCTGCCGTACGGACCCCGAGGCTCCCAAGCACCGTGGCATCTCGATCATCCTGGTGCCCACGGACTGCCCCGGCTTCTCCTGGACGCCGATCCGTACGGTGGGCGGGGTCACCACCACCAGCACCTACTACGACGGCGTACGCGTCCCGGCCACGAACCTCGTCGGCGAGGAGAACGGCGGCTGGAAGCTCATCACCAGCCAGCTCAACCACGAACGCGTCGCCCTGGCCGCGATCGGCATGCAGGCCGAGGACTTCTACGAGGAGGCGCTCGCCTACGCCCGTACCCCCGATCCCGTGACCGGGCGCCGACGGATCGACGAGCCGTGGGTGCGCGCCCGGCTCGCGGAGGCGTACGCCCGGCTCGCGGCGACGCGCCTGCTGAACTGGCGGCTGGTCGACGCCGTCGGCGCCGGAGCGCCCGCGCCCGGAGAAGCCAGCGGGGTGAAGTTCGCGGGCACCGAGAGCGCGGTCGAGGTCTACCGGATGTGCCAGGAGGCCGTCGGGGACGCCGCCCTGCTCCGGGGTGGTTCTCCCGGCTGCTTCGGGCCCGGCGGTGAGCTGGAGCGGATGAACCGCGCGGCGCAGATCAACACCTTCGGTGGCGGTGTCGGCGAGGTCCAGCGCGAGATCGTCGCCACGGCCCGGCTCGGGATGACCCGGAGCAAGCGATGAGCGAGCGGGAGGGCGACGGCAGCAACCAGGCCTACGGCGAGGAGCCTGACGGCAGCCACCAGCCTGAGGGCAGCGAGGAGCCCGACGGCAGCCACCAGCCTGACGGCAGCAGGGCGCCCGACGGCAGCCACCAGCCTGACGGCAGGGAGCCTGACGGCAGCCGGGCGTATGACGACCGGGATCAGCTGTACGAGCGGCTCGCCGCCTACGAGGGCCGCGCCGCCGCCACCGGGGGCAGGGGCAAGGACCCGGTCAACGAGCCCATGATCCGGCACTGGTGCGAGGCGATGGGCGACACCTCGGCCGCCTACCGGGGCCCGGCCGCCGTCGCCCCGCCCACGATGCTCCAGGCGTGGACGATGGGCGGGCTCTCCGGGCACACGGACGGAACGGGGCGCTCCGCGGCGTACGACGAGATGTTCGCCCTGCTCGACGGAGGCGGCTACACCTCCGTCGTCGCGACCGACTGCGAGCAGGAGTACGCGCGCCCGCTGCGCCCCGGCGACCGGATCAGCTTCGACACGGTCATCGAGTCCGTCTCCCGGCGCAAGACGACCAAGCTCGGCACCGGCTACTTCGTCACCACCCGTACGGACGTCCGCGCCGACGGCGAGCCCGTCGGGACGCACCGCTTCCGCATCCTCAAGTACCGCCCCGCGCAACGGGGGAAGCCCGTTGATCCTCCTCTGCGCCCCCGGCCCGTGATCAACCGAGACAACGCCGGCTTCTGGGCCGGAGTCGCCGAACACCGGCTCCTCATCCAGCGCTGCACCGACTGCGCGACCCTGCGCCTCCCCTGGCTGCCCGGCTGCAACGTCTGCGGCGGCGCGGAGTGGGAGACGGTCGAGGCGGGCGGTCGGGGCACGGTCTTCAGCCATGTCGTGATGCACCACCCGCCGTTCCCCGCCTTCGGGCCGTCCGGCGAGGGCGGACCGTACGCCGTCGCGCTCATCGAGCTGGCCGAGGGCGTCCGCATCGTCAGCAACGTGATCGGTGTGCCGTACGACAAGGTCCGCGTCGGCATGCCCGTGCACCTGGAGTTCCTCGTCACGGACCCCGACCTGGAACTGCCCGTCTTCCGGGCGAGCGAAGGCGGTTGAGATGGACTTCACCCCGAGCGAGGAGCAGTCCGCCGCACAGGGACTGGCCGCGAGCGTCTTCGGTGACCTGTCCACCCACGAGCGGCTGGCGGCGGCCGGCACGGGCACCGACGCGGAACTGTGGAAGGCGCTGTGCGCGGCCGGACTGCCCGGCGCGGTCGAGGACATCGGGCTGCTCGGCCTCGTCCTGCTCCTGGAGGAACAGGGCCGGACCACCGCGCAGGTCCCGTTCGCGGCCACCTGCGTGTACGGGCTGCTCGCGATCGCCGAGCACGGGACGCGGGAGCAGCGCGAGCGCCTGCTTCCCGGTCTGCGCGACGGTACGGCGGTGGCGACGGGCGCCTTCCCGGTGCGGGGCGGCGTACACACGTCGGACGGTGCGCTGTACGGGGCCGTGCCCTGGGTGCCCTGGCTGCGCGACGCCACCCAGGTGCTGGTGGCGGACGCCGACCGGGCCCTGTGGATCGTCGAGGCGGGCGCGCCGGGCGTGGCCGTGGTGCCGGTGGAGACGACCGCGCCCTGGGCGGCGGGGCGGCTGGTTCTCGACGGCGTACGTGGGGAGCGTCTGGGGCGCGGGCCGGAGGCGTACGAGGCCGTCCTCGCCGCCGCCCGTACCGCGTTCGCCGGGCTCCAGGCCGGGGTGTGCGCGGGCTCACTCGCCCGTGCGGTCCACCACACCGTCACCCGCGAGCAGTTCGGGCGCCCGCTCTCCACCAACCAGGGCGTCCTGCTCCGCGCCGCCGAAGCCCACATGGACACCGAGGCGATCCGGGTCACGGCGTACGAGGCGGCCTGGCGACGGGACGACGGGCGGGAGTACGGGGCAGCGGCGCTGACCGCCGCCTGGTGGGCCTCGGAGGCGGGCAAGCGGGTCGTCCACGCGGGCCAGCATCTGCACGGCGGCACCGGCGCCGACCTCGACCATCCGGTCCACCGGCACTTCCTCTGGGGCCGCCAGCTCGACGCGTATCTCGGCTGCGGGAGCGAGGTCCTGGAGGAGCTGGGCCTGTTGCTCGTGAGCAACGGTCAGGAGGACGCGTCGTGACGCGGACGTACGGCGTCGGTGATGAGCTGCCGCCCCTGGAGATCCCGCTGACCCGGACCCTGATCGTCGCCGGGGCCATCGCCTCGCGCGACTACCAGGACGTGCACCACGACGCGGACCTGGCCCGGGAGAAGGGCTCCCCCGACATCTTCATGAACATCCTCACCACCAACGGGCTCGTCGGCCGCTACATCACCGACCTCTTCGGCCCGAACGCCGTCCTCCGCAAGGTCGCGATCCGCCTCGGCGTCCCCAACTACCCGGGAGACGTGATGCGGTTGGCCGGTCGTGTCACGGAGGTGGCCGGGCCGGTCGGCGAAGAGTCCGTACGCGCGACGACCACCGTCACCGTCACCGTCACCGTCACCGGCGACAACAGCGTCGGCCGCCACGTCACCGGCACGGTCGTCGTGACCCTCCCGGCCCCGAGCGGCGAAGAAGATGGCGAAGAAGAAAGGGCCGGAGCATGAGCATCCGCAGGGCCGACTCGCTCGGCGGGAAGGCCGCGATCGTCGGCATCGGGGCCACCGAGTTCTCCAAGGACTCCGGCCGCAGCGAGCTGAAGCTGGCCGTCGAGGCCGTCCGCGCCGCCCTCGACGACGCGGGTCTCACCCCCGCCGACGTGGACGGGCTCGTCACCTTCACCATGGACACCAGCCCCGAGATCACCGTCGCCCAGGCGGCCGGGATCGGCGAGCTGTCGTTCTTCTCCCGGATCCACTACGGCGGCGGCGCGGCCTGCGCCACCGTGCAGCAGGCCGCCCTCGCGGTGGCGAGCGGGATCGCGGACGTCGTCGTCTGCTACCGGGCCTTCAACGAGCGCTCCGGCCGCCGCTTCGGCTCCGGCGTCCAGCGGCGCGAGCCCACCGCCGAGGGCGCGGCGCTCGGCTGGAACCTGCCGTACGGGCTGCTCACCCCGGCCTCCTGGGTGGCGATGGCGGCCCAGCGCTACCTCCACGCGTACGGCCTCGACCCGGAGGTCTTCGGGCACGTGGCGGTGGTCGACCGACGGAACGCGGCGCGGAACCCGGCGGCGTACTTCCACGGGAAGCCGATCACGCTCGCCGACCACGCCGCGTCCCGCTGGATCGTGGAGCCGCTGCGGCTGCTGGACTGCTGCCAGGAGACGGACGGCGGCCAGGCACTCGTCGTCACGAGCCTGGAGCGCGCCCGCGACCTGCCCCGGCCGCCCGCCGTCGTCGTCGCGGCGGCCCAGGGCGCCGGCCGGTCGCAGGAACAGATGACGAGTTTCTACCGGGACGGGCTGACGGGCCTGCCGGAGACCGCCGTGGTCGCCCGGCAGCTCTGGCGCAGCTCCGGACTGTCGCCGGCCGACATCGACGTGGGCATCCTCTACGACCACTTCACCCCGTTCGTCCTGATGCAGCTGGAGGAGTTCGGTTTCTGCGGCCCCGGGGAGGCCGGGGCGTTCGTCGCCGCGGACGCGCTGCCCCTGAACACCCACGGGGGTCAGCTGGGGGAGGCGTACCTCCACGGGATGAACGGCATCGCGGAGGCCGTCCGGCAGATCCGGGGGACCTCGGTGAACCAGGTGGCGGGGGCGGCGAGGTCGCTGGTCACGGCGGGTACGGGGGTTCCGACGTCGGGCCTGGTCATCGGCGCGGACGGCTGAGCGGCGACGCCCCGCCCCCGTGGGCTCTCGGGGGCGGACCCTTACGGCCGGGCCGAGGCCTGTCCACCTTCAGGAGGTGCAGGGTGCACACCCCCTACAACCTGAGGCGGACGAGCCTTCGGGACCTGGGGGCGATCCCCTCGGCGGTGGCTGCTCCTAGCGTTGAGTACATGACCACGCCAGTCTGCACGGGCGCCTCCAGGGCGGCCTCCGCCACCGCCGCCGGCCACCCCCACGCGCCCTACGCGTCGTTCTCCTCGTACGTACGGGCCCGTGGACCGGTCCTGCTGCGTACCGCGCGCTCGCTCACCGCGAACCCGTGCGACGCGGAGGACCTGCTCCAGACCGCGCTGGCCAAGACGTATGTCGCGTGGGAGCGGATCGAGGACCACCGGGCGCTGGACGGCTACGTCCGGCGGGCGCTGCTCAACACCCGCACCTCGCAGTGGCGCAAGCGGAAGGTCGACGAGTTCGCGTGCGAGGAACTGCCCGAGCGGGAGGCCTCTCCGGCGCCGGACCCGGCCGAGCAGCAGTCGTTGCACGACGCGATGTGGCGAGCGGTGCTCAAGCTCCCGGACCGCCAGCGCGCGATGGTCGTCCTGCGCTATTACGAGGACCTGAGCGAGGCCCAGACGGCGCAGGTGCTCGGCGTGTCGATCGGTACGGTCAAGAGCGCGGTCTCCCGTGCCCTCGGCAAGCTCCGCGAGGACCCGGAGCTGACGCCGGTCCGCTGATCCGGACGGCCCGGAGGCCCCTCCACGGGTGCCGCCACCTGCTCCGCCACGGATCCGACGCAGAGGCCTCGGGGCAGAGGTCCCGGGGCAGGCTCCGCAGCAGGAATTTTCCCGCGAGTAGTGACATACCGCGTGGTATGTGCGCAGAATCAGCGGAACCTTACTGCCGCGTAGCGCCTACCGGGAGGACGCCGTGCTGAGCACCATGCAGGACGTACCGCTGACTGTCACCCGCATCCTGCACCACGGGATGACGATCCATGGGAAGTCGCAGGTCACGACCTGGACCGGCGAACCCGAGCCGCACCGCGTCACCTTCGCCGAGATCGGCGCACGCGCCACCCGGCTGGCCAACGCGCTGCGCGACGAGCTGGGCGTCGACGGCGACCAGAGGGTTGCGACGCTCCTGTGGAACAACGCGGTCCACATCGAGGCGTACCTCGCCATCCCCTCCATGGGCGCCGTTCTCCACACCCTCAACCTCCGGCTGCCGCCCGAGCAGCTCGCCTGGGTCGTCAACCACGCGGACGACAAGGTGGTGATCGTCAACGGCTCGCTGCTGCCGCTCCTCGTGCCGCTGCTGCCGCACCTGCCGAGCATCGAGCACGTCGTCGTGTCCGGCCCCGGCGACCGCTCCGGCCTCGACGGCGTCACGCCGCGCGTGCACGAGTACGAGGAACTGATCGCCGGCCGCCCCACCACGTACGACTGGCCGGAGCTGGACGAACGCCAGGCCGCGGCCATGTGCTACACCTCCGGCACCACGGGCCACCCCAAGGGCGTCGTCTACTCGCACCGCTCGGTCTACCTGCACTCGATGCAGATCAACATGGCCGAGTCGATGGGGCTGACCGACAAGGACACCACGCTCGTCGTCGTGCCCCAGTTCCATGTGAACGCCTGGGGCCTGCCGCACGCCGCGTTCATGACGGGCGTCAACATGCTCATGCCGGACCGCTTCCTCCAGCCCGCCCCGCTCGCCGACATGATCGAGAGCGAGCGCCCGACGCACGCCGCCGCCGTTCCCACCATCTGGCAGGGCCTGCTCGCCGAGGTCACCGCCAACCCGCGCGATCTCACCTCCATGGCCAACGTGACCATCGGCGGCGCGGCCTGCCCGCCCTCGCTGATGGAGGCGTACGACAAGCTCGGCGTCCGGCTCTGCCACGCCTGGGGCATGACGGAGACCTCGCCGCTCGGCACCATGGCCCACCCGCCCGCCGGCCTGAGCGTCGACGAGGAGTGGCCGTACCGGGTCACCCAGGGCCGCTTCCCCGCCGGGGTCGAGGCGCGGCTGGTCGGCCCCGGCGGGGAACACCTTCCGTGGGACGGCGAGTCGGCCGGTGAGCTGGAGGTCAGGGGCAACTGGATCGCCGCCGCCTACTACGGCGGCGCCGACGGCGAGCACCTGCGCCCCGAGGACAAGTTCAGCGAGGACGGCTGGCTGAAGACCGGCGACGTCGGTGTGATCAGCGCCGACGGCTACCTCACCCTCACCGACCGGGCCAAGGACGTCATCAAGTCGGGCGGCGAGTGGATCTCCAGCGTCGAGCTGGAGAACGCGCTGATGGCCCACCCGGACGTCGCGGAAGCGGCCGTCGTCGCCGTGCCGGACGAGAAGTGGGGCGAACGGCCGCTCGCGACGGTGGTCCTCAAGGAGGGCGTCACCGGGACCGACTACGAGGCGCTGAAGGAGTTCCTCGCCGAGTCGGGCATCGCCAAGTGGCAGCTGCCGGAGCGCTGGTCGGTGATCGCCGCCGTGCCGAAGACGAGCGTCGGCAAGTTCGACAAGAAGGTGATCCGCAAGCAGTACGCGGATGGCGAGCTGGACGTCACCCAGCTCTGAGGCTTCGGTTCCTCTTCTGTTTCACGTGAAACAGGGCGGGGCGGTACGGGACACCCGTACCGCCCCGCCCTGTTCCGCTTCCCGCGTCCGTCGAGAGGCCCTAGTTGGTGCCGATCTTCGCCAGCAGGTCCACGATCCGCGACTGGACCTCGTCGCTGGTCGACCGTTCCGCCAGGAAGAGGACGGTTTCACCCGACGCGAGCCGCGGCAGCTCCGCCTGGTCCATCCCGGCCGAGGTGTAGACGACCAGCGGGGTGCGGTTCAGCTGCCCGTTGGCCCGCAGCCAGTCGATGATCCCCGCGCGTCGGCGGCGTACCTGCATCAGGTCCATCACCACGAGGTTCGGCCGCATCCGGCTCGCCAGGTCGACGGCCTCGCTGTCCGTCGCGGCACGCGCCACCTGCATCCCGCGACGCTCCAGGGTCTGCGTCAGCGCCACCGCGATCTCCTCGTGCTCCTCGATCAGGAGCACCCGTGAGGGATGCTGTTCGCTGTCGCGGGGGGCCAGTGCCTTGAGCAGGACGGCCGGGTCGGCGCCGTACGCCGCTTCCCGGGTCGCCTGCCCCAGACCGGCGGTGACCAGCACCGGGACCTCGGCCGCGACGGCCGCCTGACGCAGCGACTGCAACGCGGTACGGGTGATGGGGCCGGTCAGCGGGTCGACGAAGAGCGCGGCGGGGAACGCGGCGATCTGGGCGTCGACCTCCTCGCGGGAGTTCACGATCACCGGACGGTAGCCCCGGTCGCTGAGCGCCTGCTGGGTCGGCACGTCGGGCGCGGGCCAGACCAGCAGCCGACGCGGGTTGTCCAGCGGCTCGGGCGGCAGCTCGTCGTCGACCGGGTGCGGGTGCGGCCGGTTGGCGACCTCGACCGCGCCTCCGGGCCCGTCCAGCGGCTCGGGACCCTCCGCCCCCTCGTCGGGCGCCCCTATGGCGTACGCGCGCCCCTCCGCGACGGGCGGCGCGAGCAGTTGTCCCTCACCGTAGGCGGCGCCGGGCCCGCCCTGCGCCGGCTGGCCCGGCTGCTGACCCGGCTGACCCGGCCGCCCGGGCTCCTGCGCCTGGTCCGGCCCCTGGTCCTGGCCCTGGGCGCGGGGCTGATGCTGCTGCGGCCCGGGAGCCTGCGCGGGGCCCGTCGGCTGTGCCGGACCCGGCCGGTCGCCGGCGGCCCGGGCCGGGGAGCGGTCGCCCTCCGGCGGGGCGGCGAGCTTGCGGCGCCGGCCGGCCCCGCCGAGGCTCTGATGCGGCTGGTTCTGCTGATGCGCGAGGTGCTGGGCGAACGGCACGCCCTGGCCCAGCGTTCGCACGCTGAAGGCCCTCCCCTGCGTGGAGTCGGGGTTGCTGCCGTCCGGCATCGGCTCCTCGGCGGGCAGCGGCTGCCGCCGCGCGTCCGGGGCCGGGACGCCCGTGTCACCGTCGGCCGGGTGCCTCACCGGATCGGCGACGGCCGCGACGCCGGTGGTGTGGGCGGTCCGCCCGGTGCCGGTCTGCCCGGTTTCGGGGTGGTTCTGCCCGGTTTCGGGGTGGGCGTTCTGCCCGGCGTCGCCCCACGGCGCGAGGTCCGGCACCGGGCTCGGAGCCTCCGGTACGCCGCCGCCGTCGTGCGGGCCGGGCGCATGGGGTGCCGCCCCGGGGAGGCGGGGCGCGTGGGCGGCTCCGGGCGCGGCCGGGAAGCCCTCCCCGGAGGTTCCGTCCGTCTGCGGGCCGGGGTGCGCCGGGGCGACGGGGTGCGCCTGCGGAGGCGTGTGACCGGCCTCCGGTGCGGTACGCGCGTGGTGCGTGCTCGCCCCGTCGCCGCCGGGCGCCACCGGGGCGTCGGGGGCGAGCGGCGCCCGGTCCGCGTCGGCGGGCGGCAGGGCGAAGGCGGTGCGCGGTCCGGCCTCGGCCGCGGTGCGTTCCTGGGCGGCGGCCAGCGCGCGCCGGGCACGCCGCCCCCCGGGCTGCTGGGACTGCTCCGTCCCGGGGTGACCGCCGTCGCTTTCAGCTCCGCTGTTGCCGCTGTTGCCGGAGGCGAGGGCGGGCAGGGCGGGGCGGGCCGGCTCGCCCTCACGGCGGGCCCGCCGCCCGGTGGGCGGTACGGGCTGCTGCGGGTCCACCGGGACGCCCTGCGGCGGCACGGTCTGCCCGAGCTGCGGGCGACCGCCGCCCTGGGCGTTCTCGGCCGCGGTGACGACCGACCCCTCGGAAGGGGCGGTGGGCGCCGCGGACGGGGCGGAGGTCAGGGCCAGCGCCCCCCGCTGCGGTGGCTGGGGCTGCTCCCGCACGTCGGCCGGAACCACGCCCGGTGCCGCCTCGGCCGGGCTGGGCCTGCCGCGCCGACGCCCGGAACCCTCGCCCTGCTGGGCCGGGATCAGCTCGGGAGTCTGCTGCTCCTCGGGCGCGGCCGGTCCACGGCGGGCCCGCCGCCGCCCGGTCGGCTCGGCGGCCGGGCGGTCGTCGGGAGCGGGAGCCACGGCCTCGACCGCGTTGTCGCCGAGGCTCTCCGTACCGCCGGGGCCGCTGTCCAGGAACGCGTCGGTGGAGGACCTGCGCGCCCGGCGCCGACCGCCACTGGTGACGCCCGGGGCTCCCAGCCCTTCGGGCGACGAGGAGGCGGCGGGGGGAGGCCCCGGCGGCAGGGCGGTGCCGTCCGTCTCCGGCGGCGCGATCGTGCCGGACGCGGTGCCGATGGGCAGGTCGAGCACGTACGCGCTGCCGTTCATGCCCGGCGTCTCGTGCGTCTGGAGGACCCCGCCGTGCGCCCGGACGATGCCGCGCACGATCGGCTCGTGCACCGGGTCGCCCCCGGCGAACGGGCCGCGCACCTCGATCCGTACGACGTCACCGCGCTGGGCCGCGGCCACGACCACGGTGGAGTCGACATAGCCGCCCCCGGGAACGGCCCGGGTCTTGCCGGTCGAATCGACGCCGCAGACGTCCGCGACGAGGTGGGCGATGGCGGTGGCGAGCCGGGGCGCGTCGACCTCGGCCTCGATCGGCGGGGCGTGCACGGCGAACTGGGCGCGCCCGGGCCCGATCAGCTCGACCGCCCCGTCGATACCGCCGGTGACGATGCCGTCCACCATCGCCGGGGCCTTGTGCAGCCCCTCCACCCCCGCGTCCAGGCGCTGGTACCCCAGCACGTTGTCGACGAGCGTGGTCATCCGGGCGTACCCGGCGGCGAGATGGTGCAGGATCTGGTTGGCCTCGGGCCACAGCTGACCGGCCGGGTCGGAGGCGAGCGTGGACAGCTCGCCGCGCAGCTCCTCCAGGGGCCCGCGCAGCGAACCGCCGAGGACGGCGGTGAGCTGGGAGTGCTGGGCACCCAGGGAGGCGAGCAGCTCGGCCTGTCCCTCGATCTCGGCGGCGTACCGATCGCTACGGTCGGCGAGCTCAGCGGTGTGCGCCTCCCTCAGCGCCTCCAGCTCGGCGGCGTGCGCCTCCTTGAGCGCGGTGACTTCGGCGGAGTGGCTGGTGGTCAGCTCGGCGACGACGCTCGTGTGTTGCGCCGACAACTCCTCGTACGGCCGGCGGTCGGTGAACGTCATCACCGCGCCGACGAGCTGGTCCCCGTCCCGTACCGGCGCGGTCGTGAGGTCCACCGGCACCTGCGCGCCGCTCTTGGACCACAGCACCTGCCCACGCACCCGGTGCTTGCGCCCGGACTTGAGGGTGTCGGCGAGCGGGGAGTCCTCGTACGGGAACGGCTCGCCCTCCGCCCGTGAGTGCAGGATCAGCGGATGCAGCTCCTGGCCGCCGAGGTCGCTGGCCCGGAAGCCGAGGATCTGCGCGGCGGCGGGGTTGACGAGGACGACGCGCCCGTCGGTGTCCGTGCCGACGACGCCCTCGGAGGCGGCCCGCAGGATCATCTCGGTCTGCCGCTGCGAACGCGCCAGCTCCGCCTCGGTGTCGACGGTGCCGGAGAGGTCCCGCACGACGAGCATGAGCAGCTCGTCACCGGTGAAGCTGGAGTGGATGTCGTTGTACGCGGCCTGCCCGCTGTCGAGGCTCGCGCTGGTGACCTCGACCGGGTACTCGCGGCCGTCGGTGCGTCGCGCGGTCATCCGCGTCGGCTTGGTCCTGCCCTGCTCGTCCGCAGCCTCGGGCCGGCGCATCGAACCCGGGATCAGCTTGGAGTCGAACTCCGGCAGCAGATCGAGCAGTCCGCGACCGACGAGCGCGGTGCCCGGGGTCTCGAACATTTCGAGGGCGATGGCGTTGGCGTTGACGACCGTGCCGTTGCAATTGACGAGCAGAAGCCCGTCAGGAAGGGCATCGAGTATGGCTGCGAGGCGAGCAGTGCCTCGGGATGGCCTGCTGCTCACGACGACGCTTCCTCCCTGATTACCGCACCTTGCCGACAGCGGGCCCCATCTTGCCCCTCGGGCCGCAGACTGTCACTGGAGGAGTCTAAGGGCAGGGGAGGCCCCGGGGGCGGCGGATGAGGGGGAGCTCTCACCAAGGTTCTGTGCGCGGCGTGTACGCCGCGGGCCCATGACGTGAGCGTCCGCGCACCCTGTGACGTGCGCGGACGCGCGACGAGGCCGGCCCCTTCGGGGCGCGCGGGCCCCCGGAGCCATCTGCGGCAGATACACGGAGGCGAACGCTTTTGCGCCGTCGCCGACGGGCTATCGGACGTCCGGAAGCACCGGCACGAGGCTGTTCCAGCGCGCGATCTCGCATCCGTCGCGGCGGCTCGCGGTGGTGTCCACGGCCCGTCCCTCCCAGGTGCCCACGATGCGCGCGGTGGCGTCGCCGCCGTGGATCATCGTGCACATCGTGCCCTCCGGGGTCGGCCGGAACAGCTCCTGCCGCCCGGACCGGGTGGCGCCGGCCTCCGCCAGCCGGTCACAGGCCGCCTGCCCCTGCGGGTGGCTGCCCCCGGTGGGCCCGCACTCCAGCTCGAAGGTGCCGTCGGCCCCGGCGACCCCGGTGTTCTCGACGGACACGGTGAGCCGCGTCAGGACCTCGCCCGCCTTCCCCGCGCCCTTCCCGCCCCCGCCCTCCAGGAACCCGGGCAGCGGGATGGGCATGGGCAGCGGCCCGAGGGAGGGCCGGGCGGCGGCGAAGGGCCCGGAGGTGGGCACGGAGGCGGGCGTCGGACCCGAGGCCATGGGGCCGGAGGCGGTGGCGGTGGATGCCGGCACGGCGGTGGCGAGCGCGGCGAGCGAGACGACGGCGGTGAGAGCGAGACGACGCAGCATGCGGAAGCTCCAGGATCTCTGCAGCGGGGTCGGCCACGGGCGGCGGTCACGGGTGATCACCGGCCCGCCCGGGCGCCACGGCTGACGGACGACTGACGGGCGACGACGACTGACGGAGACCGGAGCCCCCACCCCTCTCTAACGCGCACCGCGCCCGGACGTTGCGGCACCACGCCGAACTGCTTTGCCCTGGCCCCCGGGGGCCTAGTAACGTGTGCGGCGATTGGTGGCACGACGCTCGACTGTGTCATCATCTGCACGCACCACTCGCGTCCGCGCGAGGTGTGCTGGAGGCGTCGCCTAGTCCGGTCTATGGCGCCGCACTGCTAATGCGGTTTGGGTCTTAAAGCCCATCGAGGGTTCAAATCCCTCCGCCTCCGCCCCACCCCGAAGCCCCGTGCCCCTGGCACGGGGCTTCGGCCGTTCCGGGACGCGCGAGGGTGCGGAGGGGGTGCCGGGGCCGGTTCGTGGCTGGTTCGAGAGGGTGGCCGAGACAGCCCTCGGGAAGCCGTTTCCGCAGGTCGGCAGCGGTGCGGCTAATGGATTTCGCGTCACGGCGCAGGTCATGTAATGTTGTTCTCGCAACGCCGACCGGGGAGAAAAAAGCCCGGAACGCCAAGCACTCGTAGCTTAACGGATAGAGCATCTGACTACGGATCAGAAGGTTGCAGGTTCGAATCCTGCCGAGTGCACAGCAGGCCAGAGGCCCCCAGGAGAAATCCCGGGGGCCTCTCGCGTTGCCCGGGAGCGGTTTCTAGGCGGCCTCGGCCGGTACCCCGGCTCCAGCTCCCGCCCCCGCACCCGCCGTCGTGACCCGGCGGCGGCGGGTCGGCAGGCCCATCGTCGGGTTCGCTACGCCCCAGGCCGCGGCCTTGCAGACCAGTTCCTTGTAGAGGGCGGCCGCGCGGCCGGTCAGGGCCGCGCTGACGGAGCGGTCGTCGGCGGTGACGTACTGGATCAGGCCCTCCTTGCGGCCGAGGGAGACGCACTGGTTGAAGTACCGGGGTGCGGTGGTCGGGAGCTTGGTGCCGGTGAGGCGGGCCGCGATGGCGTCGGCGGCCTGCCAGGCGGTGGGGACGCCCGAGGCGCAGGACATGCGCAGGGGCTTGCCGCCCGGGCCCGCGACCAGGGCCGCGTCGCCGATGGCGTACACGTCCGGGTGCGAGGTCGAGCGCATGGTGGTGTCGACCACGATCTGGCCGGTGTCGCCGGTCCGCAGTGTTGTGGCCCGGGCGATCGGGTGGACCGCGAAGCCCGTCGTCCAGACCGTGACCGCGGCCGGGATGTCGCCCTCGGTGGTGGTGACACGGTCGGCCTCCACGGCGGTGACGGTGGTGTGTTCGTGCGCGGTGATGCGCAGGTTGGTGAAGACCTTCCTCAGGTGCCCGGCGCCCTTGGGGGAGAGCCAGTCGCCCAGAGCTCCTCGGGTGGCCAGGGAGACGTTCAGGTCCGGGCGGGTCTCGGCCAGTTCCGTCGCCGCCTCCACGCCGGTGAGGCCGCCGCCGACGACGACCACGGGTGTGCCGGCGGCGAGGGAGGCCAGGCGGTCGCGCAGGCGCAGGGCTCCGGGGCGGCCAGCGATGTCGTGGGCGTGTTCGGCGGCACCGGGGACGGCCTGGGTGTTCCATGCGCTGCCCAGGGCGTACACGAGGGTGTCGTACGGCAGGGGCTCCGGCTCGCCGGTTCCGTCCGGGGCGGCGACGGAGACCGTTCGGCGGTCGGCGTCGATGCCCGTGACCTTGCCGAGGCGCAGCCGGACGGCCGTGCCGGCGAACATCTTGTGGAAGGGGCGGGGGCGGAGGTCCTGGCCCACCGCGAGTTGGTGCATCCGGACGCGCTCGACGAAGTCGGGTTCGGCGTTGACGAGGGTGATGGAGACGTCCTCGCGGCGCAGTCGCCTGGCGAGGCGTCCGGCGGCACTCGCTCCGGTGTAGCCGGCTCCGATGACGATGACGCGGTGCTGCTGGATGTTCTGCTGCATGTCCTTCGCTCCTGTCTCGCGCGGTTTCGCCCCTTGAACCGGGCAGCCCGGCGATTCCTGACAGGTGGGAAGTGTGACGTGCGTCACGGGGAGGTTATGTGATGCGGAGGGCCGGTTCTCCGTGGGCCGTCGCCGCCCACTGACGCGTCGCGCGTTCGAGCTTGTCAGGGTTGGCCTGGTTGCGGAACGCGGCGATGCCGTCCGCCGTGATCTCCAGGCACATGACGCCGATCACCCGGCCGGCAACGGTGATCACGAGCGCGGGCAGCCCGTTGGCGTACGAGACGTGGACCTCCGCCGTGCCGCCGAGGAGGTTGCGAGCGGCCTGGTTGGGGGTGAACAGGCTCCGCATGAACTTCGCGACGGCCGACGCGCCCTCGAACGGCTTCGCGCGGGCCGGTACCTTTCCGCCGCCGTCGCCGATCGCGACGGCGTCCGCGGTGAGCAGCTGGACGAGCGGTTCGGTCCGGCCGCCGGCAGCGGCCGTGAGGAACTCCTCGACGATCCGCCGGGCGGCGGCCTCGTCGATCTCGGTCCGGGTCCTGCCCTCGGCGATGTGCTTCTTGGCGCGGTGGAAGATCTGCTGGCCGGAGGCCTCGGTGATGTCGAGGATCTCCGCGATCCTCCGGTGCGGGTAGCCGAAGGCCTCCCGCAGTACGTACACCACCCGCTCGTTGGGGGAGAGGCGCTCCATGAGGACGAGGACCGCGTACGAGACGGATTCGCGCTGTTCGGCGGTGTCGGCGGGGCCGAGCATCGGGTCCCCGGCGAGCAGCGGTTCGGGCAGCCACTGGCCCACATAGGTCTCGCGGCGGGCGCGCGCCGAGGTGAGCTGGTTGAGGCAGAGGTTGGTAAGGACCTTCGTCAGCCAGGCCTCGGGGACCTCGATGCGGTCGATGTCGGCGGACTGCCAGCGCAGGAACGTGTCCTGGACGGCGTCCTCGGCATCGCCGGCGGAGCCGAGAAGGCGGTAGGCGATGGCCTTCAGCCGGGGCATGGAAGCCTGGAACAGGTCCGTCTGGTTCCCGGTCAGCGCCATGGGCCGGATCATAACGGCCCTCCACAGCGGTCGTTCGGAGGGCCGGGGGTGGGGTAGCCGACGGGGTACGGACGTGACGGACGCGTTCCTCTCGGAGGTCGGCGATGCGGTCGAAGGAGCACGGGCGGGAAGAGCGTTGGCAGGACCGGTGGTGGGCGATGGGGCTGCTGGTGCTGGTGGTGTGGGTCGGTATCCAGCTGGCCTTCTACGGATGGTCGGGGTGGCCGGGCATTCTGGTCGGCGGGTTCGTCTACGCGGGCCTGATGACGTGGCTCCTGATGCGGCGCCGGAGGCGGGACGCGCGTGCCGTGGGTACCGATGCCTCCCGGGTGCCGGAGCTGGAGCGGCGCATCGCGAAGAACGGCGAACTGCCCGAGGATCCGGCCGAACAGGCGGCCATGGTGCGGTTGATCCGGCGGCGGGAGGAGAAGCTGCGGCGCAACCGGTGGTGGGCCCTTCCCTCCCTCGGACTGCTCTTCCTCACCGTGCCGCTCTTCTGGTTCACCGCGGGGAATGTGCCGATCGGGCTGTGGGGCCTCGGCTTCGGCGTGGGGTTCATGGGCTGGATCATCTGGTTCAACCGGCGGTTCGAACGGCGCATGGCCGCGATGCGGCGGCGGATCGAGGGTGTCGGAGGCTGCGCGTAGCATCGCCGGGCCGGTGCGACCGGTGATCTGGTGCCGGTGGAGGAGAGAGCGGGGTGCGGGTGTCCGGTGGGTGGTGGTGCGCCGGGGTGCGGTGGCCGGGGCAGGTGCCCCAACTGGGGTGGAGCAGGGGCGGTGACCGGCGGGTGAGCGTGCTCGCGTACGGGGCCGGCCTCGGTTTCCGGGCCCTCGGGGAGCGGCACTGCGTGGGGGCCCGGGGGAATGCGTGCCCGCTGGGCGCGGTGGTGCCGGGGCGTTCCACCGGCGGGCGGTGCGCCGAGTGCGCGCGGCTGGACCGGGCGCACTCGGTGGCCGCCGACACGATGGCGGACGACCCCCGGACGTACCGCGTGTACCTCGCCTGGTTCGGGCCCGGCATGGTCAAGGTCGGGATCACCGGGGAGGAGCGGGGGGCGGCCCGGCTGCGGGAGCAGGGGGCCGTGGCCTTCAGCTGGCTGGGGCGGGGGCCCCTCATGGCGGCCAGGCGGACCGAGGAGGTGCTGCGGGCGGCCCTCGGAGTGCCGGACCGGATCCCGTACGCCAGGAAGCGGGCCGTGCGAGGGCGGCTTCCCGGGCGCGAGGAGCGGGCCGCCGAGGTGGCGGACCTGTACGGGCGGTCCGCTCGGCTCGAAGGGCGCGGCTGGCCCGAGTCGTTGGAGCGGCTGCCGCTCGAAGTCGTCGATCAGGCGTCGGCCTTCGGGATCGACCGGGCGCCCGCTCCGGTGCGGTCGGTGCGGGAGCTGGTCGACGGGGGCGTCGTCGCGGGGCGGCTCGTCGCTGCGGCCGGGCCCGATCTGCATCTGGCGGTGGACGGCGTGGGCGTGGTCGTCCTGGACACGCGGCTGATCACCGGGTGGGACCTCGCGGCCTTGCCCCCGGAGGCCGTATCCGGGGAGGCCGCGTCCACGGGGATCGAATGTGGAGAGGCCGCGTCCGCGGGGGCCGTGTCCGGGGAGGGCACGTCCACGGGGGCCGATTCCGCCGTGGCGGCGGGTGATGTACGTGTCCCCCTCATCGACATCGGCGGCGGCGGTGTGCAGGGTGGGTTGTTCTGACCGTCGACCGAGGGAGAGCGTCCGTGGGGCCGGAGAGCGCTGACGTGGTGCGGTTCTGGGAGCGGCTCGGGCTGCCCGGGATCATCGACGTGCACACCCACTTCATGCCGGAGCAGGTCCTGCGCAAGGTGTGGGCCTACTTCGACGCCGCCGGGCCGCTCACCGGCCTGGAGTGGCCGATCACCTACCGGTACGAGGAGGAGGCGCGGCTGGCGGTGCTGCGGTCGTTCGGGGTGCTGCGCTTCACCTCCATGCTCTACCCGCACAAGCCCGGCATGGCCCGCTGGCTGAACGGCTGGGCCGCCGACTTCGCGGCCCGGACCCCCGACTGTCTGCACACCGCGACCTTCTTCCCGGAGGACGGTGTGGAGGTGTACGTGAAGGAGGCCGTGGAGGCGGGGGCCCGGGTCTTCAAGTCGCACCTCCAGGTCGGCGCGTACGACGCCAACGACCCGCTCCTGGACCCCGTGTGGGGGCTGCTCGCGGAGGCCGGGATTCCGGTGGTGACGCACTGCGGGTCGGGGCCCGCCCCGGGGGCCCACACCGGGCCGGAGCCGATCGGGCGGCTGCTGGCGCGTCACCCCCGGCTGCGGCTGGTCGTCGCGCACATGGGGATGCCGGAGTACGCGGAGTTCCTGGCGCTGGCGGCAGCGTATCCGGAGGTCCGGCTCGACACGACGATGGCGTTCACCGACTTCAGCGAGGGGTTCAGCCCCTTCCCGCCGGCGGAGCGGAGGCGGCTCGCCGACCTCGGGGACCGCATCCTGCTGGGGACCGACTTCCCGAACATCCCCTACCCGTACCTGCATCAGCTGGAGGCGCTGGAGCGGCTCGGGCTGGGGGAGGAGTGGTTGCGGGCGGTCTGTCATGGGAACGCCGCCGCGTTGTTCCCCGCTCAGGGAGCCTAGAACCCGCGCCGCTTTCTCAGGGAATTCACAGGAACGGGTCAGGTTTCTCTCACGGGTGCCTCACAGAGTGGTTCCCATGACGACGACGACCTCGCCCCAGGGGCGTACCGAACTGCTCAGGCCGGACCGTACCCCCGTGCGGGTCCTGGTCGTGGACGACGAGGCTCCGCTCGCCGAGCTGCTCTCGATGGCCCTGCGGTACGAGGGGTGGGAGGTGCGCAGCGCCGGGGACGGGGCCGGGGCCGTCCGGGCCGCGCGGGACTTCCGCCCGGACGCGGTGGTCCTGGACGTGATGCTCCCGGACATGGACGGGCTGTCCGTGCTGGGCCGGCTGCGGCGCGAGTACGACGATGTGCCGGTCCTCTTCCTGACCGCCCGGGACGCCGTGGAGGACCGGATCGCCGGGCTCACCGCGGGCGGCGACGACTACGTGACCAAGCCGTTCAGCCTGGAGGAGGTCGTGGCCCGGCTGCGCGGGCTCATCCGCCGCTCGGGCTCGGCCGTCGCCGCCGGCCGCACCGAGTCCACGCTCGTCGTCGGGGACCTGGTGCTCGACGAGGACAGCCACGAGGTGAGCCGGGGCGGGGACGCGATCCATGTGACGGCCACCGAGTTCGAGCTGCTGCGCTTCCTGATGCGCAATCCGCGCCGGGTACTCAGCAAGGCCCAGATCCTCGACCGGGTCTGGAACTACGACTTCGGCGGTCAGGCCAACGTCGTGGAGCTCTACATCTCCTACCTCCGCAAGAAGATCGACGCCGGGCGCACGCCGATGATCCACACCCGGCGCGGCGCGGGGTATCTGATCAAGCCCGGTGAGTAGGTGAGTGGGGGCCGGGGCGGGGTGAGGGTGTTGCGGCGGCCGTGGACGCTGCGGACGCGGCTCGTCGTGTCCGCCGTCTCGCTGATCGCCGTCGTCGCCGCCGTCATCGGGTCCGTCACCGCGATCGCCTTCCACAGCTACATGTACGGCAAGCTCGACGACCAGCTTCACTCCGTCGCCGAGCGCGCCCAGCGCCCGCCGGGCCCGGTGCCCCAGGCGTTGCGCGAGGCGGGCCCGCTCGGCTTCGTCGGTGGGGGCGGGCAGCCGCTCGGCACGTTCGGGGCCCTTCTCGGCGAGGACGGGGACGTCACCGCGTCGAAGGTCGTCGAGGACAGCGGGCTGCGCGCCCAGGAGCGCGCGAAGCCGCTGACCGGCGAGCAGCGGAGCGCCCTGGAGACGGCCGCTCCGACCACCGGTGGGGGTGCCCGGAGCATCGATCTCCCGGGGCTCGGCGGCTACCGGGTGGAGGCCGCCACCACCACCGAGGGGTACACCGTCCTCGTGGGCATCCCCAGCGCCGAGGTGAGCGGTGCGCTGACCACCCTGATCGTCGTCGAGGTCTGCGTGACCGCCGCCGGGCTGCTGGCCGCGTCGATCGCGGGCACCGTGCTCGTCGGGGTCGCCCTGCGGCCGTTGCGCCGGGTCGCCGGCACGGCCACCCGGGTCTCCGAACTCCCCCTGCACAGCGGCGAGGTGGCCCTCCTGGAGCGGGTCCCGGGCGCCGAGGCCGATCCGCACACGGAGGTCGGGCAGGTGGGCGCGGCGCTCAACCGGATGCTCGGGCACGTCGGTTCGGCACTCGCCGCCCGTCAGGAGAGCGAGACGCGGGTCCGGCAGTTCGTCGCCGACGCCAGCCATGAGCTGCGCACCCCGCTGGCCTCGATCCGGGGCTACGCCGAGCTGACCCGGCGCGCCGCCGGGGGCCGGGAAGCGCCGGGGCCCGACCCGGTCACCCGGCACGCGCTGGGCCGGATCGAGTCGGAGGCGGACCGGATGACGGGCCTGGTGGAGGATCTGCTGCTGCTGGCACGCCTCGACTCCGGGCGTCCGCTCTCGTACGGGAGCACCGATCTGCTGCCGCTGGTCGTGGACGCGATCAGCGACGCCCGCGCGGCGGACCAGGGGGCGCCGGGCCGGGACCCCCGGGCGGTGGACCAGGGGACGTCGGGCCGGGACCCCCGGGCGGTGGACCGGGGGGCGTCGGGCCGGGACGCCCAGGCAGCGGGCCAGAGCGCCCCGCGCCGGGACGTCCTGCACCGCTGGCGGCTTGAGCTGCCCGCCGAGCCCGTGACCGTACGCGCCGATCCCGACCGGTTCCGGCAGGTGCTGGTCAACCTGCTGGCCAACGCCCGCGCCCACACCCCGCCGGGGACCACCGTCACCGTCGCCGTACGGCCGTCCGCGCGCCCCGGGGGGCCGGTCACGCTGGAGGTGGGCGACGACGGGCCCGGCATCCCGGCGGAGCTGCTGCCGCACGTCTTCGAACGGTTCGCCCGCGGTGACGCCTCCCGCTCGCGCGGGGCCAATGCGGTCGGGGCGACCGGGTCCACCGGGCTCGGCCTCGCCATCGTGCAGGCCGTCGTCTCCGCGCACGGCGGGCGCGTACGGGTGGAGTCGGAGCCGGGCCGCACGGTGTTCGTGATCGAGCTGCCGACGGCAGCGGATGAAGCGCTCCGCGCGGACTCACAGGGCAAGGACCGGGCGCACTCACGGGGCAGGGACAGGGCGGACTCACAGGGCTAGGACCGCGCGCACTCACAGGGCAGGGACAGGCTCAGCACACCGGTGTGACAGCGCGGTTGGCGAACGTCGGAGCATGACAACCGACAGCCTCCGGAGCGGCCCCGGCGCGACCGGCCGCAGCAGCGGGGACGGCGTGCACCGCGCCCGTCTGCCGGTCAGGGAGCACCTCCCGGCCCGTGGCCGGGCCACCGCCGCCGACGTCCCCGTGCTCGACGTCGTCGTCCCCGTGTACAACGAGGAGAAGGACCTCCGCCCCTGCGTCGTGCGCCTGAACGGCCATCTCGCGCGGACCTTCCCGTACCCCTTCCGCATCACCGTCGCCGACAACGCCAGCACCGACTCCACCCCCGCCGTCGCCGCGTCGCTCGCCGCGGAGCTGCCCGGGGTGCGGTACGTACGGCTGGCGGAGAAGGGGCGGGGGCGGGCGCTGCGTACGGTCTGGGAGGAGTCCGACGCGCCCGTCCTCGCCTATATGGACGTCGACCTCTCCACCGACCTCAACGCCCTCCTCCCGCTGGTCGCCCCGCTCATCTCCGGCCACTCCGACCTGGCCATCGGCTCCCGGCTGGCGCGGAGTGCGCGGGTGGTGCGGGGGCCGAAGCGGGAGTTCATCTCGCGCGCCTACAACCTGATCCTGCGCTCCTCGCTGGCCGCAGGGTTCAGCGACGCCCAGTGCGGGTTCAAGGCGATCCGGCGCGAGGTCGCCGAGCGGCTGCTGCCGATGGTGGAGGACAGCGGCTGGTTCTTCGACACCGAGCTGCTCGTCCTCGCCGAGCGGGCCGGGCTGCGCATCCACGAGGTGCCCGTCGACTGGATCGACGACCCCGCATCGACGGTCCGCATCGTGCGGACGGCCACCGAGGATCTGAAAGGGGTGTGGCGGGTGGGGCGGGCGCTGGCCGTCGGCGCGCTGCCGCTGGACCGGCTGGCCCGGCCCTTCGGGGACGACCCGCGCGACCGGGCGCTGACCGGAGCGGAGCGCGGACTGGCCCGCCAGCTCGTCGGGTTCTGCTGCGTGGGCGCGCTGTCGACGCTGTTCTACCTCGCGCTGTACTCCCTCTTCCGGCTCGGCGTCGGCCCGCAGCTCGCCAACGGCGGCGCGCTGCTCGCCTCCGCCGTCGCCAACACCGCCGCCAACCGCCGCCTCACCTTCGGTGTACGGGGCCGGGGCGGGGCCGTCCGCCACCAGGCGCAGGGGCTCGTGGTCTTCGCCATCGGCCTCGCGCTGACCAGCGGCTCGCTCGCCGCGCTGGGGGCGGCGACCGGCTCGCCCTCGCACGGCACGGAGCTGGCCGTGCTGGTCACCGCCAACCTCGCGGCCACCGTGCTGCGCTTTCTGCTCCTGCGCGCCTGGGTCTTCCCCGAGCGCCGCACCACCGAACGGGACGACGTGGGGCGGCCGTCGCCCGCGGCGGCTGTCCTCCCGGTCCGCGACGAACCCAAGGATGTCCGATGACCACGACCGCCGCTCCCGCGATGCCCGTCGCCGCGCCGCCGACCGGGCGGGAAGGCCCCCGCTGGGCGCGCCCCGCGCTGTACGGGCTGCTGCTGGCCGTCGGCCTCGCGTACTTCTGGAACCTCAGCGCCTCCGGATACGCCAACTCCTTCTACTCCGCCGCCGTTCAGGCGGGCAGCCAGAGCTGGAAGGCCCTCTTCTTCGGCTCGCTGGACTCGGGAGGCGCCATCACCGTCGACAAGCCGCCGGCCGCACTCTGGCCGATGGCCCTGTCGGTGCGGCTGTTCGGGCTGAACTCCTGGGCGATCCTGGCACCCCAGGTCCTGATGGCGCTCGCCACGGCGGCCGTGCTGAACACCGCCGTACGCCGTCGTTTCGGTCCGATTGCCGGGCTGATCGCGGTGGGCATCTTCGCGCTGACGCCCGTGGCGGCGCTGATGTTCCGTTTCAACAACCCGGACGCGCTGCTCGCCCTGCTGATGACCGTCACCGTCTGGTGCGTGCTGCGGGCCCTGGAACAGGGGCGGACGAAGTGGCTGCTGTGGGCGGGGGCGGCGGTCGGGTTCGCGTTCCTGACGAAGACCCTCCAGGCGTTCCTGATCCTGCCGCCGCTGGCCGTGCTGTACGCGGTGTGCGCCCCCGTTCCCGTGACGAAGCGGCTCGGCCAACTCGCCCTGTCCGCGCTGACGACGGTGGTCGCCGGCGGCTGGTGGGTCGCGATCGTGGAGCTGATGCCGGCTTCCTCGCGCCCGTACGTCGGTGGCTCGCAGAACAACTCCTTCCTGGAGCTGACGTTCGGCTACAACGGGCTCGGCCGGATCAACGGCGAGGAGACCGGGAGCGTCGGCGGCGGTGGCGGTGGCGGTGGCGGTGGTGGCCGTGGGGGCGGTGGCGGTGGTGGCTGGGGTGAGACCGGCATCGGCCGGATGTTCGACTCCGAGGTCGGGGGCCAGATCGCCTGGCTGCTCCCCGCCGCGCTGATCCTGCTGGTGGCCGGCCTCTGGCTGACCCGACGGGCGGCCAGGACCGACTCCGCGCGGGCCGCGTTCGTCGCCTGGGGTGGTGCGCTGGTCATGACCGCGGCCGTGTTCAGTTTCATGGCCGGGATCTTCCACCAGTACTACACGGTGGCCCTCGCCCCGTACGTCGCGGCGCTCGTCGCCATGGGCGTGACGGTGCTGTGGGAGGAGCGGGGCGCGTGGTGGCCGCGTGCGGTGCTCGCGGGCACGGCAGCGGTGACGGTGGTCTGGGTGTACGTCCTGCTGGGCCGTACGCCGGACTTCCTGCCGTGGCTGCGGTGGGCGGTCCTGGCGGCCGGGATCGTCGGTGCGCTCGGGCTGCCGGCCGTGGGCCGTTTCGGCGGCCGGGGCCTGACGGCCGCCGTGGTGGGGCTGAGCTGCGCGGCGTCGCTGGCGGGGCCGGCGGCGTACACCGTCTCCACCCTGGACAGCGGCCACCAGGGGTCGATCGTGACCGCCGGACCTTCGGCCGGCTTCGGCATGGGCGGGCCCGGCGGCGGTGGCGGCGGCCGGGGCGGACCCGGCGGACCCGGCGGCGGTGATGGCGGGCAGCGCGGCGGCATGCAGCAGGGTCCCGGCCAGGGCCAGGGCCAGGGGCAGGGGCAGGGCGGCATGCCTACGTTGCCTGGAGGGGCCGCACCTGGCGGTACGGGTACGGCAGGTACGGGGACGGGGGCGGGGACGAACCCCGGCTTCGGTGAAGGCATGAGGGGCGGCGGCGGTGGCGGCGGTGGCAGCGGCCTGGGCGGGCTGCTCAACGGCGCGTCCGTCGACGCCGAGGCGAAGGCGCTGCTGGAGAAGGACGCGGACGACTACACCTGGGTCGCCGCCGCCGTCGGCGCGCAGAACGCGGCCAGCTACCAACTCGCCACCGGTGAGCCGGTGATGGCGATCGGCGGCTTCAACGGAAGCGATCCGTCACCGACGTTGGCCCAGTTCAAGAGGCACGTCGCGGAAGGGAAGATCCACTACTTCGTCTCGGGCGGAGAAATGGGCGGCGGAATGGGCGGCGGAACCGGCGGCGGAATGGGTGGAGAGATAGGAGGCGGTCCGGGCGGCGGGACGGAAGGCGGCGGCGGCAGGGGCGGCAACTCCGGTACCTCGTCGCAGATCTCCTCGTGGGTGACGGAGAACTTCACCGAGGTCAGCGTCGGCAGCGCCACGTTCTACGACTTGACACGGCCCGCCGGTTGAGGACCGGGCGTACGCGGCCGGGCTCAGAACCCGGCCGCGTACGTCCAGAAGTCCCGCATCACCTGCGGAGCGGCGGGCCCGGCCATCTCCAGCTGGGTGAGCAGGACGGCGACGGTGCCCGTGGACGGGATCACGTGGGCCGTGGTGCCGGTGCCACCGATCCAGCCGTAGCGGCCGAGGACGTTCCAGGGGGCCGCGATCTCGATGTCCACCGCACCGCCGAACCCCCAGCCCTGGCCCTCCGTGAACAGCCCGCTCTCGGCGCGCTGGTCCGGGGTGAGGTGGTCGGTGATCATCTGGCGGACCGACTCGGCGGCCAGCACCCGGTGGCCGCCGTCGTTCAGCCCCCCGGCGAGCAGCATCCGGCCGAACGCGGCCCAGTCGTCGACGGTCGAGACCAGGCCGCCCGCGCCGGACGGGAAGGCGGGCGGGCTGCTCCACTGCCCGTCCGGGGCGTCGACCAGCACCGGATCGCTTCCGCTGCCCGCCGCGGCCCGGTAGTAGCCGGTGAACCGGTCCAGGGCTGCGGGCTCCACGGCGAAGCCGGTGTCCGTCATGCCGAGGGGCTCGAACAGCCGCTCCGCCAGATATACGGGCAGCGGGCGGTCGGCGACCCGGGCGATGAGGACGCCGAGGATGTCGGAGCACGTGTTGTAGAGCCAGCCGTCGCCCGGCTGGTGCAGCAAGGGGATACGGGACAGCGCGGCCATCCAGGCGTCCGGCGCGAGGACGGTCTGCGGCTGCGGCGGGCCCTGTTTCAGCTCGGCGAACAGCGGGGCGACGGCCGGGAGCGAGAAGTCGGAGGGGAAGCCGTAGCCGGCCCGGAAGGTCAGCAGGTCCAGCAGGGTGATCGGGCGGACCGCCGACACCACGTCGTCGACCGGGCTCTGCGGCGTCCGTACGACCAGGGGCGCGGCCAGCTCGGGCAGCCACGCCGCGACAGGGTCGGCGGGGGCGATCAGGCCGTCCTCGACGAGCGTCATGGCGGCCGCCGCCACGATCGGCTTGGTGATCGAGGCGATGCGGAAGATCGAGTCCCGCCGCATCGGCGTGGACCCGGCGAGACCGGCCGTACCGGCCGCCGCCACCTCGGTCCTTCCGTCCCGGGCGACCAGGGCCACCGCACCCGGCATCGACCTCTCGGCGATGTGGGCGTCCAGCAGTTCGAGCAGGGTCGTGGTGGTGGTCATGGGTCGTCCTTCGTCCGGTACCGCGTGTGCTGTCGGAGGCCTGCCCTCCGGGGGGCGCCCCGCGGCGCGCGACCGCGGGTGGTGGACCGGGCGCGGCCCTCGGACAGGAGGACGCGCGCCGGCCGTAAAAGGAGGCATGCGGGCCGAAAAAGATGACTCCCGGCCCGCTCGGGACTCATCGGCCCGGTTCCGGGCGGTGTGGGCCGAGTTCGTGAGTCATGGGGCCGGTTCTGGGTGGTGTGGGCCGAGTCCGTGAGTCATGGGGCCGGTTCTGGGTGGTGTGGGCCGAGTCCGTGGGGCATGGGGCCGGTTCTGGGTGCCGTGGGCTGGGCCCGGGGCTCATCGGCCCGGTGCGCGCCGGGTCTTGCCGGGCCCGGCGCCCCTTCGCCTCCGGGCGACGGCGACCGAGCCTGTGGGGCATCGGCCCCGATCCGGCCCCGTTCCGGCCCGTGGGACCCGTCGTCCGGGCTCGTCCGTCCGGGGCCTTCCGTCCGACCCCCGTCGGTGGGCTCACCGGCCCCTTCCTCCCCGTACCAGCAGGTCCGCCACCACCGGCCGGTGGTCGGAGGCGGCGCTCTCCGGCACCCAGGCCTTCCGCACCGCGATCCCGGCTCCCGGCCCGCCCTTCGACACCGCCACGAAGTCGATCCGCTTGACCGGGTCCCCCGCCGGGAAGGTCGGAGCGCCCGGGTCGGCGTCCGTCAGTTCCCGCCACAGCGGGGCCAGTTCGGGGGCGGCCGGCTCCGCGTTGAAGTCGCCGAGCAGGATCCTCGGGCCGCGATCCTCGGCCATGATCCGCCGGGTGTCGGCGACCTGGGCCACGCGGACGGCAGGATCCGGGCGGTAGTCGAGATGGGTCACGTACACGTGCACGGGCAGCCCTCGCACCCGTACGACGACCTCGCCGAACCCCGGGGCGGGAGCGGGGGCAGGGTTCGGGTCCTGGGTCGAGAGACGGGTGATCTCGTGGTTCTCGGCGCTCACGATCCGGTGCCGCGACAGCACGGCCACCCCGTACTCCGCCCGGGGACCTCCCGGTCGGGCCGGGTCCAGGCTGTAGATCGGGGCGAAGGAGACGTGCATGCGCAGTCGCCGCGCCAGCTCTCCCGCGAGATCCCGCCACTCACTGCGGTCGCCCCAGTGCCGGTCGACCTCCTGAAGACCAATCACATCCGCGTGCAGTGAACGTAGGTCGGCTGTCTGGCGGTCCAGGTCGAAGGCGCCGTCCACGCCCGTACCGGCGTGGATGTTGTACGTGGCGACCCGCAGCGGCACGTCCCCGCGGGGAGAGGGGTGGGTCGTGGTGACAGCGGCGGCGGGCGGCGCGACGAGCGCGCCCAAGAGGGATGCGGCGAACGGAAGTTGAGGGATACGAGAGGTACGGCGACGCAGCGACATGGCTCTCCAACCGGCCGAAAATCGCGCACTTTGTCAGGTCAGCGTCGAGAACCGTACCGCCCGCCTGCCGCGCGGGCCCCACCGGCGCGGCCGGTCCGTTGGCGCGGAATTGACTTGTACGTTGTACAGGACACGCCATACGCTGTATATCAACGATCGACGACCTGTCGTACGCCGCCGCACAGCGCCGAGCTTCGCGTGTCGTACGGCCGATCCGGAGCGGGCTGTCACCGCACCGGACCCCCGGAGCCCAAGGAGTCCGCATGACGGCACCCGCCGCACGACGACCAGACCTCGCCCATCAGGGGCATCCGCAGCGCTGGCTCATCCTCGGCGTCATCTGCCTGGCCCAGCTCACGGTGCTGCTCGACAACACCGTGCTCAACGTCGCGATCCCCTCCCTCACCTCGGAGCTGGACGCCTCCACCGCCGACGTGCAGTGGATGATCAACGCCTACTCACTCGTCCAGGCAGGGCTGCTGCTCACCGCGGGCAGCTCCGCCGACCGCTACGGGCGCAAGAAGATGTTGATCGTGGGCCTCGCCCTGTTCGGCGTCGGCTCGCTGGCGGCCGGGCTCTCCCAGTCCTCGGGCCAGCTCATCGCGGCCCGCGCCGGGATGGGGGTCGGCGGCGCTCTGCTGCTCACCACGACGCTCGCCGTCGTGGTCCAGATCTTCGACGACGCCGAGCGGGTCAAGGCGATCGGGATCTGGTCCACGGTCTCCTCCCTCGGCTTCGCGGCGGGTCCGCTGTTCGGCGGGTTCGTCCTCGACCACTTCTGGTGGGGCGCGATCTTCCTCATCAACATCCCGGTCGCCCTGATCGCGCTGGCCGCCGTCGCCCGCCTCGTACCGGAGTCGAAGAGCGGCCAGGGACAGCGGCCGGACCTGCTGGGCGCGCTGCTCTCCACGATCGGCATGACCGCCGTCGTCTTCGCGATCATCTCCGGGCCCGAACACGGCTGGGCGTCCGGCCAGGTGCTGCTGACGGCGTCTCTCGGAGTCGCGGTGCTGGCCGGATTCGTGCTGTGGGAGCTGCGCGTTCCCCACCCGATGCTCGACATGCACTTCTTCCGGAACCAGAAGTTCGTCGGCGCGGTGGCGGGGGCCCTCCTGGTCGCCTTCGGGATGACCGGATCGCTCTTCCTGCTCACCCAGCATCTTCAGTTCGTCCTCGGCTACGGGCCGTTGGAGGCGGGCCTGCGGACGGCTCCGATGGCGCTCACCGTGGTCGTCCTCAACCTCATGGGCCTCGGCGCGCGCATGGTCCAGAAGCTCGGCACGCCCGCCGTCATCGCGGCGGGGATGAGCTGCCTGGCGGCCGGTCTCGCCGCGATCGCGGTGCTCGGCGGGGGCGACGGCGGGTACGGCGGCATGCTGTTCGGCCTGGTCGTGATGGGTGCGGGCGTCGCCCTGGCGATGCCCGCGATGGCCAACGCCATCATGAGCGCGATCCCGCCGGAGAAGGCCGGGGTGGGCGCGGGGGTCAACGGCATGCTCGCGGAGTTCGGCAACGGGCTGGGGGTCGCGGTGCTCGGCGCGGTGCTGAACGCCCGCTTCGCCGCTCTCGTGCCGGCCGCCGTCGGCGCCGCCTCGCTGCCCGCGGCCCTGGCCGCCGCCGACGGCCCCGCCGCCCGGGAGCAGATCAAGGATGCCTTCGCCTCGGGCCTGGAGGTCAGCCAACTGGTCGGCGCGGTCGCGGTGCTGGCGGGCGGGCTGCTCGCCGCGCTGCTGCTGCGCCGGGCCGAGCGGGCGGAGACGTCGCCGGCCGGGGCCGCGAAGGCGCCGCGGGACGACGCTACGGAGGCGCCGGTGGCCGACGCCACGAAGGCGCCGGTGGCCGACGCCACGAAGGCGCCGGTGGCCGGGGCCGCGAAGGCCGAGGCTGGGAAGTCGGAGACGGGGAAGGCCGGGGCCGGGAAGGCCGGGAACAGGGCAGACTCGGCGGGACCGGCGGCATAGCATCGGACCGGAAGCGCGTACCGGACCGTCAGCGTCCGGTACGCCGCTCTTCCGGCAGGACGGCTCGGCCCCGACCTTCCGGCAGGAACGCTCGGCCAAGTGTCCGCGCAAGACGAGGAGAGTGCGCCATGGTGTCCGAGTCCGACCGCGATTCCCACCGAAATCCCGCGCCCGAGCCTGAGCCGGGGCCCGGTGCCGGTGTCGGGGGCGGGCCCGGTGCCGGTGTCGGGGGCGGGCCCGGGGCGGGGGCCGAGACCGACCCGGCGAACAGCGCCGCGCGGACCAGCGTATGGCTGGACCGCCGGGCCCCCTCGCGCTCGCGCAGGACCGAGTCCCCGGTGGGCCTGGACCGCAACCGGATCACCGAGGCATCGGTGCGGCTGCTGGACGCCGACGGCCTGGCCAAGTTCTCGATGCGCCGGCTCGCCGCCGAGCTGGACGTCACCGCGATGTCTCTCTACTGGTACGTCGACACCAAGGACGACCTGCTGGAACTGGCGCTCGACTCGGTCTACGCCGAGATCGCCGCGCCCCGCGAGGACGCCGACTGGCGGGACCGGCTGCGGGAGCTGGCCCGCAGTTACCGCGAGCTCCTCGTCCGCCACATCTGGATCTCCCCGCTGGCCGGGACGTTCCTCAACATCGGCCCGAACTCCATGCTGTTCTCGTACGCCGTCCAGGACATCGTCCGGGCCACCGGGCTGCCCCTGGAACGGCAGACGGGCGCGCTCTCGGCGGTCTTCCAGTTCGTGTACGGATTCGGCACCGTCGAGGGCCACTTCAAGGCGCGGTGCGACGCGACCGGACTGACCCAGGACGAGTACCACCAGCAGGCGATGAGCACGATCAGGGCGCAGCCGCACATGCGGCAGATCACCGAGGCGTCGGACGAACTGATGGCGGCCCGGGGCGGGAAGACGGTCGAGGAGATGCGCGAGCGGGACTTCGTCTTCGCGCTGGACCTGCTGATCGCGGGCATCGAAGCGGTGCGTGACCGTACGGGCTCGCCCGCCCAGTAACCGCTTCTCCGAGGAGCGCTCAGTAACGCGTAACACGACGCGTAACGCGTAACGCGTGCCCCGTGTGTCACGTTACTGAGCGTTCGCCGGCCCTGCGCCGCCTTCAGTACCCGCGCCCCGTGTCCACCGTCAGCTCGGGCCTGCGGCCCGCTGTCACGGCCTCCCAGCAGGCGGTGAAATCGACGGAGACGTCCTCGTCGGTGGTGATCCCCGAGGAGTGCGAGGTGATGACCGTACGGGGCAGTTTCCACACCGGGTCGCCGGGCCCGGCCGGTTCCTCCGGCAGCACGTCCAGCACCGCCCGCCGCACCCGGCCGTCCCGCAGCGCGTTCTCCAGCGCCCCCATGTCGACGGTCGCGCCCCGCCCCACGTTGACGAACGTCGCTCCGCGCACCGCCGCGAACCGGGCGGCGCCGAAGAAGCCCTCCGTGGCCCCGGTCAACGGCAGTGTGGAGATCACCCAACGGGCCTCGCCCAGCACCTCGTCGTCCTCGGCGGCCCCGATCACGCGGTCGAAGCCGGGCACCACCCGGGCGGCGCCCGGCGCGGGCCCGAACCGCGTCGTGCGGGCGACGCCCACGGTGCGCACCCCGCAGGCGCCCAGCAGCCGCCCGACGGCCGCGCCGATGCGGCCGGTCCCGTAGATCAGGGCGGTCTGCCCGGCGACGAGCTCCGAGGGGAGGCGCTCCCAGTGCTCGCGGGCGTGCAGGGCGGTGAACTCCGGCACGGACTGGCACTCGGCGAGCATCCAGGCCAGGACGTACTGGGCGATCCGCTCGCCCATCCGGCCCACGGTCCGGGTCAGGAGCGCCGAGCCGGGCCAGGGGCCCCCGGCGAACAGCGGGTCCGTCCCGGCGTTGACGCTGTGGAACCAGAGCAGCCGGCTCGTCCGCAGCGCGTCGGGCAGCGTCTCGCCCACGCACAGCAGGGGCGCGTCGGACGGCGGCGGGACGTCCTCCAGGGGCCCCGCGTTCCGCTCGGTGAGCCGCTCCAGTTCCCGTACGAGTCCGCCGTCGAGCGAGGGCGCGACCAGCAGCCGGGCCTTCGCGAGGGCGCCGGGCGAGGGCAGCGGGGTCGGGACGGGCATCCCGCAGGCGAGGAGCGAGTGGGGCTGCCCCGGAACGGGCGCCGGCGGAACGGACCCGGCGTTCCCGTTCTCCGTGCCCTCCGTGCCCTCTGTGGCTTCTCCGGCCATCGCGCGGTCAGCTCCCCGGGGCCAGGTGGGCCGGGAAGCCGCCGGTGGCGACGGGGCCCCAGCGCTCCGGGGTGACCCGGATGATCGACTTGCCCTGCTTCACCATCGCCGCCCGGTACTCGTCCCAGTCCGGGTGCTCACCCGAGATGTTCCGGAAGTACGCGACGAGCGGCTCGACCGAGTCCGGCGCGTCGATGACCTCCGCCGAACCGTCGACCTGCACCCACGGCCCGTCCCACTCGTCCGACAGCACGATCACGCTGACCCGTTCGTCGCGCCGCGCGTTGCGGGTCTTGGCACGCTCGGGGTACGTCGACATGACGATCCGCCCCGCGTCGTCCACGCCGCAGGTCAGCGGGGAGCCCTGGGGGCGGCCGTCGGCCCGGGTGGTGAGCAGGACCGCCCGGTGCCGGGGGCGTACGAACGCCAGCAACTCGTCGAGCTCCACGGCGGTGTTGGTCGCGATGTTCGGTGCCATGCCCACCACCCTACGACCGGGCCGGGCCAGGCCAGGGCCGGAGGAAGCGCCTCGCCGAGCGCTAGCCGGGCACCGCCTCGCCCTGTACCGCCTGGATGTCCAGTTCCACGCGCAGGGTCGTGCCGATCGCGGAGATGCCCGCCTGGACGACCTGGTTGTAGTTCATCGCGAAGTCGGCGCGGCGCAGTTCGGCGGTGGCGTGGAAGGCCGCGCGCACCCCGCCCCACGGGTCGGGCCCGGTGCCGAGGTAGCTGAGGTTCAGGTCCACGGGGCGTGAGACGCCGTGCATGGTCAGTTCGCCGTGCACGGTCCAGCGGTCGGGCCCCGCCGGGTCCAGCGCGGTGGAGCGGTAGGCGATCTCCGGGTACCGGTCCACGTCCAGGAAGTCGGGCGAGCGCAGGTGCTTGTCCCGCATCTCGTTGCCGGTGTCGATGCCGGCCGCCCTGATCACCGCCTCGACCCGGGAGCGGGAGACGTCCTCGGCGATCTCGATCCGGCCGCCGAAGTCGGTGAAGCGGCCGTGCACGCTGGAGATCCCCAGGTGCTGGGCGACCGCGCCGACCGAGGAGTGCGCGGGGTCCAGCGACCAGACGCCCGGCGGCGGCAGCTCCACCCCGCCCTGGCGGGCCAGCACGATCTGGCCGCCCTCGATCCGGCCGCTCGCGGTGACGAGGGCGGTGGAGGCGGCGGGGGCGTACCCGACCGCCGTGACGATCACCGTGTACGCGCCGGCAGCCAGGGAACCGTCCGTCCGGACGGCCCCGTCCTCGTCGGCCGCGGCGCGCAGCACCTGGGCGCCGGTCATGTCGGTGACGGTGACGACGGCGTGCTGGACCGCCCAGCCGTCCCGTGTCCGTACCTGTGCGCGAAGTCCCATCCCGTATCTCTCTCCTAGCTCGATGACCCGCGGCCGGCCCGAAGGAACCCGGGGCCACATGGGTCGGGCCCCGGGGCGGTCACGGCAGGCCGTCCCCTGCTCGCCGTACCCGCCACCGGGGCCCGTTTCCACCCGGTCGTGACAGCCTCTCCGCTGGAAGTGCCGTCCGACCAGGGGTCTTCGCGATCCCTTCACGTGCTCGCGCGCATCGCTATAGGTGCACGCACGCCCGTTTCGCGGGGATCAGTCACTCACCCGGGTGGGCGAGCTCGATGTCGTGCCCGTCGACTCCCGGGCCGCTTACGGTCAGCGATCCGGCCACCGGCGGGTAACCGGTCGCGATGACCGCGTACTCGCCCGCGTCCAGGTCGGTGAAGGCGTACGCCCCGTCCTCGCCGGTCGTCGCGGTGGCGACCACGTTGCCCGCCGCGTCGATCAGCGTGACCCGCGCGTCGGCCAGCGGGCTCCGGGCGGACCCGGCCCGTACGACGCCCCGGACCAGCGCGCCGGACCGCAGCGCGGCCTCGACGCGGGTGACGCCCTGGCCGCCGATCTCCACCGGCAGCGCCAGCGGGCGGAAGCCGGCGGCGTTGACCGCGACGGTCACGGAGCCCGGGATCAGCTCGCCGAAGGCGAACTCCCCGGACGGGCCGGACGCGCCGGTGGCCAGTACGTCGCCCCGGACGTCGGTCACGACGACCATCGCGCCGTCGACGGGTGCGCCGGACTCCACGGCCTTGACGTTTCCGGCCAGTCCGCTCGTACCGGAGAGCAGGATGTCGAAGGCCAGCGGCTCCTCGCCGACGACCACCGTGGACGCCTGCGGCTGGAAGCCGTCGGCGGAGGCGATCAGCACGTAGCTGCCGGAACCGGGGGCGTCCAGGGTGTAGCCGCCGTCGGGCCGGGCCACGGAGCGGCCGAGTTGCCGACCGCCCAGCGAGATCAGGGTGACGGCGGCGCGGGCGACCGGAGCGCCCTCCGCACCACGCACCACACCGTGAACCGGGGTGCCTTGAACCGAGGACCCCTGAACGCCGCTGCCGTTGCCGCTGTCGACGGTGTCGTACGCGGTGGAGGCAAGGGCGGGGGCGGGGGCGGGGACGCCGGCGGTGTCGACCGAGGTGACCCCGGCCGCGCCCTCGGAGACCGGACCGGTGGCCGCGCCGACGGCGGCGGGTACGGGGACCTCGGCCGTCTCACCGGTCGCGGAATCCTCGGCGGAGGCGTCGTTCGCCACGCTGCTCTTCAACGCGACCTCCTTGATGAAGAGCGTCACGATGAAGGCGACGAGCGCGGCCGGAGCGGCGTACAGGAAGACGTCGCCGACGCCGTGCCCGTACGCGGCCTCCATGACCAGGCGCAGGGGCTCGGGCAGCTTGTCCAGGTCGGGGATGCCACCGCCGCCGGTACCGCCGTGGCCGAACGCCGCACCCTCCGGGCCGAGGTCGGCGATGCCGTCCTTGACGTAGTGGGTGACCCGGTTGCCCAGGACCGCGCCGAGCGCTGAGACGCCGATCGCACCGCCGAGGGAGCGGAAGAAGGTGACGACGGAGCTCGCGGAACCGAGGTCCTCGGGGGCGACCTGGTTCTGGGTGGCGAGAACCAGGTTCTGCATCATCATGCCGATGCCGAGACCCATGACGAACATGTAGACCGCGACGTGCCAGTACGCGGTGTCGTACCGGATCGTGCCGAGCATCCCGAGCCCGGCCGTGACCAGGAAACCACCGGTGACCAGCCACGCCTTCCAGCGCCCGGTCTTGGTGATGACCTGGCCGGAGATGGTCGAGGAGAGGAAGAGGCCCGTGATCATCGGGATGGTCATCACACCGGACATCGTCGGCGACTTGCCGCGCGCCAGCTGGAAGTACTGGCTGAAGAAGACGGTGCCCGCGAACATCGCGATGCCGACGAACAGCGAGGCGATCGAGGCGAGAGTGATGGTGCGGTTGCGGAAGAGACGCAGCGGGATGATCGGTTCGGCGGCGCGCGACTCGACGAGGACGAAGAGCAGGCCGAGCAGGACGGAGCCCGCGACCATCACGCCGCTCTGCCACGACAGCCAGTCGTACTTGTCGCCCGCGAAGGTCACCCAGACCAGCAGCAGGGAGACGGCGGCGCTGATGAAGAACGCGCCGGTCCAGTCGACCTTGACGCCCTCGCGCTTGACGACCGGGAGCTTCAGGGTCTTCTGGAGCACGATCAGCGCGATGATCGCGAACGGCACGCCCACGTAGAAGCACCAGCGCCAGCCCATCCAGCTGGTGTCGGTGATGACGCCGCCGAGCAGCGGACCGCCGACGGTGGCGACGGCGAAGACCGCGCCCAGGTAGCCGCTGTAACGGCCGCGCTCGCGCGGGGCGATCATCGCGGCCATGACGATCTGCGCGAGGGCGGAGAGACCGCCGACGCCGATACCCTGGACGACCCGGCAGGCGATGAGCATGCCGCTGCTGGTCGACAGACCGGCGACGACCGAGCCCAGGACGTAGATGATCAGGGCTATCTGGACCAGCAGCTTCTTGCTGAAGAGGTCCGAGAGCTTGCCCCAGAGCGGGGTGGTGGCGGTCATGGCCAGCAGCGAGGCCGTCACGACCCAGGTGTAGGCGCTCTGGCCGCCGCCGAGGTCGGAGATGATCTCGGGCAGGGCGTTGGAGACGACCGTCGACGACAGGATCGCGACGAACATGCCGAGCAGCAGCCCGGTCAGCGCTTCCATGATCTGCCGGTGTGTCATCGGCGTGCCGTCGGGGGCGCCGGATGCGGGGGCGCCGCCGTGCCCTCCGTGCTTGGCGTGGCCGCCCCGCACACCGGTGGGTGTGGTCGTAGCCATTGAGTTCCTTATCCGTGCGAATTTGCTTCTGTTACACAGGTGTACGGGTGTGAGCCTCGTCGCCGAGACCGGTCCTGCACTCGCCGGTGTGACGTCCGGGGGCGCAGCCGCCGGATCCGCGACAGGCGAAGCTGTCGCGGAGCCGGGACAGCAGCGCGATGAGCCGGCCGACGTCGTCGTCGGACCAGTCCTGGAGGTTGTGGGCGAACACCTCGGTGGTCCGCCGGGTCAGTTCGTCGAGCTGCTCGTGCCCGCCGGGGGTCAGCCGCAGGATGCGGGACCGCTTGTCCGCCGGGTCCGGAGACCGTTCGATCCAGCCGCGGTCGGCCACATGGGCCACGTGGCGGCTGGTCACCGACATGTCCACGGACAGCAGCTCGGCGAGCCGGCTGATCCGCATCTCGCCGTGCCGGTCCAGGAGGGTCAGTACGGCGGCGGATCCCGCGGGGCATTCGTGGGGCAGTGCGCGGGCGAGCCCCCTCTTGACGGCCCCGACGGCGCTGAGCTGCCGGGCCAGTTCCTCGTAACTACTCCGTGCGGCCACGGGAACCCCCAGCACACTCACGACATGTTGTTGCTTAGGGCAACGATAGAAGCCATTGGTTGCTACAGGCAAACGAAAACGGCCTTGCAGAAGTAAAGGAACGCAAAAGCCTCCGTAGGGTCCGGGTCAAGCCCGTCCCCCGGCTGCGGCGACGCAGGTCGGAGGGGGGTGCGGGGTGGCTGCCGGGTGGCCCGGGGGTTGGGCGGTGGGCCCGAGTTCGCTAGGGTCCTGCCCCATGGCACATAACCCCCACGCCCCTCAGCCGGGCCCCGAGGGCACCCCTGACCCGGCGGGCAGCACGCAGATGTTCCGCGCCTTCGTCGACGAGGGCGAGCCGCAGCGCCGGCAGCAGCCCGCGGCGACCTCTTCCGGGCCGAAGGCCGGGGTGATCGCGGCGGTGATCGCGGTCGTCGTCGTCCTCGGCGCGGTGGCCTGGCTCGCCCTGGGCTGACCCGCGCTCGCACCGGGCCGCCCCGGGACGGTGCGGGGCAGGCCTACGACAGTGCGGGCAGGCCCACGGCAGCACGAGCGGGCAGGCCCGCAGCAGCGCGACACGACGGTGCTACGCGTACGAGAGCGCGACGCGTACCGCCGTACGAGAGCGCGACGCGTACGAGAGCGCGACGCGTACGACCGTACGATCCGGCCGCACGGGGGACGGGAAGCGGAGCCGCACACTGCCGGCCGCCGCTCCACCTCCGGGCGGCCTTCGTGCGTACCCGGTCGACTCTCGTGCGTACCTGGACGGCTCTCGTGCGTACCCGCACGGCCTTCGTGCGTGGCGGGCTCCCCGCCGTCCGGTCAGGTCACTTCCACACGGCAGACACGTCCTGTGTCTCGACGCGCATCCCCAGCGGGACCCGCCAGGACTCCACGCAGACGGTGTACGTCTCCGAGCGGGCCGAGCTCGCGCCGATCGGGGCGGGCAGGGGCTGCGACGAGGTGATGGTCGCCCAGTCGACGCCGAGGGCTCCGATGATGTGGGTGGCGAAGGTGACGGTCCCCGAGCGCGCCGGGGAGCCGCCGGTGTTGCGGAACTCCACGGTCACCTTCTCGCACCACCGTTGGTCCGCCGCCTCGCGCTGCGGTGCGCTCACCGTCAGCGCGGCCGGGGTCGCGGGCGGAGCGGGAGGTTCCGGGGTGCCGGGGGCGCCGGGGGTGCCCGGAGCACCGGCGCCGGGTTCGCCGTCGCCCGGAGGCGAAGGGGTGCCGGGCCCGCTGCCCGGCTTCGAGGGGTTCGGGGGTTTCGGGCGGCCCGAGGGCTTCGCGCCCGGCCCGCCGGCCGAACCGCCCCCCTGGCCGCCCCGCGTCTCCGTACGCGCCCCGCCGGGACCGTCCTGGGCGCGCCCGGGCCCGCTCGCACCCGGGGAGGAGGGCGCGGACGAGGGACTGCCGTCCCCGCGACCGCCGGGCCCGCGCTCCCCGCTGCCGCGGTGGCTGCCGCCGTCCCCGTCCAGCGGGACCAGCGTCACCTTGCCCGAGGGCTTCCCGTCGCCGCCCGCCGACTGGTCACCGCCCTCGGCGGCGGCGCCCACGGCCACGTATCCGTCGTCGCCCGGTCCGCTCCCGCAGGCGGCCAGGAGGCCGCCGCCCAGACACAGAGCGGCCGCCGAGGCGACGATGACGGTGCCTCGGCGGCGGGTGGTGCCGCATGTCTGACGTCGCATCGCGTCAGTGTGGCTGACGCTCCGTCAAATCTGAACCCCGGTGCAGGGACCGGCGGAGTCCGGTCGAACTCCGCCGACGGGCGTCAGTCCGCGATGAGCCCTTCCCTGAGCTGCGCGAGCGTGCGGGTCAGCAGCCGGGAGACGTGCATCTGGGAGATGCCGACCTCCTCGCCGATCTGCGACTGCGTCATGTTCGCGAAGAACCGCAGCATGATGATCTGGCGTTCGCGCGGGGCGAGCTTGGCCAGCAGCGGCTTGAGCGACTCGCGGTACTCGACGCCTTCCAGCGCCGAGTCCTCGTACCCGAGGCGGTCGGCTAGGGAGCCCTCGCCGCCGTCGTCCTCGGGGGAGGGGGAGTCCAGGGAGGAGGCGGTGTAGGCGTTACCGACGGCGAGACCGTCGACCACGTCCTCCTCGGAGACCCCGAGCGCGCGGGCCAGCTCCGGCACGGTCGGCGACCGGTCGAGCTTCTGCGCGAGCTCGTCGCTGGTCTTGGTCAGGGCGAGCCGCAGCTCCTGGAGGCGACGGGGGACCCGCACGGACCAGGAGGTGTCGCGGAAGAAGCGCTTGATCTCGCCGACGACGGTGGGCATCGCGAACGTGGGGAACTCGACGCCCCGTTCGCAGTCGAACCGGTCGATCGCCTTGATCAGGCCGATCGTGCCGACCTGGACGATGTCCTCCATCGGTTCGTTGCGGCTGCGGAACCGCGCCGCGGCGTACCGCACCAGCGGGAGGTTCAGTTCGATCAGTGTGTCCCGCACGTAGGTCCGCTCCGGACTGTCCGTTCCCTCGGGGCCCGAGGCGGGGCCGAGCGCGGCGAGCCGCAGGAACAGGGAGCGGGACAGCGTACGGGTGTCGATGGCTTCCGGCGAGCTGGTGAGCACGGCGGGTGCCGGCACGCTCTTCGTGAGCGTGAGCACCTTCGAGCTGCCCTGTTCTTCGGACATGCCACCCCCTTGAGGTCGCGGACGGTCGCGGTGACCGCGACCATCGGAGGAACGCAGCCTCCACCTGAATACCGGAGGCGGGGCTGCGGCAAACGCGCTTCGAGCAGAATGTCACATGTCGGCAACGCGCTGTAGTGACATGTCGACAAGTCAGCGCCGAATCCGCCCTGGAAACAGGGGGTGTAGCCCTTTTATGCCGTCAGAACTGCTCTCTGGACGGTCTACCCGTTCCGGTTACGCCTCGATCCTGTTTGCGGATCTCAGTCGGGCGAAACTTCTGGCGAGAAGCCTTGACACATGCATCTGGGAGACGCCCAGTTCCGCGCTGATCTGAGACTGGGTCAAGTTGCTGTAGTAGCGCAGGAGGAGGATGCGCTGCTCGCGCTCGGGGAGCTGGACGAGGAGGTGCCGGACGAGATCGCGGTGCTCGACACCCGCGAGCGCGGGGTCCTCGTAACCGAGACGGTCGAGGAGCCCGGGCAGCCCGTCACCCTCCTGGGCGGCCTCCAGGGAGGTGGCGTGGTACGAGCGCCCCGCCTCGATGCAGGCGAGCACTTCATCCTCGGAGATCTTCAGCCGCTCGGCGATCTCGGCGGTCGTCGGGGACCGGCCGTGGGCGGTCGTCAGATCCTCGGTGGCGCCGGTGACCTGGACCCACAGCTCGTGCAGCCGGCGGGGGACGTGGACGGTGCGCACGTTGTCGCGGAAGTACCGCTTGATCTCGCCGACGACGGTGGGCATCGCGAACGTGGGGAACTGGACCCCGCGGTCCGGGTCGAACCGGTCGATGGCGTTGATCAGGCCGATGGTGCCGACCTGGACGACGTCCTCCATCGGTTCGTTGCGGCTGCGGAACCGCGCCGCGGCGTACCGCACGAGGGGGAGGTTCGCCTCGATGAGGGCGGCCCGGACCCGTCCGTGCTCCGGAGTGCCCGGCTCCAGGTTCTTGAGCTGGCCGAAGAGGACCTGGGTGAGCGCCCTGGTGTCGGCGCCGCGGGTCCTGGCGGGCCTGACGGAGGGGTCCGGGGTCTCGGTCTGGATGTCCTCGGCCCGGACGGTCTGGGCGGTCTGGACCGTCTGGACCGCCTGGACCGTCTGGGGAGGCACTTGAGGCGCTGTACTGGCCGGCACGGTGACGCCACCCCTTCGCGGTCAACTACGGTCAACTCATCCGTCAAAAGCGGTCATAGCATCACAAGACATGTCCACTGTGTGCAAGCACCTCATAGTGCCGTGTTGAGGTCATAGAGGTTTAAACCGAACAGAGAAACCCCCCGCCCGACGGGCGAGGGGTTGCGGGAACCGGACCGAACCGGCACCGGGGGAGGGTCAGAAGGGGTAGTCGGCGATCACCCAAGTGGCGAATTCCCGCCACTGTCCGGCGGCGGCCTGGTGGGCCGGGTGCTCGATGTACCGCTTGAGCGCGTCCTCGTCGGCGACGGCGGAGTTGATGGCGTAGTCGTACGCGATCGGCCGGTCGGTGATGTTCCAGGCGCACTCCCAGAACTCCAGCTCCGGAACCTGTCCCTCCAGCTCCCGGAAGGCCCGGTCCCCCGCGACGACCCGCGGGTCGTCCCGCTCGACGCCCTCGTTCAGCTTGAAAAGGACCAGGTGGCGGATCATCGCGCTACTCCTACTTCACCAGCTCTGACATGAAGTCACCGACGCTCTGCGCGGCGGTGGAAATGCCTTCGAACCCTACCTGGACCAGTTCGGCGGCCCGCTGCGGAGACATGATGATCGTGTACAGCACGAAGACCACCACTATGTAGATGATGATCGTCTTTGCCTTGGCCACAATCCTGCCTCCCCGTCGACCCCATGTGCGATCGGGCGATTGTATCCGCACGGATGGCCGTATCCGGTGGCTGTTTTCGATCACTGATGCGCCTTTTAAGGACCTACGTCCCCACCATCGAGGCCTTTCGCCCGACCGCACGGCTCCCGCCGCCCGGCAGGATGGATACCGAGCCCAACGGGACCAGGCAGGACCCGGAGGGCCGGAACAGGGCCTCTCTGTGGGGTCACCGCCGCGCGATCCCCCCTGACCGCGGCGGAGGACCAGCAGGCCCTGTTCTCACCGGGGGAAGCGGCTTGTCCCCCCGATGCCGCTTCCCCCGACCTGACTTTCTCGACGTCCAAGCGGCCGGTCAGACGAGCCCGCTCGTGTCGATGTCGAGGTCAAAAGGCATGGGAAGCCGCACGACGGCCCCAAATGGGTAGGGGCCCTCCACGTGGGTGTACCCCAGCTTCTGCGGCTCCGAGAAGAGCGTGATGCTGCGATCGACGCGGTCGACGAGCAGGTACAAGGGCGCCCCGTACTCGGCGTACCTACGTCGCTTGACGACCCGGTCCGTCTCCGCGTTCGACTCGGATGTCACTTCTACGATCAGCAACGTCTGGTCGGGAACGAGGGCGCTGCCGCCTTTGGCGAGATCCTCCGGCACAACAGCGATGTCCGGGACGTACCAGTTCGAGGACCCGGGCAGGTCCAGATTCCCGGACCCTTCCACGCACCCGAGCTCGTCGACTCGCCTCTCGATCTGGCGGCGTACGTGCTTGGCAGCGCGCTCGTGGTCCCACGTCGGTGACACCGGTTCGATGATCCCCTCAATGATCTGGACTCGGTCCCCGCGAATGCGCTGCACGGCGAACTTAAGGGCGCGCTCGGCGTCGATGCCTTGGCTGTAGTCCGGAGCACTGGTCATTACATCCTGCTTCCGTCAAGGTCCAAGACAGGGTTGTCACGCACCCCGCCGAGGTGGCGTGCAACCAGCGGGTTTGCAGGAATCACGCCTGTCACCCGTTCGAGGGCTCTGCGAGCTGACGATCACCCCCGCACGCGCGGGGAGGACCCCACCATCGGGACCGATGGTCTGTGTCGCCGGGAACAACCCCGCACGCGCGGGGACCACTGGAAGGGCACCACAGGCACGAGTCCCCAGCATGGGAACAATCCCGCACGCGCGGGGACGACCTAGTGCATCCTTCGAGAATGCATTTCTAGCAGGGAACAACCCCGCGTGCGCGGGGACGACGCCTGCTCGGCGGGGTCTCCGCCGGTGACGACGGGACCAACCCCGCACGCGCGGGGACGACCGGGGCGAAAGGCTCGTAACCTCGCTCGACATGGGACCAACCCCGCACGCGCGGGGACGACCGATCCCCCAACCACAAACGTGCTGGCCAGCGCGGGACCAACCCCGCACGCGCGGGGACGACATGGCCGGAACCCTGATCGGCTCCGATGCCTGGGACCTACCCCGCACGCGCGGGGACGACATCTCCCTCACCGTCATTCGATGAGCCCACCCGGGACCCGACCCCGCACGCGCGGGGACGACACCTTCAAGGGGGAGAAGTACAACGAGCGGCAGGGACCAACCCCGCACGCGCGGGGACGACCCCTGGTACGTGAACGGGATCTTCGTACCGGTGGGACCAACCCCGCACGCGCGGGGACGACGCCTGGTGGGCCGTCCAGAGCTTGCGCCAGAGGGGACCAACCCCGCACGCGCGGGGACGACATGGCGGGGACGCTCGCCGGTACCGACTCGTGGGGACCAACCCCGCACGCGCGGGGACGACGCCGAGGCGCTCGCCAACTCGCGCGCCGACGAGGGACCAACCCCGCACGCGCGGGGACGACCCCTCGATCGAGGCGAGCTGAAGCGCGATCCCGGGACCAACCCCGCACGCGCGGGGACGACAACCCGTCACTCGGGTACCTGATCAGCTCGGAGGGACCAACCCCGCACGCGCGCGCGGGGACGACGCAGTGCACCACTCCGCCAGCTCGACGGCAGGGCAACCCCGCACGCGCGCGCGGGGACGACAGTCACTGACCTGGGGCTTTATGCGGCGAGGAGCCTGTTCTTACCCACTTCCTTGGATTCGGGCATAAGGGATCTTCCTGCCCTGTGGTGTACGCCGACCTGCCCCTGCCCTCCACGCCGCACCTACCTCCCGCCCCCGAACCGCCGTCGCTTCGACGCCTTGCTCCAGCCCTGGCGGGGAACATCGGCCGCCGCGCTCCCCGCCCGCGGGGCATGGCTGCTCGGGCGGTGGATCAGGGTGAGGCCCTCGTGGTCGGTCGGGTGCCAGGTGTGGTCGTGGGTTTCGAAGGCGTAGCCCTGCTCGTTGTCCGTCTGGTAAGCGAGCAGGGCGCGGCCCTGGCCGGCGTACTCGCGGACTTCGGCCCATAGGAGGTCGCGGATGCGGGTGGACGGAGCGCCGAGGAAGACGCCCGGGGAGATTTCCAGCAGCCAGCGGGTGAGGAAGCCCCTGAGGCCGACCGGGCAGTTGGTGAGGACGATGACGGTCACCAGATGAGCTCGTCTCCGTGGTTGCGCCCACCCTCGACCATGACGTCTCCGTCGGACTGGAGAGTGACCCGGTCCGATGACGTGCTGTCCGCCTCGGCCGTGTCGCGGGTGCCGTCGTAGCCGAGCAGGTCCTTGATGTCTCGGACACAGCGGTCGAGCAGGCCCATGCGGTTGATGCGGTCCCGGAGCATGCGGCGGGTCCGGGCCGCGATGTCGTCCACCCCCTCGACTGCGGCGTCGAAGGCAGCGGGAATGGCGATGTCCGTCTTGTAGAAGTCCGCGACGTCCATGACGAACGAGCGTTCGTGGCCGGAGTGGACGAACCCCAGCCCCGGCGAGCAGCCCAGGGCCGCGACGACGGAGTGGGATACGCCGTACATGCACTGCGCGGCGGCCGTTACGGCCTGGTTGGGGGCATCCCCCGCAGAGAAGTCGTCACGGTGGTACTCACGCTTGCGCCAGGGGACGCCCGTACGTTGGGACTCCCGTCTGTAGCACTCCCGCAGCCGCGTGCCCTCCTTGCCGAGGAGTTCCTTACGGGTGAGGCCTGTTGTGTCCTCGCCCGGAAACCGCAGCCGGTACATGGCGCGTGCCACGTCCAGTCGGGTGCGCCGGTTCGCCCAGGCCGTGGCCTGTGCCTCGATCAGCCCCGAGGAACGGGTGAGCGCCCGGCCACCCGCGTAGTACCGGACTCCGTGCTCGCCGACCCACGCCACGCCGGCACCGCTGTCGCCGAGGAGCGCCATCGCCTGGTGGGTGACGCGGGTGCCCGGACCGAGCAGGAGCGTGCCGATGGTGGCGGACGGGATGTGCGTGACGCCGTCCGCGTCTTCGGCGGTGATCGCGTTGGAGTCCCGGTGCACTGTGCACCGTTCCAGGTAGACGAACGAGAGCCGATCGCCGACCCGGGTGAGCTCGCGAGGCGTGGAGGCCCTCCTACGGCCGACCGTGCTCACCCTTCTCCCCTCCCCCGTACCGGGGCCAGCGTCATCAAGCCGCAGCCGTACGCCTTGGCCTTTCCCAGGCCGTGGGTGAGCGTGCGGCGGAGAAGGTCCGGATCCGTGACGCGCAGACGCCCGTCGAAGGTGACCTTGGTGATCTGTACGTCGCTGTTCCCGCGCGTCGGCTCCGCCGTGCGTCGGAATTGCAGCGGGATCCGGTCGCGGACGATCAGTTCGTACTCGTCGCCCTCGGGCAGCAGGCGTTGTTCCGCCGGCTTGCGAATGACCTCGAAGCCGGCCTTCTCCTGCCGCTTCAGCAGCCAGTCCATCTGCTGTCGGGGGGTCTGGTGGGCGGCCCGCTTCGTCCGCTCCCCCTCCTTCACGTACGCGTGGCGCACGTTGTGCACGGGGTTCGCGGTGAGCCTGAATCCCCAGGTGTCGTTCGGGTGGAGCGCGGTGAGGAAGTCGGCGTACGCGAACGTCGTCCATCCGGGTTCGTCCGAGGCGGGCCAGCCCGCCTGCTCGACCAGGTGGGTCAGGTCGGGACGGCTGGGGCTGACGACGTAGAGCAGTGTCTCGGAGGTCCCGTTGCGGTCCACCCGCCACAGCACCCGGGGCCCGGACCCGTCGCGGGAGGGCGGAGTGGGAAAGGAGGCGTTCACCGCACCGTGCACGCGGTGCGGTGAGCCGAGCAGGCGGCGGCCCTCTGACCGGCCGGTGTTCACACGGAATCGGGTGAGGTACATCAGTCGGTCCTCGTTGCGGCGGGCGTGACGGGCGTGACGGGCGTGACGGGCGTGAGCAGGGCTGTGGGTTCATGCGGCGGCCGTGCCGACCGGGCCCCGGCCGTCGTGGGCACGCTGGTCTCGGTCGTCCGTACGCCCCGCAGCCCGTACCGGCGGTGGCGCGGGTCAAAGCTCACCGGGAGATCCCGCAGGGTGATGTCCGGCAACCGGCCGGGGCCGGGCGGGCTGTCCAGCAGGAGGCCCAGGCGAACCTCGGCGGGCGGTGACTGGCCTCGGCGACGGTATGAGGTGTCACGGTGGGTCCGGTACCAGCCGGACGCCTCCCACGGCGCTTCCCTGAGGGTCTGCTCCAGCTCTCCGTCCAGCGGCTCCGCGATTGTCACCGGCTGCGATGGCGGGCAGGAACGACGGCCCAGGTAGGGCAGGAACACCGGCTCCAGCAGCGCCTCGTACAGCCGTTGTACGAGCCCGGCCTCACCGCTCACCCCGGCCACGAACACGGCGTCGGCGAGGTAGAAGCGCTCCGACAGGGGCATCGCCTTGAGCGTGTCGCTGTGGTGTGCCGTCTGGAAGTCGCGCAGCCGGGTTCCCGGTTGGTCGATGCGGACACCGAACTCCAGCGCCGCGAGGTCGGTGAGATCGGCGTCGCGTCTGCGGCCCTGGGCTGCGGCGAGAAGGCCGATGACGCCACTCTTGGTCGGCGCGTTCTCCGTGGTGCGGCGGGTGAAGCGGGCAGCCGATCCCCAGGACTGGAGGGGGCCCGCGAGCCGCAACAGCAGCACGGTCATGCCCCGGGCTCCGGCACGAGGCCCGAGGCGCCCCTCGCGCCGGGGACACCGGTGGCACGCCCTGTGCCCTCCGGTGCTACCCGGGCGACCACAGCGTCCCCCACGGCGGCCAGCAGCTCGGGCAGGCTCACGGACTGGCCCAGCGCCTCCAGGGCCTTCGTCTCCTTGCCCACTCGGACGACCCAGCCCTCCGGGCCGTCGGAGAGGCCGAAGCTCGTCTCCAGGTCCGGCACGAACTCGGCCAGCTTCTCGCAGCTCCCCGTGAGGAAGCCGCCTTCGCTGCCCATGGCCACCGGCTCCTCGAACGCGGCCACGTAACTGACCGGCCGTCGGGAGCGGAGCTTCACGATCACCGCGGCGGGCAGGGTCTGGTTGCCGAAGGAGTTGATCTTTCCGGTGGGGAGGGACGTGATGAAACCTTCGAGGAACGCCGTGACAGCCCGCCGCGTCGGTTCCACAGGCCGGGCATCGTCGTGCCCGGCGCCCAGATTCTCCTGGAGGCGGTTCACATCCAGTGCGGCATAGCGGTAAAGAGTGGCGGAGTTGAAGTCGACGGTGCCGATCATTCCGGCGCCGGTTTCAGCGTTCGTGTTCTTGTCGTCGACCGCTGTGTAGTAGTCCGATTCGACCTCCACCGTGTGCACGCTCAGCGCATGGGCGACCTGGGCCGCCGCGTCCACATTGAGATCGGTCGAGTCCGCGACCATGCGTCCGAACAGGGCGATGTCCACGGAGTGTTCGGTGAGAACGAGCTGCTTGACCCGCGACTTGTTCTCCTTGTCCTTGAAGAAGTCCTTGAGCGCCTTGACGTCGCCGCCCTTCCCGCCTTCGACCGTCATCGCGGCGAGGGCGTCGTACTGCCGGCCGCTCAGGAACATCAGGTAGGCGGATTCCGCGGCGGGATCCTCCACGTCCTGCTTGCCCTTGCGGGCGGGGACGACTTTCGAGCCGGTCGTCGTGGTGATGGTTTCCGCCGCCAGGCTCTGAGCGGCGGCACGCGACAGCGACGGGTCCAGATCCAGGATCCGGTCGGCGAGGACCTCCACGACCTTCTTGGTGCGAATGCCGAGTTCGGATGGGTCGAGCAGCTCCGCGAACGCCGTACGGGTCGCCCGCTTCCACGCCTGGCTGGACACGCGGGAGCGCCGCACGCCTCCGTACGTCGCCGATTTCGGCGTCCCTGTGTCGTCGCGATTCAGGTTGCTCGGCGGAACGGTCTGGAGAATGTGAATGTCGAGAATCGTCCGGTTCAGGGTCACGCGTGCTCAATTCCTTTGATCGTCGTCGTGCGCGAGAGATGTCCTACGAGGGCGGACAGACCGAGGGCCGCGGGCTGAGCGCGGAGCTCTACTCCCCTGCCGCATAGCCGCCGTACTCCTCATCCGGGCTCAACGCCCGGTCGACCGCGTCGCCCGCATTGCTGGTGTCGCCGGTGTCGCGGGTGTCACCGTCCGAGGCCGACTTGCTCTTCCTCGCGGTCGAGGCTGCGGCGAGATGGAACTCGCGGCCCCATTCCCGCTGCACCCCGGCCCGGTCGGGGCGGTGCTGCCAGCGGTAGAGCTGCCCGGCCAGACGCGCGTAGTCGAGGGGTTCCCGCGCGCCCCGCAGGAGCATCACGATCTCCCTCAGCCGTACAGCGACCGAGTCAAGGGATTCGGCCGTTCCGACCCGCACCAGGCGCTTGCGCAGCGAGGAGTCTTCCTCGTCCTCGCCGGAGGTCCCCTTCAGCCGGATCAGCGTGCGGACGGCCCCGCCCAGGTTCTGCCTCTGGTCGTGCATGCCTGTGTCGCGGGCCGACTGCTGGTGCAGGGCCCACAGGGTGGAGGCGAGGAAGACGGCCTCCTCGGCGAATGCGGGGCGGATGAAGTCCTTCCGGCCATCGAGCAGCCGAGCCAGCTCCTCCGTCCCCCCGATGCCCCACAGGTCCTGGACCTGGTGAACCCGCTTTCCCGCGCCCCGCCGCAGCCGGGCGAGCTCCGCCACGGCGGACGAGGTGTTGGACAGATACTGAGGCTGGATCCGTGCGATGTACTTCCCCGTCGCCCGGGCGACCAGCCGATGGTCGGGCAGCCGTTCGGCGGCCGGTGCGCTCTCCCGGGGTGGCGGCGAGGTATCCGCGCCGGTCGTCGTAGGGGCGATGGTCATACGGTTTCCTCCGAAGTAGCTTCGTCGGCGCGGTCGGCGCGGTCGGGGCGGTCGGGGCGGTCGGCGCGGTCGGGGCGGTCGGCGCGCTCGGAGTGGTGGTCAGGGTGGCTGGCGCGGTCGGCGTGGCCGGCGGCGGTCGGAACAGGCGCTTCCGGCAGCGGCTTGGGCAGCACCCTGTTGATCCGCGTCCGGAACCACAGGTCCGCCCGAGAACTGTCGATCCAGCGCTTCCCCACGCCCGGCAGCTCGATCACCCGCCCCTCGGCCGCTCCCCGGCCCGCCGAGTCGAGAAGCTCACGGCCGAGGCCGAGCACGATGAGCCGAACAGTGGCACGCCATGCGGCACGAGCCCGCTCCAGATTCGTGTCCTCCGCGAGATCCACCAGCCAGCGCCGGTACGGCCCGTCCAGCGCCCCGAAACCCTGGTCCCGGGCGGTGGTCGTGGCCGGCCCGGCCTCCGAACCGGACGCACGCGCCAGATTCCCGGCCAGGTGCCCCAGAGCGGACACGGCCCGCTCGGCGTCGGCGACCGCGTCGACTGCGACCGCCCCGTGCAGGCGGCGATCCTGGTGGAGCAGAACGACCGGCAGGGCGATGGAGTCGTCCACCACTTCGTCCACCACGGACTGCTGCGTTCCGTAGACCGCGCCGACCAGCCGCGTACGGATCAACGACCCTTTCGGCAGCACTCCCTCGGTACTGAGCAGGGCCAGCCATCTCACGACCCCGGGCGGCCGGCTCCGGTCCGCGCCCCGCCCGGTCGTGTCCCCGTCCTCCCGCTGGGCGTACAACAGGCTCGCCAGGCCACGCCACGCCGCCCGGTCGGGGTCATGCTGACGCGGCAGGTAGATCAGCGGACGGCCGAGCTTCTTCTCCTGTGCGGGGCTGCGGCGCCAGCCCGTCATCGGCTCCGCCTTCTGCCGGTTGGCCGGGGCGAGCGGGTCCCCGTAACCGAGGACGACCCCGATGACGTCGGAGCCCTCCGTGTGGAGGAGAAGCCGCCGGGACTGCCAGGTGTAGAGATCGCGGGGGCCCGCCGGGCGAGGCACGGAAGGGTCGCCTTCCACCACGCCTGGCCCCGGGGGCGTCTCGCGGCGCCATACGGGGAGATCGGCCTTCGGCTCCGACGCCAGGATGTCCTCACCCGTCGGAATCAGATTCAGCAGGAGGGTCTCGCGCAGCGATGCGCCCTCCGCGAAGACACCACCGAGGCCACCTACCCAGCCGACGCCCTGCGGGTAGACCTTTCCCCCCTTGACCCGCGCGTCGCCCTCCATACCGGACTTGATCCCGGACGAGTCGTACGCATGGGTGTGGACGAGCCAGCGGGCAGCCTCGGCGAGACCGAGCCGATCGACACCGGGCCGGCGCATGGAGAAGAACGCTTCGCCGTTGGGCACGTCGGCCACGATCCGGTTCAGCGAGGCGACTTCGTGCTTCTGCGTATGCAACCCCGCCACCTGGAAGAACGGGCGTTCCGGATGGAGCAGGTCGAAGCGGTGCCGGTGCCGGTCGAGATAGCCGGTGACGATCTCGAAGGAGTCCGGCGTGTGCCACAGCGCTTCCCAGTCCTCCAGCTGCGCCGGTGCGCCGCCCGACCGGCCTTCGGCCTCGTCGAACGCGTCGTACAGAATCGCCAGCAGCAGCCGCAGCAGGGCCAGCTCCTGCGTCGGGAGATCGCCCACCAGCCGCCGCACCTCGCCCGCCCGCGCGAAGACGTCCCTCAGTGAGAGCTCGCCGGTGGAGCCGTCCTCGTACTGGACGGGCAGCCACGGCCGGGAGACCAGGTCGAAAGAAGGTACTGAGGACGCCACTGCTTCGAGCCCCTTTGCTCTGCTTGCGCTGCGCGCGCCGACAGGACCCACCCGGAGTCCGTCGTCGGCGCTGTAGTGGACCTCCAACCCTGACAGGTGGGTCTGACAGTCCTCGTCCAGAACGAGCAGCAACTCTCCCGCCAGCCAGGGGCATTCCTTCACCTGCCAGGCCGGTACGACGAAGCGCTCCAGCTCCGCGATGGTCCGATCGATCACACCCGGATGAGTGAGCGCCCGGGGCAGCGTCAACGCGCACGCGGCGACGATCTCGGCGGCCCGGTACGGCGGAGGCGCGTGCTCCGGCAGATCCAGCCCGCCGCGACCGCCGTCGAGCCAGCCCACGGTGGTCAGCCGTCCGTCCGCGCGGCGCTGGACGACCAGGACCTCAAGGCTCTCCTCGCTGTCCCGCACCTGGGCGCGCCCGTCGCGACTGTCGTCCGCGTCACCTGCGTTGCCGTCGAGCCAGCCGAACAGGGGCCGGCCCGCCCGCCGTACCGGCCCCAGCCGGAACGCATCGGCCCGCTCCCGCTTCTCGGCCATACGGGTCAGGTACTGTCGCCGGGCTTCGGCCAGCGCGGGGCCCCAGTGCGCGGGCCCGACCGGACGTTCGTCGTAAGCGGCCTGCACCAACGGACTGATGTGGTCCGGCAGCACCAGCGGTACGCCGTCGAGATGCGGGCCCAGCACGGCGAGCGCCCGCAGCAAGGTGTGCGGCCCCTGGTACACGGCGAGGGAACCGCGTACGGGCACGGGCTGGTCGGCGTTCCAGTCCTCCACCCCGGTGATCAGGCAGCGGGCCCGCGCGAGGCGGGGCGGCCGGGTCCGCGGATGGCGGTGCAGCCGCCCCATGCGCTGGAGCACCAGGTCGACGGGGGCGAGATCGGTGACCAGTAGGTCGAAGTCGATGTCCAGCGACTGTTCGACGACCTGGCTGGCCACCACGATGTGGGGCCCGGCGGGACGGTCGCCACCGGGCCCGAACCGCTCACGCAGCTCGGTGTCCTTGCGTGCCCGGTCGGCTGCGATGAACCGGGAATGCGCCACGGTGACGGCCTCCGTCCCGAAGTGGGCGCGGAGGTGCTCGGCGGCTTCGAGGACCCGGTCGACGGTGTTGCGTACGACAAGGGCGCAGCCGCCGTCGCGCAGCTCCTCGTCCAGCAGCCGCACCAACAGGGGCAGTTCGTCGCCCAGCCGCTCCAGGAGCACTTCGGTGCGCCGCCCGGATGCGGGCTCGGGCCGGGCCGTCAGGGCGGCGTCTCCGGGGGCGACGGCGGTGATCAACGGGTAGGCGTCGTCGGGCAGATCGAGGGCTTCGGCGAGTTCGGGAGTCTCCTCCCCGGCGTACGCGGCGGCCAGCTCGCGCCGGCGCCGGGCGGGCAGGGTGGCGGAGAGCATCACGACGGGCACCCGGTAGGCGGCCAGCCACTCCAGTACGCGGTCGAGGTAGGCGTTCATGTACGCGTCGTACGCGTGCACTTCGTCGATGATGACGACCTTGCCCGCCACGGCGAGGTGCCGCAGCGCCAGGTGCCGGCTCTTGAGCCCGGCGAAGAGCACCTGGTCGATGGTGCCGACGGCGAAGGACGAGAGCAGCGCCTTCTTGCGGCCGCGGAGCCACTGGTGGGCGTGGAGGGAGGCGGGATCGACGCGGCTCGCGGCCCCGGCAGGGGAGACGTCCTCGGCCGGACCGTCCAGGTCGACGGCCACGATCGTCCGCCGGTCGGCCTTCGTCATCCCGGCCCAGACCTCGTTGAGGGCGGCCTTGGCGTGGGCGAGAACCACGGAGCGGGGCCCGTCCGAGGGCAGCCGCTCCAGCCAGCGCAGCAGGCGGGGGAACATGGCGTCCCCGGTGGCGCGGGTCGGCAGCGCCACGAGGCACCCACCGGCACCCGACCGGGCGGCCAGGATCTCCGCCGCGGCGAAGGCGGCCTCGGTCTTGCCCTCTCCCATGGGCGCTTCGATGATCAGGAGGCCGGGGTCAGGCAGCTCCCGAGCCACGCGCACTGCCTCGTCCTGTACGGGCCTGATCTCGGCGCCCGGCGGAAGATCGAACCGATCTCGGAACAACTGGGCCGCGCTACCGCTTGGTTGCTCGGCTCGCCAGGGGCCGGGCAGGTCCAGCCCGGCCCAGGCGGCCGCGAGTCGACGGCCTTCCCCTTCGGGCCCCACGGGGGACCAGGAGGCGGGATCGTACGGGAACAGCTCGGAGGAGCTGGCGATCCAGTCGGAGACGATGACGATCGCGGTGAGTACGACCTGGACGGGCTGCGGCAACCGAACGGACTGCCAATCGGCGAACCGCCCCTGTACGCCCGCCCGCACGGCGCAGGCATCCATCAGCTCGTACTGGACATCCCGCCAGACGACCTCGCTCTCCCCTGCCGCTCCTCCTGCCCCTCCCGCCCCTCCCGTACGCAACAGGTGTGGCCGAAGGCCGAGATCATGGATCTGCTGGTGATCCGGGGGCGTGCCGTGATGCCCGCCCGCGACCACGGCGAACTGCCCGGAGACCCGCTCACTCCACCCGAACCGCTCCGCCAGCCACTCCTGAAGGAGCAACTGCCCGGCCAGCCCGTGCGGAGCCATCCTGCGGTCCATCCCGAACTGCTTCTGATAGGGCATGGAGAGCCCGGCCGCCCGCATCCGGTCGGAGAGCCCCTCCACCTGACAGGCGAAGGCGGGGGTGGCCTTGCCGATGTCGTGGACGCAGGCGAGGTAGACGGCCACTTGCCGGGCGTCCCGGGCACCTTGGGGGAACGCGTCAGCGATGAGCGCCTTGACGTTGTCGGGCACCCACTCGTCCCAGAGCCGGCCTGCCACGGCGGCGCTGTCCGCCATGTGCCGCCAGAGGGGGAGCCACTGTTCGGTCTGCCGGTCGTGCTTGCCCCAGGCGGTGCGGGAGGTTGGGGACAGGCGGGCGAAAGCCGAGAGGCTTTCCGGATGATCGCGGCTCATGGGCGTATTGGACATCGTCGAAGTCGCCGACGGTTGCGATGACCGAGAATGAACGCAAGTGCACTTATCTGATCGAGTGTGGCGGTGGGGGAGTGATCTGCTGACGCCGGCCGCGCTTGATGGTGGCTGTGGCTGGAGGTGGCGGTAAGCCCGGTCGCCGGGCTCCGTTGGTCGACTCGCGGAGTGTGGGTCGTGCCGGGAGCCGTGGGGGAGCGGTCCGATTGCGCGCGAGATGCAGCCTTCGCTGAGGCAGGACGGCTTGATTCGCACGTGTCGCGTGCGCGGGGGAATCAGGCCTTCGCCCGGGTGGTGCACCTTTCCGATGCGGGAACACCCCCGCACGGGCGGGGACCACACTCGCCAACAGAACGGCTCCGGCCATATGGCGGGACCACCCCCACGTGCGCGGGGACCACCTCGACAAGGCCCTGTCGGGTACGGCAACTGAGGGACCACCCCCGCGTGCGCGGGGACCACGAAGCCTTTCAGACCTCCGCGTACGCCGACCTGGGGCCACCCTCGCGCGCGGGGCTACTGGAGGAGGCCGGGAACCAGCGACGATTCGGAGAGGCCACCCCGCATGCACGGGGACCACGCCGGCGGAAGCACCCGCGACGAGCGGAACGAGGAACCACCCCCGCACGCGCGGGGACCACTGCAGCCTCGACATCGGCAAGGCCGTAATCCAGGGACCATCCCCGCATGTGCGGGGACCACCGGTTCGCCCTGGACGACCTCGACCAGGGCGACGGGACCACCCCCGCATGCACGGGGACCACAGCCTCAGCACGTCGGACCTGCGCGGTGAGCAGGGACCACCCCGCGTGCGCGGGGACCACGTCGACCACTTCGCCGTACACGTCGATCTGCAGGGACCAACCCCGCGGGCGCGGGGACCACTGCCGCCGTCCCCGGAGGCCCAGTGCCGGTACGGGACCACCCCCGCGTGCGCGGGGACCACAACTCCACGGACGGTGACGCCTGGTACGCCCTGGGACCACCCCCGCGTGCGCAGGGACCACTCGGCCCCGCCCCACGCCCGGCGGCCCCGCCCGGGACCACCCCCGCGTGCGCGGGGACCACGCCACGGCATCGTGCCACCCGTGGTAGCTCCCGGGACCACCCCCGCGTGCGCGGGGACCACGGCTCCTCGGCGGTTGCTGCGGCCGTCATGTCGGGACCACCCCCGCGTGCGCGGGGACCACCCCCAGTAGGAATGCCCGTACCCGACGACGGGGGGGCCACCCCCGCGTGCGCGGGGACCACCTGTCCCAGAACATCGAGATGTCCGAGGGGAAGGGACCACCCCCGCGGGCGCGGGGACCACGACAGAGACCGGTACGTTCGACAGCCCTGATGGGGACCACCCCCGCGTGCGCGGGGACCACCTTGGCCGTAACTCCATCCTGCACATTCCGGCGGGACCACCCCCGCGTGCGCGGGGACCACTTGCCCGGCTTCCGCCATTCCGGCGGCACGACGGGACCACCCCCGCGTGCGCGGGGACCACGACTCAGTCGACCCGGTACGAACTCACCGGCACGGGACCACCCCCGCGTGCGCGGGGACCATACAGGCGGTCTCCACCGCCAGCTCGGCGTGCTGGGACCACCCCCGCGTGCGCGGGGACCATCCTCGCCGGCTCCGGACCTTTCGGAGCCCGACGGGACCACCCCCGCGTGCGCGGGGACCATATCTGGACGACGCGGAACCCGAGCCCGGCCGAGGGACCACCCCCGCGTGCGCGGGGACCATCGCGGAGCTCGTCCCACCGGTCACGCGCCATCGGGACCACCCCCGCGTGCGCGGGGACCATAGTTCGTGACCTGCGGGTTTATGTGCCCGTGGGGCTGTTTTTGCCCACTTCTTGAGAGACGGACATATCTCCTCGATGTGGTAAACCGTCCTGCCCTGGAGTTGGGCATGCACAGTGGTGATTCTGCCCTTTGCCGGTCGCGTGCGGTATCTCGTCTCTGCAAGAGGGAGGGCGTTCGTCGTCGTGTTCGGGATCTTGCGGAGGTGGATGGCTGCCGTGCGGGAGGTTCGGTGATCTGTCGTGCGCTGTGCCTGTGGCTTGTGTCGGTCGGGGGTGCGAGTTGATTGTGGCGCTCGTGTTCAGACGGGTTTGAGCAGGTCGCGGAGGTTGCTCATGTGGGCCTTGACGTCGGCGATCTCGGCAGGGTGGGGCGGGGTCTGGTCTGTCGGAGTGTGGGCGGTGCGGCAGGGGCGGCAGAGGCCGTCGGGGAGGGCTTCTGGCTGGCCGGGGCGTCCGCAGTCGGTGCATTCCATGAGGATGCGGCGGGTTGCGGCGGGGGCAGCGGGTCGTGCGTTTTCGGTGGGGAGTTGGGGTGGGATCTTGTCGGTGAGGCGGCGGCGGACGAAGCCGAGAGGGCTGTCGACCTGGGCGGGGAGCCCTGCGGTCAGTGCACTGGTTAGGTAGTCGATGCTCACGCCTCTGGCGAGCCATTCCGTTGCCTGTGGTTCCAAGATTGCGCAGTCGTCGGCGGAGAGGGCCAGGCGGTGGTCGTCGCGGCCGAGGCGGGCCAGGGCGAGGTAGGCGGGAGACCGGCCGGCTCCGGGGGCTCGGGGCGTCGCGGGCACCGCGCCCGGGGCGGGCGGTGGGGGTAGCGCGGGATCGGTGTCCGGGGTCTGGGTCGGGGTGCGTTGGTGCGGTACGGCGGTGGGCTCGGTGGCCGGTTCCGTACCGTGCCTCTCCGGGGCGGGCAGCGGCGGCGGTTCCTCGGGCGGGGCCCACGGTGCGGGTGGTGCCGTGTCGGGCACGGACGACGGCGACGGCGTGGGGGCGGCGGCCAGCGCGGCCTTCTCGGTGGCGAGGTAGGCGTTCCACCACTCGTTGTCGCGCGCGGTACGCGACCAGAACGTGCGGAAGACCCAGCGCGTCTCGTCCCCCGCACCGACGGCCGCGCACCGGACGCGCCGCAGATGCCCGGCGACGGACAAGGCGGTCAGCGCGGTGGAGATGGCCTGCTGGCCGTAGAGCGGGAGCTGCTTCGCCAGCGTCTTCACGCTCATCGCCGCGCCCTCGGGGAGGTGGTCGACGAATCCTGCGACGTAACGCTCGCGGGTCGGCAGGAGTGCGAAATCGTCGCGCGTGCGGGCCTGCTGATCCGGTGCGGAGCGTTTGCCGTAGCCGGGCTTGGCCATCGGGTACGCGGCGGAGAGTGCGGGGGCGGGCAGGGCAGGGCTAGTGTGCTGGGTAGCCACGGGATCGACTTTCTCTCGATCGTGCGGTGAGACCCCGGCCTGGTGCTTACAACACCGTGTCGGGGTCGTTTGGTTCTCGCACCGTAAGCAGTCGTCACGCTGCGCCGCAAGCTGTCACGATTAGTCATACTTGCTGACCGTTACGGGGTGGGGAGGTAGGGAGGTTTCCCCAACCCCCCTTCTTCTGCCTACCGGTTAAAAGAAGGCGCTCGAATCCCGGGTCCCGCATCCCGACGCCCGAGTCCCGGCACCCGAGCTTCGGGCCGGGGCCTCATTCACGTACCCCCGGAAGAGTGACCAGACCCCGCCGAAGCCCGAGGCCCGAAGCTCAGGGCTCGGGATTTGAGCTTCGAGGAAGGGCGGGGCGGCCTGCGGGTACAAGGGCCTTCCAGCTCACGATCATCCGGCTGCCGCCTACGATCGCAGCATGATTCGTGCAGTCGTGTTCGATGTCGGTGAGTGTCTGGTCGACGAGACCCGTGAGTACGGCACTTGGGCTGACTGGCTCGGGGTTCCTCGTCACACCTTTGCCGCGCAGTTCGGAGCCGTGATTGCTCAGGGCAGCGACTACCGCGAGACGTTTCAGGTCTTCCGTCCCGGGTTCGACCTCTACGCCGAGCGGGAGGCCCGGGCAGCAGCCGGGCAGCCTGAGCACTTCGACGAGTCGGATCTGTACCCCGACGTACGCGACTCCCTCGCGGCCTTGCGTGCCGACGGCCTGTGGCTCGGTATCGCCGGTAACCAGACGGTCCGGGCGGGTGGCATCCTGCGGGGTCTGTTCGCTCAGGACATCGACCTGATCGGTACCTCTGACGACTGGGGTGCGTCGAAACCTGACCCCGAGTTCTTCGTACGCGTCGCCGAAATCGTCCCGGCCGAACCCGACGAGATCCTGTACGTCGGTGACCGCGTCGACAACGACCTGCGGCCGGCCGTTTCGGCGGGCATGCGTACCGCGCTTGTGCACCGCGGGCCGTGGGGCACGATTCAGTGGGAGTCGGATGAAGCCAGGAGGCTCCCCACCTTCCGAGTTGAGAGCCTCGCTGAACTACCTGCGCTAATTTCACAGTTCAACGCGCGAGAGCACTGACGGTCGTCGACCAGTCGTAGAGCCGCTCGTCCAGATCTCGCACGCACTGTTCGTGTTGGTGGGCGACCAGGGCTTGGCGAACATCGCGCACCCGGTCCATGCCGGTCGCGTACCAGGTGCGCTTCAACTGATCGAGCGCGCGCACAGCGTACTGGCACGCCGCATCGATGTCGCCCGCTGCGGCCTCGACGGCAGCCAGATCGCCCAGTACGACCGACCGCTGCTTCTCCTCCGCCTCGGGGAGTTGGTCGAGGGCAGTGGACGACGTGGCCCGGGCCTGCGGCAGGTGCCCCGCCCGTAACTGCGTGTTGCCTTTGAACGCGGCCAGACGCGGAGCGCTGAACCAGTCGAACCATTCGGGCACGGGGTGCTCGTTGCCCGCTGCGAGCACGTCTTCCCCGTGGCCGATGAGGTGAAGAGCGGTGCGGGTGTTGCCCGCCCGGTTCTCGCATTCGCTCGATCTCGCCGAGATCGAGTAGCGCCCCGAGCAGCTCAGCCAGGTCGGACTCGGGACCTACGGACATCTGTCCGGCGGGGGTGCGGGCGTAGAGGTGAGCGAGGAGAAGCTGATACCGCTCGTCGGGCAGCGTCGGCGCTGCCGACTCCCAGCGGGCAACGGTTCGCTGGACACTCGCCACGGCGGGCAGGCGCGGGTGGTGCAGGGCCATGGTGGTCTGGGAGAGCGCCCGTGCGGTACCGGCCAGGGAGAGGCTGCGGCTGTGCCGTAAGCGTTTCAGCGTTGCCGCCCCCGCGACCCGGTTGCCCATACGGCCATAGTGACGCAGCCCGAGACGGTGTGTTGTCAGACTGGCACGATCAGTCGCGGCTTTCTCTGCTCTGCTGTGTAGTTGATCGTCTGCCACGTGCCGGTCGACGGCGCCGTGGCGTGAGGGAACCCGATGGTCATCGACGTGCGGTCGACCATCCACCGGTTCCGTGCGTGGTAGGCCGGGGACCGGAGTTTGGCCGCTGCGAGCTCCACGATCTCTGTGATGCGGCCCCTCGTACGAGCGACGGCCTCACGCGCCTCGGCCGGCTGCTGGCTCAGGGTGCCCGGCGCGACGACCGTGATGGCCGCCGTGGTCTGGTCGGCGAGCCAGAGAAGGGCGAGCGTGTCGATGCCCACGGCCCCGCCGAGGTAGAAGTGGGCGCCCGGAACGAAGGGTTCGAGGTACTGCTCGAACAGGTCGGCATATTCGGCGAGGGGCTTGTGGGCCGTCTCACGAGTCCCCGTGATCGTCACCAACCTCATGATCCACTCCGTGTCATAGGTTGTCATATCCTCAGGGCTAGACGCAGTTGAGACCCTCGAGCCATGAACGCCACTGACCTGCAAAGACTGGTGGGGCACCTACGCAATCACGGATTGAGGGTTGTCGCCCTGGAAGCCGAACTTCGACTGCACGCCACACACCCTCAGCACGGCTTCCTCACCGAGGAGATTGTCGCCGAGGGAGGACGCTACGTCACAAGCCTCTTCTACGGGATCGGCGAACGGGGACGCGAGGAGGATTGCGCCGACCGTATCGCGCCTGCTCGCCGTTTCGAGTCCCATCACAGCGGGGGCGTTGTGACAGGGCTGAAGGAGAAGCGACGGCAACGGAGCGGCGAAAGGGCGTACCGGACCTGGCTCGGCCACACCCAGAGCTGCCCCACCTGCCGTGTCGGAGTCTCCTGTCCGACCGCTGTCCACCTTGGTCGTGTCTGGCGGGAGGTCCGAAGCGGATGAGGTGCTACGCAGAGGGGGACGCGCACGAGTTGCCGGTCGAGGACGACACCGGTGCGTACTGTCCGGGGCATGAGGCGACGCTGTTGTGGCGTGGTGAGCCGATAACCTCCGCTGATGTGGCCGAGGACGCGGTGGCCGACCTGGGCGGGCTGCGGGCGGGGCCGGACGGCCCGTACGGAGTTGTCTGCCGCAGCGCCTTGGTGACGGGTCTGGCCGACGTGCATTCCTACCGCCTGCGTCCGGACTGCGCCTGCCCGTGCCATGCGGTGGCCACTGCTCTCCGGGAAGAGGTATGAGCATGAACTTCTCCAGGGATCTTCACACGCGAGGCGTGTTGGCGCGCTCCGGTCACCGCCGTACGGCGCACTGTGGGTGGCCGGGATCTGCTGTGCCGGGCGTGTGCCGAGGGGGGCTGGCCGCGCCGGGTCGACCTCTTCCCGCCGTACGGGATCTACGGGGTTCACCCCCCTGGGGGACCACCCCCGCACGCGCGGGGACCACCTCCGGCACCGCGTCCCGGCACCGGGCCGATGCGGACCATCCCCGCACGCGCGGGGACCACAGTCGTGACCTGAAGCCCGGGGCCCGCAACCCGACGCCCGAATCTTGGCACCCGAGCTTCGGGCCGGGGCCTTATCCACGTACCCCCGGAAGAGTGACCCGGCCGTCCCGAAGCCCGAAGCTCAGGGCTCGGGACCCAGGCTACGAGGAGGGCTACTTCTTGCCCTCGCCCAAGGCTCCGCTGCGCCAGCAGCTCGTCGGCCAGGCGGTTGGCGGTCGCGGTGACGAGTCGGATGCGGATGTTGTCGATCCAGCGCTGGGCGGTTCCCGTAGCCCTGGGCCTTGTATTCGATCCCCTGGAGCATACACTCCAGCTGTCCGCGTCCCGGGCGCAGACCGTCTCCGGCGACTCCTTCGCCTCGTACTCCGTGACCAGTTCGCGGACCGCCGAGGCGAGGATGCCGGGCATGCCGGCCGTCTGGTTGGCAGTGACTTTCTGAGGATCGCCAGCGGGCGCGTACTTCTTCCTGGGGTGGCTCACGTCGCCGGTCCGGGTCTTCTGCGTGTCGTGCCAGACGGTGAGATAGGCGGCACGCGCGGTGTCCGTGCCCTCCAGGTTCGCGACGGTCGTGGCGATCAGCGACGTACGCCACGAGTGCTCGGCAACGCTCTCGGGATCACGAACCTCCCGGTCATCCACCACCCGGTGCGCCGCGTCTGCTGGAGCGTGCCCACCTCGGACAGGAAGCGGCCCACCGCGGACAGGTCGTCACTCATGATCCTCTCCTTTCATGCCTCGGCGAGGCGGATCTGCGTGCCCTGGTCAGGAGTTGTGAGGCTGCGCCTGGTGCGCCGCCGCGATCCGGTCGATCCGTGCGGCCAGGTCGAAGTCGGCTGCGGTGAGGCGGTGCCCGGCGTCGTGTGTCGTGATGGCGAATCGCACATGGTCCCATCGCAGGTCGATGTCAGCGTGATGCCCGACGAGCCGTTCGGCGTCCGCGACGTTCACGATCAGAGCCACACCGCCGTGGTAGCGAATCCCGAACGTGCGGGTGATCAGGTCCCCTTCGCGCACCCAACCCGGTAGCTCGGCCAGCCTCAGGGCGATCTCCTCGTCCGGCAGTGGATCCTTGCCCATCGTCAGTTCCCTTCGGTCACCGGTGCCAGGATCTCCGTAAGCTCCCGGCCGACCGGGGCATCGTGCCACGGGCGCATCGTCCGTTCCAGAGTGTCAAGTTCCCTGCGCATGCGGGCGGAACGGGTCTCGATGGCGATGGCGGCCACGGTCCGGGCGAGCTCCACAGCTTGGTCCGGCTCCCGTGCTGCTGCGGCGGCGGTCGCCTGCCGGGCCATGTACACCCCACGGTCTCGGCGGGCCGTCTCCGGTACCCCTGCCAATACCTGTGTCCACAGGGAGCCCGCTTCGACACCGAGGCCGAGCCGCCCGTAGCAGGTGGCTCGCTGCACCTCCAGGTATCCAGGCGTCCGGCGACACGCGTTGCCCCACGGCAGGTCGTCATCGACGCTCGGCAGAAGGCGATCGGCTTGGTCCAGGAGCTGATCGACTTCGCGGCGTTCGCCGGTAAGGCTGGCACCGTGCGCCTGCTGCTGCATCGCCATGATCCGCACCTTCGGTACGAGTCGGTCGGTGCTCTCAAGGACGGCCTCGCACAACTCGACAACCGCGTGCCCGTCCCCCAGGTCTGTGCGCACCTGCGCCTGGTTCACCAGCGAGTACCCGATGAGGTGCACATCACGGGACCGCACCGCGATCTCCTGCGTCACGCCTCTCCAGAACGCAGCCCCGTCGATGTCACCGGCATCCTGATACAGCCAGCCGACGAGCGCCGCGTACGCCGCGCCCGCACGCAGAAGCCCGCGCCGCGTCTCGCCCTTCGCGGACCGCACCAGCTTGTCGATGAGCTGATACTGCGCGGAAACCGTGCCGATCAGATCGTGAGGTCCCAGGAACATGTCGGCTCGATAGTGCCCCTCCAGTTGTTGCTGGAAGTAGTCGACCAGAGCAGGGTCGACGTGCTGGGGGGCCATCGGGCCGGTGACAAGCGCAGCGGCAGTGACGGAGGTGAAGGCTCGGCGGTTCACCTGTTCCTCCTGATGATGTTCGGGCCGGATCCAGCCCGGCGGGGTCGTGAAGCCCAGATCTTCAGGCCATCGACCAAGGGCGTCGTGAAGAACGATCGCGGTCTCTTCGGCCGGCCACCCCGAGCGCTCACCTTCCCAGCGACGCCATGTCCTTGCGGAGACGGTGAACTGGCGGTCGTCCAAGAGCTGCTGACCATGTCGGGTAAGTGCCCCAGCAGCGACGTCGATGGTCCGCCACCCCCTGTGCAGGCGGGCGGCTCGTAGCGCGTCATTACGGCCCATGCGTTCAGTGTGGAGTGTCATCGTTCGCGCTCCCGACCGTGGCCGCCGGATGGCCACGCGTGGCCATCCAACGACCTATCTCCTACATAGCGTGCACGCACATCATCAGGGTGTGACAGCGGGCCATGCAGCGGAATGGCTGAGAGCCCGGCGATGTGGTCAAGGAGACGGCCGTGCCGATGACGCTGAAGGTGTATGAGGTGAACCGCACAGGCACCGTCCGTGTCCTGCGGGAAGAGACCGAGGTGACCCCGTTCGAAAAGCCGGAGGCGTCGCACGACTTCCCCGCCTGTGAGTGCCCCACGTGCGCCGAGGGCGCAGCGTGAAGACCGCCGCCTCGGGCGATATCGCCTACAAGACTTGGCTCGGGCACACTCAGCACTGCCCGACCTGCCGCACCGGAGCCTCCTGTCCGACGGCTGCCAAGCTCGGCCGTGCCTGGCGGGAGGCGCGCGGATGAGGTGCTTCGCGGAAGGCGGCGTGCATGACTTCCCGAGCGAGAACGAGTCGGGCGCTTACTGTCCGGAGCATGAGGTGACGCTGCTCTGGCGTGGTGCCCCGATCACCGCCGCCGATGCGACCGGAGGTACGGGCGCGGGCCTGGACGGGTTGTCGGCGGGGGCGGACGGCCCGTACGGAGTTGTCTGCCGCAGCGCCTTGGTAACGGGTCTGGCCGACGTGCACGCCCTCTGCCTGCGGCCGGACTGTGTCTGCCCGTGTCACGCGTCGGCCACCGTACTTCGGGAAGCCGGATGAGCATCAACTTCTCAGCAGCGGATGTCCGCACGTGCGAAGCGTGTTGGCGCGCACCGGTCACCGCCATACGGCGTACCGAGGGCGGCCGCGATCTGCTGTGCCGGGCGTGTGCCGAGGGGGGCTGGCCGCGCCGGGTCGATGTCTTTCCGCCGTACGGGGTCTACCGGCTGCACCGTGTAGCCAATCGAACTGTTGCACCGAACAGAGGAGATGAATGATGACGATTAACCCCGTACGGGCGGATGCCGGCAAGCATGGCGGGCAGCCGTCGGACAAACCGTGGACGCCGCCCTCGGAGCCGAAGCCGTCTCCGGACGGGAGTCGCCCTCAGTGCTTCCCTCAGTGGTGAGCACCGCACACCAAGCACCCACCTACCCTGAGCTGGTGCAGGAGCTGGCCGATCGTGGGCTGCTGACCGGTCGGTGGCGGCGGGTGTTCGAGGCTGTTCCGCGTAGCCGGTTCGTTCCGGAGAATGTGTGGCGGCAGTTGCCCGACCGGTGTGAGGCGGTGGTGGGGGCGGATGCGTGGCTGGCGTTGGTGAACTCGGACGAACCGGTCGTCACGCAGCTCGACGACGGGGGCGAGGGCGGGCCCGGTGTCGCGACGTCGTCGAACTCGATGCCCTCGATGGTCGCCCGGATGCTCACGCTCCTCGAAGTCGTCGACGGGCAGCGGGTGATGGAGATCGGCACCGGCACCGGGTATGTCGCCGCGCTGCTCTGCGAACGGCTCGGCGACGATCTGGTCCACAGTGTGGAGCTGGACTCGGTCGTGGCCCGGCAGGCTGCCGACGCCCTCGCGCAGGCCGGTTACCGGCCACACCTTCGCGTCGGCGACGGCGAACAGCCCTGGCCCGGTTTGGGACTGGTCGACCGGCTGGTCTCCACCTGCGCCCTGCGGTACGTCCCGTACGCGCTGCTCCGGCAGGTTCGCCCTGGCGGGGTCGTGGTGGCCCCGCTCGCCCGGGAGTTCTGGTCGGGTGCGCTGGTCCAGCTTCGCGTTCAGGACGACGGCACCGCGACGGGCCCGTTCTGCGGCGGGGCCACGTACATGCCGATGCGGTCCCATCGTGTGCCCGACCTCCACGAGGTGCGGGGCAAGGGGCGGGCCCGTGCGGCGGGGCTCGATCCGGCTCGGCTCCTCGACCTCGGGTTCGCGTTGTTTGCGGGGGCGCGGCTGCCAGGTGTGCGGCTCATCCACCAGAGCACCGCCGACGGGGCCCGGGTGTGGGTGACCCGGGAGGACGGAGGCGCTGCCACGACTGCCTCGGGTGAGGAGGTGTGGCAGTACGGGCCCGGGTTCCTGTGGGAGGAGATCGAGCAGGTCTGGTGGGAGTACGAGTCGGTGGGGCGACCCGACGCCGGGCAGTTCGGGCTGACCGTGACCGACCGGGGCCAGCAGGTATGGCTCCGCGAACCACCTGAAGTCATCTGGCCTGGTAGGCGGTGCCTGGTCTGGGGCTCAGCCTCGCGCGAGCACCAAAGCTAACTGGTAGTCGGAGCCCCCGCCGCAGAGGGCTCAGCCCGAGTGCGCGGGTCCCACTTCTGCGTACAGGGCTGATCAATGAAGAGCGCTCGGCGCGAGGCGATAAGCAGGCAGAGTGGCCCCACAACGATCTCTGGGCCGGAGCCACTCTGCTTGTCGAGCAAGTGTGTTGCGCAGATCTGTCGGCAAGCTGCATAGCTGACAGGAGTGGACAGGCGAGCTAGTGCTGGCAGGCCCACGGGCGTCGCAACCAGGCGTCCGCCGTTCCGAGGACGAGCACCACGACCAAGACGATCACCGTAGTGATCCAGGCGGAGGGGGTGAGCGTCGACGGCACGATCAGGCCAGCTGAAGGCAGTGCGAAGACAACGGTTCGCATGTTCCTGCTGGGCTGATCGCCTGGATTCCTGGTCGTCACTTCAAGCTCCTCTGGTCCGGATGAGACTGCACCGGGGCGGGGTGCGTCCTCTGTAGAGGGCGATGGCCACCGGCTGGTGATGGGTGTAACGACGGGTGGCCATAGAGGTAACGATGCCTTGTTCCGGTGAAAGCGCGTTCCAGCGAGCAACACAAGAGCTCGATCGTTGCTCTCCCTAGTTTTTTCACTACTGCTCGGTGTGCATGTGGAACTCCAGGCCGACTTGGTGGAGCATGCCGAGTAACAGCGGGAAAACCCCGCATGCGCGGGGACCATGCGCGACGCTGCTCACCCTAGGGCGCACCCCCGCGTGGGCGGGGACCAAGGGATGAGATCAGGAGGTTCGGGTTGCGAGACCAGGTGCTTCCCTTAGCGCGTGGGAACTACTGAACCACATTTGCAAGGGGCGGCGGCCCGTCAGACTGACCGCGACCTCCGTCGTCTGCCGTCCTCAGCTCAGTCGGCATGTTTGCGATGGCTGCATCGCGCCGATCGGATGGCCTCGCTGGTTGGACGGGTACTCACAGAGTGCCTTGATCGTCAAACGCAGAACGCCCCCTTGGCTGCCAGTTCGCAAACCAAGGGGGCGTCAAAAGCGGTAGCGGTGGGATTTGAACCCACGGTGACGGGTTACGCCACACTCGCTTTCGAGGCGAGCTCCTTCGGCCGCTCGGACACGCTACCGAGAGAGAGCTTAGACCATCCCGGGGCGTGGACAGAAATCGGTTCTCTGGAGCGGGGCCTTGCCTGGTCGGGCAGCGGGGCGTACCTGGTCAGGGGGGCCGGGGCGTGCCGGTCAGAGCGTGCGGAAGAAGGCCGTCAGCTGTTCGGCGCACGTGGCCTCCAGTACGCCGCCGATCACCTCCGGGCGGTGGTTGAGGCGGCGGTCGCGGACGACGTCCCAGAGGGAGCCGGCCGCGCCCGCCTTCTCGTCGCGGGCTCCGTAGACGACCCGGGTGACGCGGGACTGGACCAGGGCGCCCGCGCACATCGTGCAGGGCTCCAGGGTGACCACCAGCGTGCAGCCGGTCAGGCGCCACTCGCCGTGGGCCTCGGCCGCCCGGCGCAGGGCCAGGATCTCGGCGTGCGCGGTCGGGTCGCCCGTGGCCTCGCGTTCGTTGTGGGCGGCGGCCAGCTCGGTGCCGTCGGGGCCGAGGACGACGGCGCCGACCGGCACATCGCCGGCCGACGCCGCCCGCCCGGCCTCGGCCAGGGCGCGGCGCATCGGTGCCTGCCAGGGGTCGCGTACGGGGTCGGGCTCGGGTACGCGTACGGGATCCGGGGCGGGCTCGGGTGAGGGGTCCGGCGGTCGTGCGGTCACCCGCGGACCCTAACGGACGGGACGGTACGGACGGGGCACGGGACAGGGGGTGAGGGAGGGGCGGGTGTACGGGCCGGGCTAGCGGACCGACTCCAGGACCTCCGCCGCTCCCACGGCCTCCGCGATCTCGGAGAGTGCGTCGGTCTGCAGGGTGAGCAGCTCCTTCTCGGACAGCCCGAGGTCGGCGAGGATCCCGAGCTCGCCGATCGGTCCCGCCGGCACGGCGTCCGGGTCGGGGCCGTCCTCGTCCGGGTCGACGGCCGCGGGGGCGGGCCGTTCCGGTTCGCCGTCCTCGGTGCCGTCGAGGTCGACGAGCTCCTCCAGGGCGGCGATCTCGTCCTCGGCCCCTGGTTCGCGGCCGAGCACTTCGTCGGTGAGCAGGATCTCCCCGTACGAGGAGCGGGCGGCGGCGGACGCGTCCGAGACGTAGATTCGGGGGTCCTCCTCACCGTCCACCCGGACGACGCCGAACCAGGCGTCCTCCTGCTCGATGTAGACCAGGACCGTGTCCTCGTCCACCGAGACCTCCCGGGCCAGATCTGTCAGATCGGACAGGGTCTCCACATCGTCGAGCTCTGTATCGCTCGCTTCCCACCCGTCTTCGGTGCGCGCGAGCAGTGCGGCGAAGTACACCGTGACTCTCCCACTGGTCATAGGCGAATCGGTCCGGCGGGAGGGCGAACGGTGATCCGTCCGTCCTGCGCCCCGCCCAACCGGCATCGTGGCAGAAACAAGCGCTGTACGAGACCTCTTCGGCCGTTGCGTCGGCCATCAGTTCCAGGAGTGCCTGGTCGGCCGTCTCCCTGACGAGGCGATCGGCGGGGGGAGTGCGCCGGTGGAACGGGGAGTGGTACGAGGAGGATCACCAACGGAACGTGCGCATCCGCATCTGTTGCCGCATACGGGCCGCACGGGCCCGGCGCGGCTGCACGCGGTCGCGCAGCTGCTTGGCCTCGTGGAGCTCACGGAGGAACTGGGCGCGTCGACGTCGGCGGGCGGCGTCACTCTCCTGCGCGTCCTCGACGTCACTCGCCGCGCCCTCCGCGTCGCGCCCGTCGCGCGGCCCGCGCGAGGCCGGGTCGCGCCGCAGTTCCCCGTCAGCCATCGACACACCACCCCAGTGCTGGGTCCGTATGCCCCCACCTTCCCCCCGAACAGGTGGTTGATGCCAGCGCAGAGTGCCGGGCGGGCGCGGTTACTGTTGACACATGCGGATCCACGTCGTCGACCACCCGCTGGTGGCGCACAAACTCACCACGCTGCGCGACAAGCGCACCGACTCCCCGACCTTCCGGCGGCTCGCCGACGAGCTGGTCACCCTTCTCGCCTACGAGGCCACCAGGGATGTGCGCACCGAGCTGGTCGACATCGAGACCCCGGTGACGCCCACGACCGGGGTGAAGCTCTCGCACCCCCGGCCCCTGGTCGTCCCGATCCTGCGGGCCGGTCTGGGCATGCTGGACGGCATGGTGCGGCTGCTGCCGACCGCCGAAGTGGGCTTCCTCGGCATGATCCGCAACGAGGAGACGCTCCAGGCGGAGACGTACGCGACCCGGATGCCCGAGGACCTCTCCGGTCGCCAGGTCTACGTCCTGGACCCGATGCTGGCCACCGGCGGCACCCTCGTCGCGGCCATCCGCGAGCTGATCAAGCGCGGGGCCGACGACGTCACCGCCGTCGTCCTCCTCGCGGCGCCCGAGGGCGTCGAGGTGATGGAGCGCGAGCTGGCCGGGACCCCGGTCACCGTCGTCACCGCCTCCATCGACGAGCGGCTCAACGAGAACGGCTACATCGTGCCGGGCCTCGGGGACGCGGGCGACCGGATGTACGGCACGGCCGAATAGGCCACGGCCGCATGGGTATGGACGCCGCCGAGCCTGTTCGGACGCCGAACAGCTCGGACGGCAATGGTTCGGACAGGGCCGCTCCCCGTTCCCCGTCCCCCGGTCCATGAATTCGCGCCCCGTGCCGGCACCGTACGGATCCGTACGACGCCGGCACGGGGCGCGAAATCGTGTGCGGGCTCAGACAGGAGCGCGCGTGTGCGGGGTTCAGCAGGAGGAGGACGGGGCCGGGGCCGGCTTCGTCAGGGCCGCCATCGCGGCGGTGGCCTCCTGCGGGGTGCTGAACGCCTTGAACTTCGTCCCGAGGATCAGGTCGACCTCGCCCGTCCTGCGGGTGTCGGTCTTCTGCACCGTGCCCGCCAGCTGGGTGCCGAGCACCGTGAAGCTGCCGTTCGTCGCGGTCGGTGCGCCGACAAGCACGCCCGTGCCGGGCACCTTCTTGTCGTACGCCTTCGTCGCGTTTCCTACCTCGCCGATGGTGAAACCGCGTTTCTTGAGCTCCTCGGCGGCGGATTTGGCCAGCCCGCTGCGCGTCGTCGCGTTGTAGACGTTGACCTTGATGGAGGCCGGCTTCGGAAGCGCCTTGGCGGAGGCCGCCGACGGCTTCGGGGTGGGGCAGTCCCGCTTGTGGTCGGCCGCGCTGGCGCTCTTGTCGCCGCCGGTGAAGACGTCGATGAGCTGCAGCGTGCCCCAGCCGGCCAGGCTGAGGGCGACGACGGCTCCGATGCCCGCGAGGACCAGCCTGCGGCGGTGCCGGGGGCGGCGCATACGGGGATAGGCGTCACCCGTGATGCGGTACTTTCCGCCCATGCCGGGGGGAGTGAGCATGCTCATGGAGGCAGCGTAATGCGACCCTGTGTCCATGCGTACAAGATGATCAACGTATGACACCCGGATGAGCGTGAAACCACCCGAAAGGCCCGGATTGGGTATCAGTGGGTGCGGAACCCGGGTGGGGTGTGCGGGCGCCCTCGCGGAGGTTGCTCGCCGAGGTTGCTCGCGGAGGTGCGCTCAGGTAGCCGGGGGTGGCGTCAGCGGTAGCCGGGGGTGGCGTCAGCCCAGGTCGAGGACGCGGGCGTGCAGCACCTGGCGCTGCTGGAGCGCGGCCCGGACCGCCCGGTGCAGGCCGTCCTCCAGGTAGAGGTCGCCCTGCCACTTCACGACGTGGGCGAACAGGTCGCCGTAGAACGTGGAGTCCTCGGCGAGGAGGGTCTCCAGGTCCAGCTGGCCCTTGGTGGTCACGAGCTGGTCCAGGCGAACCGGACGCGGCGCGACATCCGCCCACTGTCGGGTGCTTTCCCGGCCGTGGTCGGGGTATGGCTTCCCATTTCCGATGCGCTTGAAGATCACACGGAAAGCCTACCGGGCAAGGGCCACCGGGCGCAGCCAGGGAAGCTCACCGCGATGACGGCGCAAAGGGTGTATAGCGCCGTATTGGGCTCGATAACCGGGCAGGTGACGTGGGGGTCGCTGGAGGTCGGCGGGGTGTGGAAGGTCGCGGTAGTGGGCCCGGTGCGGAATCCGTGGGGATTCCGCACCGGGCCCGCTGGTGGTCCGTCGTGCGGGCTCGCTCGCGTTCCGTCGCCTACGGGACTGCCTTCGGAACTGCCTGCGAGACGGCTTGTGGGACGGCTTGTGGGACGGGGCCGTTTCGGGCTGCCGCTCCTACTCCGCGACCCGGCCGTGACCCTCGCGCAGGCCGCCGCCGCTGCCACCGCTGCCGGGCGTGCCCGTGCCGGTGTCGGGGGTGACCGGGCGGGTCAGGGAGCGCAGGTCGTGGGCGTACGTTCCGACCGCGTTGGCGATCACGTCGATGTTGGTGTCGAAGTGACCCATGTCGATGTTGTCCAGGTCGTCACAGGCCGCGTGGTAGCAGGGGTCGTACGCGATCCCCGCCTCGCCGCCGAACACCTCGGCCTGGGCCGCCGTCTTGATGCCCTCCGCCCCGGTGTCCGTACCGCCGGACGGGATGCCGACCTCGATGAACGGTCCGTAGTCCGAGCGGCCGGTGAAGTCCGTGCCCTCGTGCGGCTCGCCCTTCCCGTCGAGGAACTCGTTGATGTCACGCTCCAGTTGGGCCGAGCCCTCCGGGCCCGGGCCCTCGCCCACATCGTCGGAGTTGTCGCCGTCGAAGACGAACTGGACGCCGTTCGGCGAGGCGATCATGTCGAAGTTCAGATAGAGCGCGATCCGCTCGCGCTGCTTCTCGGAGAGCGCCGCGACGTACTTCTCCGAGCCGATCAGGCCGTTCTCCTCGGCCGACCACCAGGCGAACCGCACCTTGTTGGCGGGCTTGCTCTTCGACTTCGCCAGGTCCAGGGCGACTTCGAGCAGGCCGGCGGAGCCGGAACCGTTGTCGTTGATGCCGGGGCCCTCGGTCACCGAGTCGAGGTGGGCGCCGAGCATCACCGTCCGGGCCGTGCTGCCGCCCGGCGTCTCGGCGATGACGTTGCGGGTGGGACGGTCCTCCTGGAGCTCGCGGATCTCGAAGGAGACCGTGACCTCGCCGCCCGCGACGTCGGCGGCCAGCTTCTCGCCCTCCGCCTGGGTGAGGCCCCCGGTCGGGATCCTGCCCGCCGCGACTTCGCCGAGCGTGCCGGACAGGGCGCCCTCGACGTTGTTGTAGATGACCGCCCCGGCCGCGCCCGCGTCGGCGGCGGCCGCCTGCTTCTCGGCGAAGGAGCAGCCGCCGCGCTTGATCAGCGCGATCTTGCCGGTGAACGTCGTGGACGCGTAGTCGGTGGCCTCGCAGCCCGTCGTCCCGTCGACGGGCACCGCGACGAGCGCCGACGTCAGGCCGCCCACCTCGGTCGACGGGGTGTACGTCATGGCCTTGATCGTGACGTCGCGGGGCGTCGGCGTCACCACGGCGAGCTTCTCGGCCAGCGTCTCCGTGTAGGTGAAGCGGAAGTTCTCGTACGAGACCTTGTACCCGGCCCGCTGGAGCTGGCGGTAGACGTACGCCGCCGAGGCGTCGTGGCCCAGCGAGCCGGCGGCGCGGTGGCCGTCGGTCGAGTCGGCTATCGCCTGGAACTGCTGGAGGTGGCGGTAGGCGTCGCGTGCGGAAGCCTTCCGGACCAACTCCTTCGACAGCTTGGCCGCTTCCTTACCGGGGTCGTGCGGCGCGGGGCGTCCGGGGTGCGGGGACGCGGCCAGGAGGAGCGGTGTGGCCAGGGCGGTGGCGGCCACGACAGCGATGGCTCTGCGACGTGTTGCGTGCACAGGAGCCCTTCCGGTCTGAACGGCTGGTGCTCTGGGCGGCTCAGTACCTGAACCGACCGCCGGTGCTCCGAGCGGCTCAGTACCTGAACGGCTGAACAAATGTGCTGCGAAAGCTAGCGAGTGGGGTGGCGCCTGTGAACAGATGTGGCCGGATTCGATCGGTGAGAGGGGGGTGTCGGCCTGATCCGGCGCTCGACCACGTCACTCGCTCGACCACGTCACCTCTCCGTCGAGCGCCGGATCAGGCCGACTACCTGCCCGACTTCTCGTTCGGTGAGCCGCCCGACTTTCTGGGCGAGGGCCCGCTCGTCTTCTTCGCCGTTCCGGTCGCCTTCTTCGTCGCTTTGGCCGCCGCCTTGGCCTCCTGCTTGTACGCGCGCACCTCGACGAGCGACTCCGGGCCCGTGATGTCGGCGACCGACCGGCGCGATCCGGCCTCCCCGTACGGGCCCGCCGCCTCCCGCCACCCCGCCGGCCGTACGCCGAACTGCTTGCCGAGCAGCGCCAGGAAGATCCGCGCCTTCTGTTCGCCGAAGCCGGGCAGTGCGTTGAGGCGTTTCAGCAGCTCGTCGCCGGTCGCCGCGTCCCGCCACACGGCGCTCGCGTCGCCGTCGTACTCCGCCACCAGGTAGCGGCACAACTGCTGCACCCGCTGAGCCATGGAGCCGGGGTAGCGGTGCAGAGCCGGTTTCGTGGTGAACAGTTCGGTGAAGGCGTCCGGGTCGTAGGCGGCGATCCGCCCCGCGTCCAGGTCATCGGAGCCCAGGCGCTCCGCGAGGGTGTACGGGCCCGTGAACGCCCACTCCATCGGAACCTGTTGGTCCAGCAGCATGCCGACCAGAGCGGCCAGCGGGCTGCGGCCGAGAAGCTCGTCGGCCTCCGGATTCTGGGCGATCCGCAGGGTGATGTCCTTGCCGCTGTCGCTCGTGGTCATGCTGCCGATCATCGCGAGCACGGCGGACGACGGCGACCGGTACTGCGCCGATGGCCTCTCCCTGTCGGCCGAAGGGAGTAGGCAGGCGCGTGGAGGTCGTGGTGTGCGCGTCCGTCCGTGTCGCCGCGCTGCCCGATGAGGCAGCTCCGGATGCCCCGGCCGGGCCGGGGCGCGGGCTGGACGGGCCGGGGGCCGCACCGTAATCGTGGAATGCCGAGGACAGCGCGGTCAGGGGAGAGATGAGCATGGACGCGCACGACATCGAGCAGGAACGCCACGAGCACCACGAGCACCACGAGCACGGTGGACACCAGGGACACGGTGGGCGGGAACAGGCCCACGAGCGCGATGAGCAGCGCGGCGAAACCGCCGCGGAGGCATCCGGCGAGCAGGCCCACCACGTCTTCCGGGCCGCTGCCACGGGTCGGGCCGATGTGGTCGGAGCGGCCGGGATGGGGCTGCTCCAGCGGACGGCCGGCAACGGGGCGATCGGGGCGATGGTCCAGCGTTCCCGGTCCGGGGCCGCCGAATCCACCGCCGAGCAGGCCGAGCAGACGGCGCAGACGGCGCAGACGGGGCAGCCCGAGGGACAGCGGTCGCCGGTGCACGACGTGGTCTCCTCCGGCGGTTCGCCCTTGGACACCGACACCCGTACGGACATGGAGAGCCGGATGGGCGCGGACTTCTCCGACGTGCGCGTCCACCACGACTCCGCCGCGCACGAGTCGGCGAAGGGCGTCGGGGCGCACGCGTACACCGTGGGCAACAACGTGGTGTTCCAGCGCGACGCCTACGACCCCGGATCCCCGCAGGGCCGCACCACGCTGGCCCATGAGCTGACCCATGTGATCCAGCAGCGCAACGGCCCGGTGGAGGGAACGGAGGCCCCGGGCGGCATCCGGGTCAGCGACCCTTCGGACCGGTTCGAGCGCGAAGCCGTCGCGAACGCGGACCGAGTGCTGTCCGACCCCGCGCCGGAGGCCGCACCGGCCCCGGCCGCCCCCATGTCCGCCCCTGCGCCCGCACCCGCTGCCGCCTCCGCCTCCGCCTCCGCCTCCGCCTCCGCCTCCGCCTCCGCCTCCGCCGTGCAGCGGGTGGCCACGGAGGACGAGGACGAGCAACCCGCCGACGTACAGGGGTTGTTCGTGCAGCGTGCGGAGGAGAAGAAGCCGGGGGAGGAGGAAGAGGAGGAGAAGCCCCCGGCCTGAGAGGAGCCCGCTTCAGTCGGCTGGTGGGTCGGTGGGTCGGTGGGTCGGCCGGTTCCGCTGCGGGCTTCAGCCCGTCGGCGTGTCCGGGCGCATCGTCCCGCCCAGGAACATCGAGGACGAGCACCGCGAGGGGGCCGGGGCGCCCACCGGCTTCCCGATCCGCCTGCAGTCGATCGTCATCGTGACCTTGCCGCCCGCGGGCACCAGGATCGGGGTCACGAAGTGGTAGTCGGAGTCGCGGAAGTTCTCCAGACCGAGGCTCAGGACGCGGGTGTCCTCGCCGGCCGTGACGGTGACCGTGCCCGCGTCGCCCTGCGGGTTCTGCACCACGATGTCGGTGAGCTGGAAGGTGTGACCGGCGGGCACCTCCAGGGCCGTGCCGGTGTTCGGGCCGCCGCCCACCCCGTCCCGCACCCGGACCTGCGCGCTGGTCGGGGCGCCCGCCGCCGCGTCACCGCCGCCCCCGCCGCTGCCGTTGCCGCCCGAGGCGGACGAGCCCGGTGACGGGGTGGGGCTTGCCGCACCGCCGCCCGTGCCCGCCCCGGCGGAGTCGCCGCCGCCGGAGCCCGCGCCGCCCTGCTCGCCCTCTTCCGGGGCCTTGCTCTTGTCGGCCGCGGCGGCCGACCGTACCGCCTCGGGAGTGACCGCCTCCCGGGCCGCGGACTTCACCGCCGGGCGCAGCAGCGCGTACCAGAGTCCCACCAGGACGAGGAGCAGCAGAGCGGCGGTGAGCAGGGCCCGGGGCAGCCAGCGCGGCAGGATCGGGTCCTGCTGGTAGGAGCCGTCCACCAGCACCGGGGCCGGCGCCTCCTCGCCCTCGGGCGGCTGCGGGGCGGCGAACACCTGGAAGGCGTGCGTCACCGGCGTACCGCGCCACATCCGCTTCGCCGGGCGGACCCGCAGCTTCGCGAACTCCGCGTGCCCCGGCTCGATCCGCAGCTCGGAGGCGGCGAACACGACCCGCGCCTGTTCCGTACCGGGCTGGGCCCCGAGCCGTACGGTCACCGGGGTGTTTCCGCGGTTGTCGACGGCGAACTGGTGCCGCCCGCCGCGCGACCCGTTCGAGCCGCGCGGGACCAGCTCGGCGGTCGTCTCGGTGAACGGCAGGACGGTCACCCGGGCCTCGGGCACCACGGTGTCGCTCCGGTCGCCGGTCGGCATCACCCGGATCCCGAACGTGTTCTCGCCCGCGAGGACCGTCGCTTCGCGCGGCGGCCGCATGACCAGGGAGACGGTTCCGGAGTCGCCGGGGTACAGGGAGAGGACCGCGGGCTCGATCGCCGACCAGGCGGCACACGTCCCGACCACCTCGAAATGGTACTCCTCGACGGTCCGGCCGGAGTTGAGGATCTGTAGGGGGAGGGTCGTCTCCTCGCCCGGTACGACGGTGACGGACGACGCGTCGAGGCTTGCGGTAAGACTCATACGCGGACCGTAGGACCGGGCCGGAGGGTGGGCACCGGTCACGGAGGAACACTTTCGGGCAGATGTGATGCCCGAGGTAACCTTTTAGTTTCCTCACGGGTAAGAACGGGAATCTCTAGACCGCCTCACAACGGCTGGGGCGGACGAGTACAGCTGTGGAGCTTGTGCCTGCAGTGTGATGCTTCCGGCTGGTGCCCAGGGGGAGCATTCGCATGGAGCGCATCACTGTCGTTTTACGCGCGCAGGACCCGATTTCCCAGGCCGGAGTGGCCAGCCAGTTGCGGGCCCGCCCCGAGGTCGCTGTCGTCGACCGGGACGACGGGGAGCCGGCGCCCCAGGTCGTGGTCATGGTGGTGGACACCGTGGACGACGAGGTCCTGCGCGTCCTGCGCAACATCCAGCGCACCAGCACCTGCCGCACGGTGCTGGTGACCAAGGACATCGACGAACAGAAGCTGGTGAGCGCGGCGGAGTGCGGGGTCGCGGGGGTCGTCAGGCGGTCCGACTCGACGCCGGACCATCTGGTGCAGGTCATCGGCACGGTGGCGCGGGGCGAGGGGCATCTCCCCTCCGACCTGCTCGGACGCCTCCTCGAAGAGGTGGGCAGGCTCCAGGGTCAGGTGCTCGGTCCGCGCGGTCTGCACTTCACCGGCCTGGCCGCGCGTGAGGTGGACGTGCTGCGGCTGGTGGCCGAGGGGTACGACACCGCGGACATCGCGACGAAGCTGGCGTACTCCGAGCGCACGATCAAGAACGTGCTGCACTCGGTGATGACCCGTCTGCAACTGCGTAATCGCTCCCACGCGGTGGCGTACGCGATGCGTCAGGGGCTTATCTGACGACCTGGCGGCTCAGGCCTCCATCACGAACACCTCTGCACCATCGGGCAGTTCGGCCTTCCCGCGGAAGTGGCTCGTCTCTCTCCGCACGCGGCCGGCCGGTGCGCGACGGTGGCCTCCGGGTATCGGGCGTGGCGCGGGGAGGGGAACGCTGTGCGGTGGTTTCAGCCAGGAACGGGACCGCGGAGGCGAGCGGCCGGGCTCGTTCTCCTGCTGCTGGCCGCCGGCCTCGCGCCCGCATCGGGTGTGAGCGGTGTGGCGTCCGCCGTGCCCGTGCCGCCGGAGCCGTGGGTCACCCCGGCGACGCTGGAGGAGGCGCTCGACCCGGGCGGTTCGACGGGCGTGGACAAGCGGGTGCGGACCCCGGCGATCCCGCCTCGGCCGGATGTGGTCCTGCTGGTGGACGGTACGGGGAGCATGGAGGTTCCGATCACGAGCGTTCAGGAGAATCTGCCCGACATCGTCGGCAAGATCCGGGCCGAGGAGCCTGATTCGCGGTTCGCGGTCGCCACTTTCGGCGACCAGCAGGTCGACAGGCCGAACGCGGGGTTCTGGGTCCTCCAAGAGCTGACGGACGACATCAGCCTGGTCCAGACGGGTGTCAACGGGCTGCGCACGGACCTCGGCGGGTTCAGCATGGGCCCGTCGGAGGACTGGATCAACGGGCTGTGGGAGATCGCCGACGGCGCGGACGGCAAGACGGTGTTCCGTGAGGGCGCCAGCCCGGTCGTCGTCCTGGTCAGCGACGCCTCCAGCCACGCGCCGAGCAACGGTCACACCATCGACGACACGATCGCCGGCCTTCAGGACAACGGAGTCCGGGTGATCGGCATCGAAGTGGAGAGTGACCGCGGGGACGGCCTGAACGGCAACGGGAACGCCAACAACCCGGACTTCCCGGGTCAGATCGAGATTCCGCCGACCGAAACCGGTCAGGCCACCCGGATCATCGAAGCGACCGGTGGCCAACTGCTCGAAGGTATCCAGCCGGCCGAGACGGCCGAAGCGATCATGAACGGCTTCGACAACCTGCCCACCTCCGTCGGCCATGAACTCGTCGACTGCGACCCGCATCTCAGCGTCGCCCTGGACCCGCCGACGAGACGGCTGACCAGCGGCGGAACCGCGCAGTTCACGGAGACGGTCGACGTGTCGGCCGATGCCCCCCAGGGCACGACGCTGACCTGCACCGTGCAGTTCCTGCTCGGCACACAGGTGCCGGGGACGGACGCGCTCGGCCCCGCCGCCGTACCCGACCCCGACTTCCAGCAGAAGATCAGCATCGCCGTGAACGACATCAACGACCCGGTCGTCACCGTGGACGACCGTACGGCCAGGGCGCCCGACGACGACGGCGTCCGCATCGACTACACGGCCACGGCGACGGACCCGCAGGACGGGGCACTGCCGGTGACCTGCGCCCCGCCGTCCGGATCGCTCTTCCCGGTCGGAACGACGACGGTCACCTGTTCCGCGACGGACGCGGCGGGCAACACGGGGGCGGACACGGCCCGGTTCGAGGTGCTGGAACCCGTGGTGCCGCCGGACCCGCCGGACCCGCCCGCTCCTCCGCCGCCCCCGCCGCCGCCCCCGCCTCCGGCCTCCGACCTCGCGGTACGGGCCGATGTCAGCCCGGACCGTACGTACGTGGGGCGGCCCGCCACCGCCCGGTTCACGATCACCAACGCGGGCCCGGATACGGCGACCGGTGTCGTCCTCGGAGCGACGTGGCCGAGGACGGACGAGTCGAAGGACCGGAGCCTGCCCGGCCTGAGCCGGTGCACGGCGGCGCGGCCCTGCACGATCGCCGCCGGGGAGCGGGTCGTGGTGACGCAGACGGCGACCTACCGGGCGGCGGTCACCGGTGATGTACGGGCCACCGTGCGCGGCACCCTGCCCGACGGACGGGCGGCGAACAACCGGGACGTGGACCGGCTGAGGGTCCTCAAGCCCTCGCTGACGGTCACCCCGCAGGTGGCGAAACCGGGGCAGCCGGTACTGGCCCGGGGCAAGGACTACCCGCCGGGCGAGACCGTACGTTTCACGTGGAACATCGGCATCACCGCGGACCGGTCCGGCGTACGGGTCGCTCGGGACGGCACCTTCGAGGTGCAGGTGCTGGTCCTGCGCAAGGACACGCTGGGCCCGCGGGTCCTGCGGGCGGAGGCCCGCGATCTGCCGCGCCTGCGGAAACCGGTGCTGGTCGTGCAACACAACCTGCAACCACCGGACTTCGCGGGTCGCTCATGAGTTCACTCTTCGCGTCGGAGGCGGTCACCGGATGATCCATGAGGTGGACGACGTCCTGCGGGCCCTGATCCGGGCCGAGGTGCTGGAGGGCCGCCAGATCGCGGTGGTCTTCGACGCCCCGACCCGGGAGTGGGCGGCCAAGGTCAACGCCCCGATGGTCAACCTCTACCTCTACGACATCCGCGAGGACATGCGGCGGCGGGAGCGCGGCCTGCACAACGAGTACGACGAGCGCGGGGCGATCGTCGCCCGGCGCCGCCCGCCGCGCTTCTTCAAGCTGTCGTACCTGATCACGGCGTGGACGAAGCGCCCCGAGGACGAACACCGGCTGCTCTCCTCGCTGCTGGCCTGTCTGCTGCGGTACGAGGCGCTGCCCCCGGAGCGGCTGGCGGGCTCGTTGGCCGAGGTCGGGGCCGCCGTCCCGATGTCGATCGCGCTGCCGCCGCCGGAGGACCGGTCGTTCGCCGATGTGTGGAGCGCGCTCGGCGGCGAGCTGAAGCCCTCGCTGGACCTGGTGATCAGCGTTCCGGTGACGGCCTCGCCGGTCTACGAGGCGGGTCCGCCGGTGGGCGACGAGGGGCTGCGGGCGCAGTTCGGGGATGTACCCGCGCCGGTTCCCGGGGAGCGTGCGGGGGCGGGTACGACGGAGGCGCAACCGGGCCGGCCGGGGCTGCCGGTGTACGGGTCGCGTCCCGGGCGGCCGGTCCGGGAGCCTTCCTCCGGGCCCTCGGGCGGGGCGCACGGACGGGCGGTGTCACTGCGGATCACGGAGCGGCGGGGGACGCCACCTGAGGGGCGGGGCACGCCACCCGGGGGCACGCAACCCGGGAGACGGGGTACGCCATCCGAGGAAGGGGACGTATGACGGCGCGGGACGCCGTCGACCCGGACCTCCGCCATCTGCTCGCCCGGGCGGCGGCCGTGGAGCGGCGCATCCGGCACGCGGTGGAGCTGCGGCGGAGCACCGATCCGGACCCGGACGACGACTTCCGGGGCCTGTATCTCACGGATGACAGCATCGTGCGGCTGCTGGACGAGGAGGGTGCGAGGGGGTTTCCAGCGCTGAACGGTTCCCCGGCCGAGGGTTCGCCGGCCGGGGAAGGGGCCGCCGGGACGGAAGAGGATTCCCGACTGGCGGCGCTCGCGCGGGAGTTCGGCCTCACCCTTCTGGACACGGAGATCCTGCTCATCGCGCTCGTACCGGATCTGGACGACCGCTTCGAGGCGTTCTACGGCTATCTGAACGACGACGTTTCCCGGCGCCGCCCGTCCATCGGGCTGGCCCTGGGCCTGTGCGGCGCGGCCCTCTCCGATCCCGCGGCCCGGGCCCGGCTGGCGGCGGGGGCACCGCTCCGGGCCGGCGGTCTGCTCCTGGCGGAGGACCTGCACCGCCCGTTCCTGAGCCGGGCGCTGCGGGTGCCGGACCGGGTGGCCGCGCACCTGCTGGGCGACGACACCCCGGACCCGCGACTGGCGGACCTGCTGGCCCCGTGGCGGGCCGTGCCCGGGGTGGGCGACCCGGCCCCGCTCGCCGGAGTCCTCGCCGACGGCGTCCGGCTTGCCTACCTGAGCGAGGACCAGGGCGGCGCGGGCACGGCGCTCGCCGCGTCGGCGCTGACACGGGCGGGCCGGGGGGTCCTGGGCCTGGACCTGGCCCGGCTGGCGGAGGACCCGTCGCCCGCCGAGGCGGTGAACGCCCTGGCCCGGGAGGCGCGCCTGACGGGGGCGGGCCTGGTCTGCGCGCCGCTGGACGCGGTGTCCAGGGAGCGCCCGGGGCTGCTGAGGCTCCTCACGGCCACCCCGGTCCCCACCGTCCTGGTGGGCCGGGCGCCCTGGGACGCGTCCTGGTCGGTCGCCCCGCCCCTGCTGCTGCACGCGCCCCGGGTGGAGCCGTCGGCGAGGGGGGCGCTGTGGCGGGACGCGTACCGGCTCCGGGAGGACGCGCCGCTTCCGGCCTCCATCGCCCCGGACCTGCTGCTGGCCCCGTTCCTCCTCACCCCGGAACAGATCACCGGGGCCGCCCGCTCAGCCGCCCAGGCGGCCCGGCTGGCGGGCGGCGATCTCACCGCGGACCACGTACGGCGGGGGGCCCGCGCCCAGAACGCGGCAGGCTTGGACCGGCTGGCCCGCCGCATCGAACCCACGGTGACCTGGGACGACCTGGTCCTCCCGCCCGACACCCACACCCAGCTCCGCGAACTCACGGCCCGCGCCCGGCACCGTGACCGGGTGCTGGGTGAGTGGGGGATGCGGCCGGGCGGGGGCCGGGGCCGGGGGGTGTCGGCGCTGTTCGCCGGCGACTCCGGCACGGGCAAGACGATGTCGGCGGAGGTGATCGCCGCGGACCTGGGGCTGGACCTGTACACGGTCGACCTGGCGACGGTGATCGACAAGTACGTGGGCGAGACGGAGAAGAACCTGGAGCGGATCTTCACGGAGGCGGCGGGCGTGAACGGCGTGCTCCTCTTCGACGAGGCGGACGCGATCTTCGGCAAGCGCTCGGACGTGAAGGACGCGCACGACCGCTACGCCAACGTGGAGAGCGCGTATCTCCTGCAACGCATGGAGTCCTTCGACGGCCTGGCCATCCTCGCCACCAACCTCCGCGCCAACCTGGACGACGCCTTCACCCGCCGCCTGGACCTGGTCATCGACTTCCCGGTCCCGGACCCCGAACAACGCCTCCTCCTCTGGGACCGCTGCCTGGGCCCGACCCTCCCGCGCGGCACGGACCTGGACCTGCCGTTCTGCGCCGAGAACTTCGAGCTGGCGGGCGGCAACATCCGCTCGATCGCGGTGACTTCGGCGTACCTGGCGGCGGAGGCGGGGGGCGCGGTGACGATGGAGACGGTGATCCACGCGATCCAGCGGGAGTACCAGAAGCTGGGGCGGCTGACGCTGGCTTCGGAGTTCGGGCCGTATTTGGGGCTGGTGACCTGAGAGCCGGGGACCAGTAAGTGGGGCGGCCTTGAGGGCGGGGATCAGACTTTGACGATGCGGACGCGGTCGCCGCAGAGCATGGTCAGGTCCTCGGGATCGGAGGTCAGGACCACGGCCGGCTTGGGAGCGTGGAGCGCGGTGGCGGCGACCACGGAGTCGATGGCGTACTTGTGCCCATGAAGGCCCGCGTCAACGAGCAGGGCCATCGCCGTGCGCCCGATCTCGTCGGTGACCGGCTCCACGTTCAGCCGGGACACGGCCCAGTTGAAGCGGGCTGAGTTCACCCGCGCGTGGTGCGCCTCGATGAGCGTGAGGATGCTGGTCACGACCCGCATGTCCTCCTGCTCGGCCCCGCGTACCAGGGCCATGACCTGGCGGTCATCGGCGACGACCTTCGACAGCCCTTCGCTGTCCAGGACGAGGGTGCCCGGCCGGTTCATCAAGCCGCGCTCCCCACGTCACCGCCGGCGTCCCCGCGCAGCAGGGCACGGGCGGCATCGATCTCCGATGAGCTGAACCCACCGTGCTCCGCTTCGTGCGCGGCGGTCAGCTCGGCGAGGTTGTCCCGCTCGATCTGTCGCTGCACGGCGGCGTCCACGTAGGCGGAGAACCCGCGCTTCCCGACGCGGGCGCGGACGGCGGCGATGTTGCCGGAGTGCAGGCTGACGGAGACGTTGGCGGTGGGGCCTTCACCTGGTCTGTAGGTGACTTCGTCGCTCATGAGCCCATTCTAATAGATCTACTAGTAGAATGTGAGGCACCTTTGGCTCAATTTGGGGGCTGCTGACCTGGTTGTCGGAGTGTGACGTCGGCCTTGCGTCGCCGGGCTTTCCCGCATGCCCGTACCTCGTGAAACCTGCTACACCTCAGTCGTTGTCGTAGAAGTGAATTCCTTCATCGCCTTGCCATGATAGGTCTACTGCGATGCCGAGCCGCCGGAGATTCAGCCTCTCTTCTCCGCGATCCCAGGCGATGACGGATTCTTCCGGGTAGTCGTCGGGGTCTCCGAACGTCGAGATCAGGGCAGTCAAATATTCCTGAAAAGCTACATCCATTTGGTCCTGTGCGTGGATGTCGTTACGTGGTGAAACCTCAGTCAAGGTAACGTTGATTTCGAGAACGACTGACCTTTCGTTCAGATTCACAACGAACCCGCGAACGCCCCTCAGGTCTGGGTGTTCGATGGGGATCGATGAGATATCGAGTGAGTCCAGAGGGGTGAGTTGAGCCGTTCGAAGAACCTCGGCGATCTCGCTGGAGGTCCAATTCCAACTAATCTCTTCGAGTCGCAGCGCAAGATCCACTACCTGTTCCCCGGTGAGTCGGCGAATCATTTATTACTCCTGATTTGTGGAGAGCGTGTCTCGTTAAACGATGAACTCCTGTACGGTGACCTTGCGCCCCCCAGGGGCCATAACTAAATGGTACTCAATTTTAATTGTTCCGTCCTCTATGCTCGCAATCAATCCTCTTGCGGCGGCTTCCTGGCGGAATTCCTTGTCGTTCTTCAGCGTCCAATTCAAGTACGCGGAGTGGCCCTGTTGGTAGGCGGTTCCTTCGATCGACCTGGTTCCGAGTTGGCTGCCCCCTCCCTTCGCTTCCATGATGAATAGGCTGGGTGGTGGTCCAGGCTTGAGCATGGCTAGATCAAAAGTGCCTGGGGCTCCTGGAGGGCCTTCGTACATGGGTACAGCCCCCCTGGATGCTCCAAAGTCGCGAGCGGCAATCATGCCCAACTTCTCTGATTCCTTGTTGAGGGCTTTTCCTCGTTCCTTATACTTGTCATCCTGGGCCAGGAAATCGCCAACTTCTTTGCCGCGACCCATGAGTCGCTGTTCCTCCAGATGTTTCGCGTTGATTTTATCGGGATCGTTCATTCCTAGCGCTTTTGCTAGGCGCTTCCTTTCCTTGTTGATCTCCTGACGTTCTTTGCGGAGCTTCTCGCGTTCTTTTTCAATCTTATCCATCGACTCTCCGGAGTGATCTTTCACTGTGTGCGGCTCTTCGGCCCCCCTGGTGGCCTCGACGTATTTCTCTCTGCGCGCCTTCGATTTGCTGACAAGGTTCTTGTACTTTTCGTATGCCGCCGCCTCCGTGAACTCCCCTGCCTCTGAATCCAGTATGAGCTGGTCCAACTCTGCCGTCTCGGAAGCGTCAAAATTATTCTGCGAATTTTTGTTCTTGTACCACTTCATCTTTCCGACCACTTGGGCCATGGAGCGCTCGCTTGCGGCCGGGTTTATTCGGCCGTGAATCGTCCAATACTCGCCGTCCTTCTTCGGTGTCAGCGATTCGAGTCCGTAGCGGCGGCGAATTGCTGACAGTGCCCTACTGAGGGTTTCCCTGCCCACGAGGCGGCCGCTGAATCTATTCGCCACCTTCACTGCGACGGACATTGCTTTGTCGAGGCGCTGGCGTTTTCCCTGCGGTGTGTCGTCTCCGCCACGCGCCTTGGCTTTAAGGTTTTTCGCCAGCGCCTTCCCCTTCCTGGCGATGAAGTCGACGATCTTGTCGATGGCCCGGGTCACCGGTCGTGACACCGACTGGAAGACCGACTTGACCTTGTTGGCGAGGCCGCCGATGCCCAGTAGGGCGGCCAGGAAGCCGATCAGGAGGGGGACGCTGGAGGCGAGGGCGGCTTCGATGAGTTTGGGGACGCCTGCCTGGCCGCCGTTGGCGATGGCGATGACCGCGTCCAGGACCGCGTTGACGAAGTCCGCGATCTGGGCGCCCTGCGTCACGATGAACGTGACGATGTCGATGATCCCCTTGACCGCGCGGACGAACGCGGAGGCGGGGTTGAGCAGGGAGATGATCCAGGTGATGCCCGCGATGAGGACCGTGGGGATCAGGTAGGTCGTCAGCTTGCCGAGGATGGTGGCTTTGAGGTCGCCCGCCTCTGCCTGGATCTCCTTGACCGCGCCGGCCGGGCCTTCGGCGGCGAGATTCTTCGCCACCGGGACCGAGGTTTCGACCGCGCTCATCGCCTCGTCGGGGACGCCCTTGCGGGTGACGCGGGTGCGGATGTTGTCCCAGGTCAGGCCGAGCATCGAGCCGATGAGCTGGATGATTCCCTTGAGGTCGAACTTGGCCGGGAGGTCCAGGCCCGCCTTTACCGCGGTGCCCAGCAGCCAGGAGACGACGCCGGTCTTCAGGTGGTCGGCGATGTTCGTGATGAAGAGGTTCAGGCCCGCGCCGACCGCTTTCACCAGGTTGCCCAGGAACCCGATCGGGTCCTTGATGATCTTCATGATCGCGGAGGCGGCCTTGGCGAGGATGCCCAGGAGCAGGTTCTTCAGCTCGTTGATCGTTTTGATGGCGCCGACGATGGCGTCCTTCGCCTTGTCGATGAGGCCCTTGTTGGCCTCCTGGAGCTTTTTGATCTCCTCGTCGATCTTGTTGAGGGCGGCGGTGTACTTCTGGGCCAGGTCCTGGACCAGCTGTTCCGACTTCTCGTTGACCGTGGCTTCCAGGTCGTCGAACTTGCCCGCGAAGTCCTTCGCCGCCTCCTCGCCGAACTGCTTCAGGTCGGCCGGGAGTCTGTCGACCTCGGCCTTCAGCTCCGTGCGGCCCTTGGCTATGCGGGCCTTCGCCTTGCCGAGTTCGGCGCCGATGATGTCGGCTACCGAGGAGATGACCGTCTGCATGCGGGAGACGTAGAGCTTGCGGGACTCCTGGTAGAGGTCGTTCGCTGCCTTCGGCAGGCCGGCGAACTTGTCCTTGACCCAGCGGACCTTGCCCCGTATGCCCGAGTACCGCTTGTCCTTGTACTTCTTCATCCGGCTCTTGTGGTCGGCCGTGAACGCGTCCCGCGCTGACTTCTCGCCCGACGTGAACGCCGTGTCCACCTTCTTGTCCAGGCCGGACAGGGTGTCCTCGACGTCCTTCTTCGTGCCGTCGTAGACCTTCTGGAGTTTTGCCGTGACCTCGGCGCGCTTCTTCTCGTCCTTCGACTTCGTGTCGTTCTTGCCGCCGTCCACCTGTTTGCCGGCGGTGGCCCGGGTGGAGGTGAGGCCCGCCATCGCCTGGGCTCCGGAGGCCGCCGCGTTCTGTTTCGCGGTGGAGAGCTGCTGGTCCTCCGCCGCCTTTCCCTTCGCGGGGGCCTTCGCCGCGTCCGCCTCGGAGGTTTTCTTCGCCGACAGCGCCTCGTTGAACTCCGGTTCGTTGCCCTTGGCCAGCTGTTCCTCGGTGACCTCGGCGTCCGCCATCGCCTTGTCGTTCTCGGCCGGCCCCTCGGAGAAGTCCGTGACGGCCGCCGGCTGCTTCTCGGGGACCGCGTCCGTGGCGGACGGTGCGCCCGGGTTGCCGGGAGCCTGGTCGGGGGAGAGCGGGGTGACCTGCTTGTCCTTGGCGGCCGAGGTGTCGGGCGGGGCCTTCGTCGCCGTGTCGATGTCCTTGGCGGACGAATCCTTGCCGTCGGTGACCTTGCCGTCGACCTCCGCCTTGACCTGGTCCGCCTTGCCGGACTTGGCGAACTTGTCGGCCTCGTCGAGGTTCTTGGGGGCCTGGGAGTCGATCGCCTTGTTCACCGCGTCGATGAACGCCTTCTTGTCGAACTCCCCGGGCTTCGCCGCGTTCATCTTCTCGGCGTTCGCCGCCTTGCCCTGGGCCTCCTTGTCGTCCGGCGGGGCCACCGCCGCGTCCTGCGAGGCCTTCGATTCACTGGCCGCCGGGGCGTGTGCGGCGAGCCGGGTCTTCTTCCCCGCCACATCGGCCTTCACCCTGCGGAACCCCGCCGCCTGCGCCGGGGACGGCTTCATCGGCGCCGTGTACCGCTGGGCGACCAGCCGCGACACCGCCCCGTTCCCCGCCATCCGCTGGAGCCGTTGGATCGAGCGGCGGTCGGGGCGGCGGTCGGGGGGCATGGCCGTGGCCGCCCGCTCCGTGCGCGGCGCTTCCGAGCGGGAGAGTTCGAGGGCTGGGGGGACCGAGGATGAGGATGAGGAGGAGGAGGAGTCGAGGGCCGGAGTGTGTGCCGTCCAGTGGTCCGGGGCGTGTACGGCGTCGTGGTCCGGGGCGTGTACGGCGTCGAGGTTCGGGGTGTGCACGGCGTCCTGACGCGGTGGCGTCGCGGAAGGCTTCTCCGGAACCGCCTTCATCCGCCCTCCCGCCCCTCCCGCCCCCGCCGGCCAGGAGGCCGCCCGGATGGCCCGGACGGCCCGGATGGGGGGCATGCGTGGTGGTCGCCACCGTGCCGGGGAATCCGGGGACGTACGCAGCGCGCGCGGACCGCGTACGGGGCAGGGCGGGGCGGCACTGGTGGCGCGGTGGCGTTGCCTCATCGGGCAGCCCTTGATGCGCGGCGGGGCGGCCGACCGTCCGTTCCCGGTGATCGCCGCAGTGGCGAGAATGGCCCGCGTCCCACGGTCGAGCAGTGCGTCCAGGAGTGTGTCGAGGAGAGGCCTTATGCCGTCGTACCTGTCCCCCGGCGTCTACGTCGAAGAGGTCGAGTCCGGATCCCGGCCGATCGAAGGGGTGGGCACCTCGGTCGCCGCCTTCGTCGGCTTCGCGCAGAAGGGGCCGTTCGACGAGGCGACGCTGATCACCAACTGGAGCCAGTTCGTCGCCACGTTCGGCGACTTCGTCGACGGCACCTACCTCGCGTCCGCCGTCTACGGCTTCTTCGCCAACGGTGGCGGCGTCTGTTACGTCGTGCGCGTCGACGACGGCACGACAGCGGCTCACGTCGAGGCCGAAGAGCGCGACACCGGGGCGGCCGGCGAACTGCCTGTCGGCGCCGAGGTCCCGGTCGGGCCCTACGCCGTACGGCCCCGGCCCGGCGTGAGCGGGGAGATCAGCGTGGAGGTCGCCCCGGTGGAGGGCGACGACCCGCCCGCCGACGTCTTCCGGTTCCTGGTGAAGCGTGACGGCCAGGTCGTGGAGACGTACCCCGCCGTCACCACCAAGCGCAGCAAGGACAACGTCGCCACCCGCGTCAACGCCAAGTCCGAGCTGATCGAGGTACGGGAGTCCGGGCGCGGCGCAGCCCCCGCACCGCCCGCGCCGCAGACGGTGGTCCTCGCCCCGGCCGCCCCCGCCGCCGGCAGCTCCGGTGCGATGGCCCCCGAGGTGTACGTCGGGGACGCCGACCGCCGTACGGGGCTGGGCGGCCTGGAAGCGGTCGACGAGGTCACGATGATCGCCGTGCCCGACCTGATGAGCGCGTACGAACGCGGGCTGCTCGACCTGGAGTCGGTCATCGCCGTCCAGCAGGGGCTGATCACCCACTGCGAGCTGATGGGCGACCGGGTGGCCATCCTCGACCCGCCGCCCGGACTCACCCCTCAGCAGATCCGCGGCTGGCGCACCGGGCAGGCCAACTTCGACTCCAAGTACGCCACGCTCTACTACCCCTGGATCAGCGTCGCCGACCCCGCGTCCGGCCGCGCCACCCTCGTACCGCCCAGCGGGCACATCGCCGGGGTCTGGGCGCGCAACGACGATACGCGGGGCGTGCACAAGGCCCCCGCGAACGAGGTCGTCCGGGGAGCCGTCGCGCTGGCGACCCAGCTCACCAAGGGCGAGCACGACCTCCTCAACCCGATCGGGCTGAACTGCATCCGCGCCTTCCCCGGCCGGGGCATCCGGGTGTGGGGCGCACGGACGCTGGCCTCCGACCCCGCCTGGCGGTATCTGAACGTCCGGCGGCTCTTCAACTACCTGGAGGAGTCGATCCTCGCCGGTACGCAGTGGGTCGTCTTCGAGCCGAACGACGACGCCCTGTGGGCCCGTGTCCGGCGCACGGTCTCGGCGTTCCTCGTCAACGAGTGGCGCAAGGGTTCGCTGTTCGGGCTGACCCCCGAGGAGGCGTTCTACGTGAAGTGCGACCGCGAGACGAACCCGCCGGAGAGCATCGACGCGGGGCAGGTCATCTGCGAGATCGGGGTCGCCCCCGTCAAACCGGCCGAGTTCGTGGTGTTCCGGCTCTCCCAGCTGACCGGCGGCAGCGGTGGTGTCGACGAATGACCGGCCGCCGCCCCCGTTGATCGCTGACAGCCCGTTCCTGAGTCCGGCGTAAGGAGTCTGCTGTGCCACTTCCCGATCTCGACAGTTCCGTCGGGCATTCCTTCGGTCTCGAATTCGACAGCGTCATCATCAAGCAGATCACCGAGGTCAGCGGTCTGAAGATGGAACAGGACGTCATCGAGCTGAAGCAGAACACCTTCGACGGCAAGTACGCCATCAAGAAGCTGCCCGGCCGCCCCAAGGCGGGCGAGGTCACCGTGACGCGCGGTCTCACCGAGGACAACAGCTTCGAACGGTGGATCAAGGACTCGCGGTTCGGCCGCATGACGAACGCCCGCCGCAACGGCGCCGTCATCGTCTACGACTACGAAGGCCTGCCGATCAAGCGCTACAAGCTCATCAACGCCTGGCCGAAGTCCCTGGAGATCGGCACCCTGAAGGCCGGTGACACCTCGGTGCTGACCGAGAAGCTGGCGATCACCTACGAGGCCATGGAACTCGACTGATGCGCCGCTCGGTCCAGTTCCAGAGCCCGGAGCAGATCGACGCAGGGGCGGCCGGTGCGCGGGGCGGCCCGGGGGCGCGCCAACAGGAGTCGCTGCGCACGGAGTTCGGCTTCGAGCTGCCGCGCGGTTACGTCGACGAGTCGGGGGCCGTCCATCGTACGGGCGTGATGCGTCTCGCCACCGCACGCGACGAGCTGGTCCCCCTGCGGGACGACCGGGTCAGGGAGAACTCCGCCTATCTGTCGGTGGTCCTCATCTCGCGGGTCGTGACGCGCATCGGCACGGTCGAGGACATCCACCCCGGTGTCATCGAGGATCTGTTCGCCTCCGACCTGGCCTTCCTCCAGGACTTCTACCGCCGGATCAACGCCGAGGGCCACACCCGCGCCGCCGTCACCTGCCCGTCCTGCGACGAGGAGTTCGCGGTGAATCTCGCCGGTGGCCGCCTGGGGGAATCGTGACGTACGCGGCCGACCTGCTCTACGAGGAGGTCGCGTACCTCGCCTACCACTTCCACTGGCCGCTGGACGACCTGCTGGACCTGGAACATCCGGAACGCCTGAAGTTCGTCGCCCAGGTCGCCCGCCTCAACGGGCACTGAGGCCCTGCCCGACGGCCGGGCGGGATACACCGCGCAGGGGAGGACGAGGAGCTCATGGGATTGATGTCCTGGCTGCGGGGCGGACGCGGCGGTGCTGACCGCTCCGGCGATGCGCCCGCCCTCGTCCCTGCGACCGTGCCTGTGCCTGTGGCCGATCGTGGCGAACGGGTCGACCTGAACCGGCTGGAGCCGATCCAGCGGGTGGTGTCCGGGCAGCAACTGACCGTGGGTCCGACGGAGTTCGAGGCGTCGCTCACCACCCGTCAGGACACCGCGCTCGGAACCCCGCTCGGGCACCTGGTGAGCCCTGATGCTCCGGCCGGACTTGTGCGCGGGGTCGGTGTAGCGGAGTCCGCCCCGTCGTCGCCGCCCTCGCCGCCGCCCTCGTCGCCGTCGTCCGTCGCTGCTCAGCGGTCCGTGGACATGCCGATGCGGGGGGCGGTGACCCACTTCGGGCGAGTGGGCGGGCCCGAGGCCGTGCCGGGGATGGTGTCCGCGCCCGCGCCCGTACCCGTGGCTGTACCCGTACAGCGTCTGTACGGCGGTGAGCACTCGGCCATGACGTCCTCCGCAGGGGCGGTGACCCATCCGGGGGGCGCGGAGGAGCTGCCCGTACGCCGTCTGGTGGGGGAGCGGCCCGTCGTGGCGGAGCCCACGCCTCCGGTCCCGTTGCCCGAGCCGCCGCCCGCCCCGGCCGCCGGCGGCGTCGGCGTCGGTGTTCAACGGGCTGCGATGCCTCCGGCGGGGGAGCGGGCCCGGCGGGCCCCCGGGCTCGGTGCGCCGTTGCCCGGTCTGCCGCCGACCGCCCAGCGGCGGGCCGCCTCCGGCCCGGAAGCCCCCGGGAGCCAGGTCCCGCCTGCTGATCCGGCTGTGCCCGGTCTGTCCGATGATGTTCGGTCGGGGGGATCGGGCCACTCCACTGCCCCCTTGCTCGGTGACGATCCGCTGGTGGGGGAGGTGCTCCGGGGTCGTCCCGATGACCTGGCAGGGGGAGCGCCTGCTTCCGCCGGTGGGGCGAGCGATGCGGGTGGGGCGAGCGATGCGGGTGACGCCGGGAGTACCGGTGGTGCCGGGGGTGCCGGAAGTGACGGGAGTTTCGTGCAGCGGTCGGACGGGCCGCCTGCCCTCTCCGGGCCGTCCCCCGCCCTGCCTGCCCTGCCCTCCCCGTCCGCCCCCTCCGACACCGGGCCCGTCGTTCCCCTCCTGGGCGACCGGCCCCTGGTTCCACGGAACGTCGACGTACAGCGTGCCGCCGAGCCGGGTTCCGGGCCCGCCGGGCGGCCCGCGCCGGAGCCGGGCGGTTCCGCCCCGCCCCCCGAGGGCGTACCGGTCCGGTGGACCGGGGCGGAGGGCGGGGGGCCGGTGGCCGGTCCCGGTGTTTCCCTGGGGCCCGCGCCTCCGTTGTCGTCGGCCCCCGCCGGCCCGACCTCCGTGACCTCCGCGATCTCCGCGTCCCTTCAGCGGCGGGCAGTCGGCGGGCCTCCGGTGCCCAGCTCGGTGGCGCGTTCCCTGCCGGGTTCCGGCAGTGTGCGCCGGTTGCCCTCGGCCGGGGCCGTGGCGGTGGCGGCCGGGGTGGCGCAGCGGATGGCCGACGGCAGTGTCGTGTTCGGGGGCGCGCCGGTCTCCGGCACCTCGCGGCCGGTCGTCCAGCGGGACTCCGAGGTCGCCGAGGTCGCCGACGTCGTCGAGGAACCGCCGCCCGAGCCCGACCCCGTAACGGAACCGGACGATGGCGGGGCACCCGGGCCCGGGCCGGTGACGCAGGCAGGCGACGGAGCCGGGGGTGCGCCGAAAGACGGCACGGGGGCTCCCGCCGTCACGGACGAGCTGGTCCGGGCCCTGTACGCCCCGCTGAGCCGGCTCCTGAAGAACGACCTCCGGCTGGAGCGCGAACGCGCCGGCTACCTCATAAACACCCGCCACTGAGGACCGGGTCGAAGCCCGGAACAAGCCCGAACGATCGGCTGCTCGACCGAACTGAGAGGTACGTGTCATGGCCACCGCCCAGGACAGCGACCCCGCCGTCAGCGTCTGTTTCGTCGTGACGATCGACGACATCGAGCTCGGGTCGTTCAACACGTGCGAGGGCCTCGGCTGCGAAGTCGTCCTCGAAACCCGGGAGGAGGGCGGTAACAACGGACATCTGTGGCAGTTGCCGACCCGCCTGAAGTACTCCAACGTGAAGCTGTCGCGCCCGCTGACCCGGGAGACGGAGAAGGTGGCGCGCTGGTTCGCCACGATGACCACCGGGTTCAGCCGGAAGACCGCGCACATCGAGGCGCGGACCGGGGACGGCCAGAAGGTCGCCCAATGGGGGCTGCTGGAGGTCGTGCCCGTGCGGTGGACCGGGCCCTCGTTCACGCCCGAGTCGCCCAAGGTCGCGATGGAGACCATCGAGATCGCCCACCACGGCTACGTGATGGAGGGCTGAGGACGATGAGCGGTGCGGGTCCCATCGCGTTCAGCGCGGCCGGTACGTCGGGGGTGGCCTCGGCGGCGAAGGGCGGCTCGGCGCGGCCCAAGCTGGAGCACGCCTACCTGGAGCTGCGCACCCCGCCGACCGGGGGCGGGCTGACGCCCGGCGGGCCGTGCGGGCGGATCGACTTCCAGTTCAACCCCAAGGAGCTGAGCCTGACCAAGGCGGCCTCCTGGAAGCGGAGTCCGGCGAAGGGGGCGAAGAGTTCGGGCCCGCCGGAGTACCAGGGCTCGCAGCCCAGCAAGCTCACCGTCGAGATGTTCTTCGACGCCAGCGACACCCAGGACACCCGGGTCGTCACCTCGGTGGAGCAGCTCTTCGCGTGCTGCGTGCCGACGGACGAGACCCGGCAGCAGCAGCGGTCGTCCCCGCCGTGGGTCGTCTTCCACTGGGGCGGATTGACGGGATTCCCCGGTTACGTAAGCCAAGTCGCGGCGAAATACACGCTGTTCACGACCTCCGGTGTGCCGATCCGGGCGGTCTGCCAGGTCACCATGGAGGAGATCAGCGGCGAGACGCCCGGCCAGAACCCGACCTCGGGCGCGCTGGCCGCCCGGCGCGTCCACCGCGTCGGCTCGGGCGACTCGCTGCCCTCGCTCGCCCACCGGGAGTACGGGGACCCCGGGGCCTGGCGGGTGATCGCCGAGGCGAACGGCATCGACGACCCGATGCGGCTCGCCCCCGGCACCCAGCTCCTGCTGCCCGCCCTGGACGAGCTGGCCCGGCTCAGGGACAGGAGCAGGGGCAGGGACTCCTCGGGCCGGGACGCCGCCAAGGCCGGCCGGGGCAGGGGGCGGGGCTGATGGCGCAGCAGGGGGTTTCCACGGCGCTGACGGTGGAGTTCGGCGGCGCGCCGCTGCCCGCGAAGTTCGTGAACACGCTGGTCGAGGGCTATGTCGACGACAGCCGTACGCTCCCCGACCTGTTCCTGCTGCGGTTCCGTGACCCCGACCGGGTGCTGCTGGAGCAGGCCGGGCTGAAGATCGGCACCGAGGCCCGGCTGCTGGCCCGCGCCGGCGGCGGCACCGAGCCTGAACCGCTGCTGGAGGGGGTCGTCACCGCGCTGGAGGTGGAGCTCGACGAATCCGGCACGTTCACCGTCGTCCGGGGGCTCGACGAGTCGCACCGGCTGTTCCGGGGCCGCCGGGTGGCCAGCTACCAGAACATGACCCTCGCCGACATCTGCGGCCAGGTCGCCCAGCGCGCCGGGCTGAAGCCGGGACCGGTCGACATCGCCGGGCCCGTACTGGAACACATCGCCCAACCCAACATCACCGACTGGGAGTTCGTGCGCGGCCTCGCGGAGGAGGCGGGCGCGCAGGCGTACGTACGGGACGGGCAGCTGCACATCACGAAGCCGGCGGAGGCGGGCGGAGCGCCCGACGCCTCGGCGCGCGCCGACCGCGACCCGCTCGTCCTGGAGCTGGGCAGCAACCTGCTGCGCTGCCGGGCCGGGGTGTCGGCCGCCGAGCAGGTCTCCGAGGTGGAGGTGCGCGGCTGGGACGTCCGGGCGAAGCAGCCGCTGGTGGGCCGGGCCCCGGCGGGCTCGTCCCCGACGCTGGAGCTGGGGGTGACGGCGGCGGAGGTGTCGGCCCCGTTCGGCGAGGCCCGGTTCGTGGTGACCGACGCGGCGTACGGGGCGCAGGCCCAGGTCGACCAGGCGGCGAAGGCGCTGGCGGAACGGATCGCCGGGTCGTTCGCGGAGCTGGAGGCGGTGATCCGGGGCAACCCGGAGGTGCGGGCGGGCAGCGCGGTGGCGCTGAACGCGGTGGGTGCGCCGTTCGAGGGCCGGTACACGGTGACGACCTCGCGCCATGTCTTCGACGCCGTACGCGGGTACGAGACCTGGATCACCGTGTCGGGGCAGCAGGAGCGGTCGCTCTTCGGGCTGACGGGCGGCTCCCCGGCCGCGGCGGGCGGCTCGCGGTGCGCGGGGCTGGTCAGCGGGACGGTGACGGACACGCAGGATCCGGAGGGGTCCGGGCGGGTCAAGGTGCGGTTCCCGTGGCTCTCCGACGAGTACGCGAGCGACTGGGCGCGCACGGCGCAGTCCGGCGGTACGGGGGGCGGCGAGGCGTTCATCCCGGAGGTGGGCGACGAGGTGCTGGTCGGCTTCGAGCACGGGCATCTGGACCGGCCGTACGTCCTGGCGGGGCTGTACAACGGGCAGGACCGGCCGGGGGGCGGCGGGGGCGGTGGCAGCACGTCTGCCGGTGCTGCCGGTGCTGCCGGTGCTTCCGGTGTGCCTGGTGCGTCCAGCGGCTCCGGCACCCCTGGTGCTTCCGGTGCGTCCAGTGCTTCTGGTGGTGCGGGAGGCGGGGACGAACTCGTCGATCCCACCACCGGTGCGGTGAACCGCCGGGCCTTCGCCTCGAAGAGCGGAAACCAGCTGGAGCTGCTGGACGCGGCGAACGGCCCGCAGGGCGTCCGCCTCCGTACCGGGGACGGCAAGCTCACGATCGACCTCGACCGCAAGGGCACCGCCATCGTCATCGGCAGCGACGGCAGCGTGACCATCGAGGCCAAGGAGCAGATCTCCATCCGGGCGACCGACGGCGTCGCCCTGGAAGCGGGGCGCGGGGCGCTCGAACTGAGCGGCGAGAGCGTCACGTTGACCGCGCGGAAGGGCGTCTCCGTGGACGGCGGCACCGGGAAGGTCGGCATCGCGGCGCAGGGCCCGGTGGAGGTGCGGGGCGGCGAGGTGTCGGTCGACGGCAGCCGCCGAACGGAGATCAGGAGCGGAGGTGCGGTGAACATCAACGCGCCGATGGTCAAGCTCAACTGACGGCATGACAGCTACCACGCCTACCACGTCATCCACCGCGTACGGGAGGAGCACGCAGCATGTCCGACGCAACAGCCGCTCCGGCAGCCCGGGTCGGCGACCCCACGGGTCACCCCGGCACGGTCGGGCCGCCCGGGATCCTGTCCGTGCTCATCGGCGGGAAGCCCGCCGCCACCGTCGGGACCGCCCACCTGTGCTCCTCGCCCGCCGCTCATCCGCCGACCGTCCTCGCGCCGCCCGGCAGCGCGACGGTGTTCATCGGCGGGCAGCCGGCCGCCCGCGTCGGTGACCTGGCGGGCTGCGGCTCCCCGGTGCTCTCCGGGTGCCCGACCGTACTGATCGGCGGGTGATCCGGACCCATGGGACAGCAGTTCATCGGCGCTGGCTGGGCGTTCCCGCCGCGCACGGACGCCACCGGGTCCATCGCCCTGGTGCGCGGTGAGCACGAGCTGGAGGAGTCGATCCGGCTGATCCTGGCGACCTCGCCGGGGGAGCGGCCCATGCGGCCGGAGTTCGGCTGCGCGGTCAACGACTACGTGTTCGCCCCGGCGGACGCGGGAACCGCCGGGCAGCTCGCGTACGAGGTGCGGCTCGCGCTGGAGCGCTGGGAGCCCCGGATCGAGGTGACCGAGGTCGTCGTCCGGTTCGACGAGGCGGACAACGGCGTCCTCTACATCGACATCGGCTACACCGTGCGCGGCTCGAACGACCCGCGCAACCTCGTTTTCCCGTTCTACGTGATCCCGCAGCACGCCGAGTCCACCGAGGCGTCGGCCGACGAGCCGGAGGCGGGCGCGTGACCCGTTCCCGTACGCACGAAGAGGAGGCGAGGGCGTGACCCTGCCCAGCCCGCATCTGGACGACCGCACCTTCCAGGGCCTGGTCGACGAGGCGAAGCGCCTGGTGCAGCAGCGCTGCCCGGAGTGGACCGACCACAACGTCTCCGACCCCGGGGTGACGCTGATCGAGGCGTTCGCGACCATGGTCGACCAGCTCGTCTACCGGGTGAACCGGGTGCCGGAGAAGAGCTATCTGACCTTCCTCGACCTGATCGGGGTACAGCTCCACCCGCCGACGGCCGCCCACACCGAGGTGACGTTCCGGCTCTCCGCCCCCCGCCCCGAACCGGTGCTGGTGCGCGCGGGCACGGAGGTCGCCACCGTCCGTACGGAGACGGAGGAAGCGGTCGTCTTCACCACCTCCGAACCGCTCTCCATCGTGCCGTGCGCCTTCGCCCACCTGGCCACCTGGCCCTCGCCCGGGGAGGCCGTGGACCGGACCGAGGAGCTGACGCTCGGCCGGGACGTGCCCGTCTTCGGTGCGAGGCCCGCCCCCGGCGACTGCCTGTACGTCGGCCTGTCGGCCGCCGTGCCCGCCGGCGTCCTGGCGCTCCGGCTGGACTGCACGGTGGACGGCGTCGGGGTCGACCCGGCACGGCCGCCGATCCTCTGGGAGGCGTGGGACGGGGCCAGTTGGGCGGTCTGCGAGGTGGAGAAGGACGACACCGGCGGCTTCAACCGGTCCGGCGAGCTGATCCTCCACCTCCCGCGCACCCATGTCCCGGCGGCCGTCGTCCGCCGCACCGGGGGCTGGCTGCGCTGCCGGCTGATCGAGGCGGAGCCGGGCCAGCCGACGTACATGGCCCCGCCCGTCGTGCGCTCCATCACCGCGTTCACCATCGGTGCGACGGTGGCGGCCGAGCATGCCGAGACCGTCACCGACGAGGTGCTGGGCCAGGCGGAGGGCGTCCCCGGGCAGGTGTTCCGGCTGGCCAGGCCGCCGGTGGTGCCGGGGGAGTTCGTGGTCGAGGTGACCGACCCGGCGGCGCCCGACGCCGTCGCCGGCTCGGACGTCACCCGCTGGGGCCGGGTCGACGACTTCGCGCACTCCGGCCCCGAGGACCGGCACGTCACGCTCGACCCGAACGCGGGGCGCGTCGAGTTCGGCCCCGCCGTACGCGAACGGGACGGCTCCGTACGCCATTACGGCCGGGTCCCGGTCAAGGGCGCCACCGTCCGGGTCCGCTCCTACCGCAGGGGCGGGGGGCTGCGCGGCAACGTCGCCCGCTCCACGCTCCGCGTCCTGCGCAGCGCGATCCCGTACGTCGCCCGGGTCGAGAACCGCCGGCCGGCGCTCGGGGGCGTGGACGGCGAGAGCGTCGACAGCGCCCGGGTGCGCGGGCCCATGACCCTGCGCACCCTGCACCGGGCGGTCGTCCCGCACGACTACGAACTCCTCGCCCGGGAGATCGCCCCGGACGCGGCCCGGGTCCACTGCATCCGGGCCGGTGCGCAGGACGGCGCGGAGGCTTCCGACGCGGGCGGGGTGCGGCTGCTCGTCGTCCCCGCCGGGAGCGGCGACGAGCAGGGCCGGATCGAGTTCGACGAGCTGATCCCGCCCGCGAACACGCTCGCCCTGATCGCTGGACACCTGGACGCCCGGCGGCCGATCGGGGCCCGGCTGGTCGTCGAGCCGCCGTTCTACCAGGGTGTCACCGTCGTCGCCCTGGTCCAGGCGGAGCGCGGGGCGGTCGCGGAGAAGGTCCGGATAAGCGCACTGGCCGCGCTGTACGGGTACTTCAACCCGCTCACCGGCGGGCCGGCCGGGGGCGGCTGGCCGTTCGGCAGGCCCGTCCAGTCCGGGGAGGCGTTCGCCGTGCTCCAGCGGGTGCCGGGGGTCGACCTGGTGGAGGACGTCCGGCTGTACCGGGCCGACCCGGTCACCGGCGAACGCACCGACGCCACGGCGAAGATCGCGCTGGACCCGCACGCGCTGGTCTTCAGTTACGAGCACCAGCTCCGGGTGAGGGGGGCCTGATCCGATGCGCGACGGAATCCCGGGGCTGCCGACCCCGCACCCCTTGATCGACCGGCTCCCCGCCGTCTACCTGGAACAGGACTTCCTCCAGCGCTTCCTGGCCGCCCTGGACGACGTCCTCGCTCCCGTCCTCCTCTCGATCGACAACCTGCCCGCGCACCTGGACCCGCGCAGCGCCCCCGACGACTTCCTCGACTGGCTGGCCCAGTGGGTGGCCGTCGACCCCCACGAGGGCAGCCCGCCGGAGCTGCGCCGGGCGGCGGTGCGGGGCGCGGTCGCCCGGCACGCCCGGCGCGGCACGGTGGGCGGCCTGGCGGAGGCGCTCCGGCTGGAGACCGGTACGGAGCCGGAGATCGTCGAGAGCGGCGGCACCGCCTGGTCGACCGGGCCCGGCACCCCGCTGCCGGGCCAGGACCGCCCCTGGGTGACCATCCGCATCCGGGCGTCCGGAGGCGGAGGCGACGGGGACGGAGGCGACGGGGACGGAGGTGGAGGTGACGGAGGCGGTGACCAGGCCGGGTCCGGGTTCGCGTCCGCGCCCGGGTCCGGGTTCGCGTCCGGGGCCGGGTCCGGAGCCGGCGTGCGGCAGCCGGACCGGGGCCGGTTGGAGGAGTTGATCGGCGCGGAGGTCCCGGCGCACGTCGGATTCACCCTGGAGCTGCTGTGATCTGCGACGAGTGCGGACACCGGAACCCGCCGGGGCGGGAGTTCTGTGTGGCGTGCGAGGCGTTTCTGGGGTGGGAGGAGGGGGAGACCTCGCCCGCGCCGAACGTGTCGCCCGCGCCCCAGGGGCTGAACGCGACTGCTGGTCCGCCTGCTGCTTCCGCCGGGCCGGCGGGGCCGCCCGGGCCGCCCGCTCCCGCGCCCGGGTCACCCGTGGCGGGGAGGCCACCCGCTTCCGCCGGGCCGCCGGTCACCCCCGGGCCTGCCGGGCCGACGGGGCCGCCCGCTCCCGGGCTGCCCGCACGGGGGAGGCCATCCGCTTCCGCCGGACCACCCGCCCCCGCCGGACCACCCGCCCCCGCCGGACCACCCGCCCCCGCCGGGCCTGCTGGTTCCGGCTCGCCCGCGTCTCCTTTCGTGACGCCGCCCGCGCCGGGGGCGGTGCCGCCTGCTCCCCCGCCCACCGGGCCGGCCGCGTCTCCCTTCGTGACGCCGCCCGCGCCCGCCCCCGTGGCGTCCCCCGCGCCCATGCCCGCGACGGCCCAGCCGCCCCTGGCGCCCACGACGCCCCCCGGGCGGCCGACGCCACCGCGGGCAGCGGCCCCGCGGCGTCCGGGCGAGGGGCCGCCCGGTCCGGCTCCCGGTCCCGACGCGTGGCCGGACGGCGGGCCGGGGCCCGCCACCGAGCCGCCCCGCCCGGGACCTGCCGGCGCGCCGGTCGTCTGCCCCAACTGCCGTACGGAGAACGCCCCGGGCCGCACGCTGTGCATCCGCTGCGCTCTGCTCCTGGACCCCGGGCCCGCCCCCGAGGGCCGGCTGCCCTGGTGGCGGCGGATCCTGCGCCGCCGGCCCCGGCAGGCGCGCGTGGCGGGGGCGCGTCCGCGGCGCGGGTGGCGGCGGCCGAGGGTCGGGCTGCCCATCGTGCTGATCCTGCTGGCGGTGGGGGTGTGGTTCGCGCTGCCGCATCTCCCGGGCCTGTTCGGCTTCGCCAAGGAGGAGACCGGAACCCCGGAGTCCGTGCCGCCCGCTGTCTGCCGGGGCTCCAGCGAGGCGGGCGGGCACCCGGCGGCGGCGGCGTTCGACGGGTTCAACAACCGTTACTGGGCGCCCGAGAAGGCCGGCGAAGGCGTCGGGGAGCACCTGGAGTGCGAGTTCGCGCAGCCGGTGCGGATGATGAAGATCGTGGTGTTCTCCGGGACGTCGGCGCGCCAGAACGAGTTCCTGACGCAGGGCCGCCCGGCGCGGCTCACGGTCGAACTGACGTCGAAGGACGGGGAGAAGACCGACCGGACGATCCGGCTGCGCGACCAGGCGGGCCAGCAGACCTTCGACGTACGGGGTTCGGACACGGTCAAGGCACGGCTCACGGTCGAGTCGGCGTACGGCTCGGGGAAGGACCGGCGTACGGCGGTGGCGGAGATCGAGTTCTTCGGCCGACGGGAGTGAACGGGCGCGGAAGGCCGACGGGAGTGAACGGGCGCGGAAGGCCGACGGGGGCGAACGGGCGTGGCTGGAAGGCCGACGGGAGGGAACGGGCGTGACCGGAAGGGCTCGGGCTCCTACGGGTCCAGCCGGTCGGCGCGCATGCGCAGATAGCGGGCCTCGGGTTCGCTGAGCGTGCCGTCGGCCGCCGCGCGGTAGGCGGCACGGGCGGCGGCCGGCTCCCCGGCCCGTTCCAGGAGATGCCCGCGTACGGCGTCGAGGCGGAAACGCGGCTCCACCGCTCCCGTCAGGGCGTCGACCGCCGACAGCCCCGCCCGGGGCCCGTCCACCATCGCCACGGCGACCGCCCGGCCCAACGCGGCGGCGGGGTCGGGGGTGCGCCGCACGAGGACGTCGTAGAGGGCGAGGATCTGCGGCCAGTCGGTGTCCTCCGCGCGCTCCGCCTCGTCGTGGAGGGCGGCGACGGCGGCCTGGAGCTGGTAGTCCCCGGCCGGGCCCTGGGCGAGCGCCTCCTCGGCCAGGGCGGTGCCTTCCGCGATGGCCGTACGGTCCCAGAGTGTCCGGTCCTGTTCGTCGAGGGGGACCAGCTCACCGTCCGGCCCGGTGCGCGCCGGGGTGCGCGCCTCCGTGAGGACCATCAGCGCCAGCAGCCCGGTCACGCGCCCCTCGTGGGGCAGCGGCCGGCGGACGGCGCGGGTCAGCCGGATCGCCTCGCGCGCCAGGTCCGTGCGGGTGAGGTCGGGGCCCGCGGTGGCGGTGTAGCCCTCGTTGAAGATCAGGTAGAGCACCTGGAGCGCGGCGCCGAGCCGCTGGTCGAGGTCCTGGGCGTCCGGCCGCCGGAACCGCGTACCCCGCAGCGTCCGCTTGGCCCGGCTGATCCGCTGCGCCATCGTCGCCTCCGGCACCAGATGGGCGCGGGCGATCTCCGCCGTGGTGAGACCGCCGACCGCGCGGAGGGTGAGCGCGATCTGGGCGGCGGGGGTGAGCGCGGGGTGGCAGCAGAGGAAGAGCAGGGTGAGCGTGTCGTCCTCGGAGGGGGCCCGGCTGGTGCCGGAGGGGCCTTCCCCGGGCGGCGGCGCGACGAACGCGTCCGCCGGGGTGAGGGCCGCCGCCGTCTCCTCCCGCCGGCGACGGGCCTCGTCGCTGCGGAGCCGGTCGGTGAGGCGGCGGGAGGCGACCCGGATCAGCCAGCCGCGCGGGTTGTCGGGGACCCCGTCCCGCGGCCACTGCTCGGCGGCCGCGATCAAGGCCTCCTGGACGGAGTCCTCGGCCGGGTCGAAGTGCCCGTACCGGCGCACGAGCGCGCCGAGGACCTGCGGCGCGTGGCGGCGCAGCAGGTCCTCGATGATGACGTCGGCCGTACGTTCCATCCGCGTCCTCGGGTGGTGCGTCAGTCGTCGATCCCGCCGTCGACGGGCCGGATGAGCACCGGGTAGTCGGGCGCCCCGGCCGGCTGCGGACAGCGTGCCACGCGGGCCGCGATCTCGGTCACCCTCTCCAGGCTCTCGCAGTCGAGCACCCAGAACCCGGCGAGCAGCTCCTTCGTCTCGCTGTACGGCCCGTCCGAGACCACCGGACGGCCTTCGGCGTCGACGCTGACGGCCCGGCCCGAAGCGGGCTCCCGCAGCCCGTAGCCGGTGACCAGCTCGCCCGACTCGGCGAGGTCGTCGTTGATGCTGCCCATGTAGGCGAACATCTCCTGCATGGCCTTCTTGTCCCAGGCCGGGCTGTCCGCGGTGCCCTTGCCGGTCTGCGCGTCGTAGTCCGCCTGGCTGCCCTGGACCATCACCAGATACTTCATGACCGTCGCCTCCTGGTCGCTCGTTCGCTCGGTGGTGTTTCTTCCTCTTGCACAGGGGACGTCGGGGCCGGTGCGGGGTTCTCGACACCACGCGCGAAGTTTTTTGGGATTCACCCGCTGGAGGGGGCGGAGGGCGAGGTTCAGTAAAGTTCGGCAGCGTCGCCCCGCGCCTCCTACTACCCCTTCCTCCTGATTCTTTCTGCCGCGCCGAACGAGGTCCCGACCGTGTCTGCCGCCCCCGCCCCCGCCGCTCCCCCGCACCCCGTCTCCGTCGTGGGGATCGGCGCGGACGGCTGGCCCGGCCTGTCCGGTACGGCACGGGAGGCGCTGCGGGACGCGGAGGTGCTGATCGGTGGGGCGCGCCAGCTGGACCTGCTCCCGCCGGAGTGCGCCGGTGCCCGGGTGGCCTGGCCGTCCCCGCTGCGACCGGCCGTTCCCCGGCTGCTGGCCGAGCACCGGGAGCGCCGGATCGCGGTGCTGGCGAGCGGGGACCCGATGTTCTACGGGATCGGGCGCGCGCTGGCGGAGGAGCTGGGCCCGGAGGGGCTGCGTGTGCTGCCGCATCCGTCCTCCGTCTCGTACGCCTGCGCGCGTCTCGGCTGGCCGCTGGAGGACACGGAGGTCGTGACGCTGGTGGGCCGTCCGGCGGCGCGCCTCGCGGGGTCGCTGTACGGGGGCCGGCGCCTGCTGGTCCTGAGCGCGGACGCGAGTACCCCCGCGACGGTCGCCGCGCTGCTCACGTCCCACGGCTTCGGCCCCAGCGGGCTGCGGGTGCTGGAACAACTGGGCGCCGAGGACGAGGGCTGCGTGGACGGCCTCGCGGAGACGTGGGAGCACCCCCCGGGAGACCGGCTGAACGTCATCGCGATCGACTGCCGGGCGTCGGCGGAAGCGCTGCGGCTGGGCACGGTGCCCGGGCTGCCGGACGAGGCGTACGAACACGACGGCCAGCTCACCAAGCGCCACATCCGGGCTGCCACGCTGGGAGCGCTGGCGCCCGCGCCAGGAGAACTGCTCTGGGACGTGGGCGGCGGCTCCGGCTCGATCGCGATCGAGTGGCTGCGGGCCCATCCGTCCTGCCGGGCGGTGAGCGTGGAGCGGGACCCGGTACGGGCGCAGCGGATCACCCGTAACGCGGAACGCCTGGGAGTCCCCGCGCTGAAGGTCGTCACGGGCCCGGCCCCGGCGGCCCTGGCCGGACGGGAAGCACCGGACGCGGTGTTCATCGGCGGCGGTCTGACCGCGCCGGGCCTGCTCGACGCGTGCTGGGAGGCGTTGCGGCCGGGGGGCCGGCTGGTCGCGAACACGGTGACGCTGGAGTCGGAGGCACTGCTGGCCGAGCGGCACAAGGCGCACGGCGGCGAGCTGGTGCGCCTCGCGGTGGCCCACGCCGTCCCGGTCGGCGGCTTCACCGGCTGGCGCCAGGCCATGCCCGTAACGCAGTGGTCGGTTGTCAAGCCCTCGGGTTCCGGGGCACGTTCGCACAAGGGAGATCGATCATGACGGTGCACTTCATCGGCGCGGGCCCGGGCGCGGCCGACCTGATCACGGTGCGCGGCGCCCGGATCCTCGCCGCCAGCCCGGTCTGCCTGTACGCGGGCAGCCTGGTCCCGGTCGAGCTGCTGGCCGAGTGCCCGAAGGACGCCCGCCTGGTCGACACGGCGAACCTGGACATCGAGCAGATCACCGCCGAGCTGGTCCGGGCCCACGCGGACGGCCACGACGTGGCGAGGCTGCACTCGGGCGACCCGTCGGTGTTCAGCGCGGTGAACGAACAGATGAAACGCCTGGACGAGGCGGGCGTCCCGTACGAAGTCGTCCCCGGCGTCCCCGCGTTCGCCGCGGCGGCCGCGGCCCTGAAGCGCGAGCTGACGGTCCCGACGCTCGGCCAGACGGTGATCCTGACCCGCGTCGCGCAGCGCGCCACGGCGATGCCGGCGGGCGAGGACCTGGCCACGCTGGGCCGCAGCGGCGCCCTGATCGTGTTGCACCTGGCGGCGCGCTACGTGGACCGGGTGGTGGACGAACTGCTCCCGCACTACGGGGCGGACTGCCCGTCGGCGGTGGTGGCGATGGCGTCCCGCCCGGACGAGATCATCCTGCGGGGCCCGCTGGACTCGATCGCCGAGCAGGTGAAGGCGGCGGGAGTGATCCGGACGGCGGTCATCATGGTGGGCCGGACCCTGGGCGCGGAGCAGTTCCGGGACAGCCACCTGTACGCGGTGGGGCGGGACCGGGGGGACTTCTGAGGGGGGTGCGGAGCGCGGGCGCCGAGGCGGGGCGGCACCTGTCCGACGCGGACGGCATGAACGCGGGGACGAACCGGAGGATGAGCCGTGACGAGGCGCTGTCCCTCGTGCGGCATCTGCTGAACGGTGCCGACGAGGCGGAGGCGGACGAGATCCTCGACGCCCTGGAACGCGGGCTCGCATGCCCGCACATCGCCGACTACATCTACTGGAGCCCGGACCCGGAGCCGGACCCCAGCCCGGAACAGATCGTCGACCGAGCACTGGCCTACCGGCCGACAGCGCTCTGACGCTCTGACCCGGTCAGCGGCGCATGGCTTCTTCCGGCGGGACCTGTTGCTGTGATGACTGGCCGCCTGGTCGGCCTGGTCGCCCGGTTCGGAGGGGAGCCGGGCCGGGGTGTCCCATCGCTCAGTCGCCGCCCGACGAGCCACCGCACCCGATGCCTCCTCCGGGGGCGGACTCCGTGGAGGAGCCGTGGTCGTCGTCGAGGGCCTTTCCCATCCGGCGGAGGGTGCGGCCGAGGCCGTCGGGAATCGGGTGGGCACTGAGCAGCCCGCGCCGGAGGGACCCAGCGGCGACAGCCGCCGGGCCGTCGAGTACGTACGGGGGCAGAGTTCCTTCCGACGCGACGGCAGCCAGGAGCCGCCGCCCCGCGCGGGTGGTTCGCTGCCGCCTCCCGCTCAGCAGGCCGAGGAACACCAGGCGTCGGGCGATGTCATCGACCGGCTGGGAGCGCCCGACGGTATCGATCACTTCCCCGACGCGCTTGCTGCGGGGGCAGGCGGCGAGGACCGCGTGCTCGACCGCGTGCTCGACCGCGTGCGTCGACCGGACTTCGCCCGTGGGACGGAGCCGAGCCGCCCGTAGGGACAGCGCCCCCTGCTCGGTGAGCGCCACGACGGCGCTCTCGACCACGCGCCGCCGACCGCCCGCGAGGAAGGCGTACGCGTACCGGTCCAACGCTCCGCCGGCGTCCTCTGCCCCGGGCCGCCCCCATGACCGCGTCATACCGTTTCCCCCAGACCGGTCGATCTCGCCCGTTCACACAGAATCCCGGAGGGCTACGCCATGCGGTATACCGTCTCGATCGAGATCTCCCTGCCCCGGGAGAGGACCGTCCAACTGCTCGCCGAACCGGCGAACATGCCGAAGTGGCTCCGCGGCCTCGTGCTGCACGAGCCGCTGAGCGGCGTGCACGGGCAGGTCGGTACCGAGTCACGGGTGGTGATGCGGATGGGGCAGCGGACCTTCGAGGCTACCGAGACAATTACCCGCCGGGAACCGGCTGACCTGCACGGAATCCCGAAGGGAAGCGTCGTTCACTTCGACCGCGAGATCAGCGGCGAGGGCATGTGGAGTGTCACGCGCGACCGGCTGACCGAGGCCGGACCGGAGACCACCCTCTGGGTGAGCGAGAACGAGTACCGGTTCGACGGGTTGCTGATGCGACTGGTGGGGCTCCTGATGCCCGGTTCTTTCCGCAAGCAGTCGCGTCAGCATATGCAGGATTTCAAAGCGTTCGCCGAAGAGGGAAAGGACGTCCGTGAAACGGAGGGGTGATGCGCCGCGCCCGCCTCCGCCCCTCGCCCGCCAGCGCGTCAGCGTCCGGTTCGCCACGCCCCGCGACGGAGCTTTCCACGAACCCCCGAAGCGCGAACCCCTATGATTTCGTGATGAGTTCGACGCACGGTATCGAAGTCCCCGAGACGCTGGTGGCGTCCTACACGGGGAACGGGAGCGAGCAGGAACGCGCCTGGATCGCCCGGCTGCCCACGCTGGTGGCGGAGCTGCTCGACCGGTGGGAGCTGGAGCGCGACGGCGGCACCGGATCCGGCGAGGCCTCATTGGTGGTGCCGGTGCGCCGCACGGACGGCACCCGCGCCGCGCTCAAACTCCAGATGCCCCGCGAGGAGACGACCGCCGCGCTGATCGGGCTGCGGGCGTGGAACGGCGACGGCATCGTGCGGCTGCTCGACCACGACCCGGAGAGCAGCGCCATGCTGTTGGAACGCCTGGACGGCCTACGTACCCTGGCTTCCGTCGAGGACGACGACGTGGCCATGAACACCTTGGCCGGGCTCATGGCCCGGTTGCACTCCGTCCCGGCGCCCGAGGGTCTGCGCGGCCTCGGTGACGTCGCGCGCGACATGCTGGCGTCCGTGCCGACGGCCGTCGGCGCCCTGCCGGATCCCGAGGACCGGCGGCGGTTGCGCGGCTGGGCGTCGGCCGTCACCGAACTGGCCGGCGAGCCCGGCAACCGGATGCTGCACTGGGACCTGCACTACGACAACGTGCTCGCCGCCGAACGCGAGCCGTGGCTGGCCATCGACCCCGAACCCCTCGTCGGCGACCCGGGGTTCGACCTGTGGCCGGCACTGGACACCGGCTGGGAGATACTCCACGCCACCGGGGACGCTCCCCGGGCGGTGCGGCGCCGCTTCGACCTGCTGACCGAAGCGCTCGGGCTGGACCGCCGACGCGCGGTCGGCTGGACCCTGGCCCGGCTGTTGCAGAACACGCTGTGGGACATCGAGGACGGGCGGACCACCATCGCCTCCTCCCAGACCACCGTGGCCGAGGCGCTGCCCCGCCACTGAACGCTCCACCGCCGAGCGCGACACCCACCCGAACCGCCCGGTCCGAGGGTCGGCGCGGGTACTCAGCCAGGGTCGGGGCAATCGGCGCTGTTCAGGGCGCGTGCGAAGTCGGTGAGGGTGTGGAAGTCGGTCTCGCGCAGGCCGATCCTCGGGTTGACGTGGTGGAGGAGCGCCGGGCCCTCGTGGTGCGTGGCCACGTACGCGTGGTCCGGGTCGCCCTGTTCGTCGTCGACCCAGGCGAAGGGGCGGCCGGCGGCGTGGTCCACCAGGGGGCCCGTCTTCCAGTGGACTCCGTCGGGGCATTCTCGGAACAGGGCGTCGCCGAAGTCAACGAAGGGGAGTTCGGGCAGGCCGAGTGTCGGGGCGATCCACCGGTTCGCCTCGGCCATCCACGTGGTGGCCCAGCACAGTTCGTAGCCGAGTCGCAGCAGAGTCGGACCGTGCCCCGGGTTGAGCCAGACCCGCAGGGTCCGTCGTCGGCCCGAGAGGCCGGCGTCGTCTCCCCGCGGCCCGTTGCCCAGCGGCACCCTGAGCGTGACGTAGCCGTCGGGGCGTCGCTCGGGCTGCGCGGCATAGGGGTTGAGCGGGCCGTCCACGTCGAGGAAGAGCAGCGGTCGGTTCATCGTCGGCCCCCTGGTGCTCCAGCTGTCCTGCCGGGGGAGCTCAGTCAGCCCCCACCTCATTCTCCGACGCGGACGTGCCTGTGCCCGGCGGCGAAAGGTCGCCGCCGGGCACAGGCACGTCGCACGGGCACGGGTAAGGGGCCAAGCCCCTGACAGACGCCTCGCGCGTCAGCCCTTGATCTCGATCTCGCCGTTCTTCGACGTCGAGGAGTCCGCCTGCTGAGCGTCCGAGGTCGCGGGGGCGGGCACCGTGCCCACGCGGCTCTTCAGGTTCTGGAGGAGAGACGTCATGTCCACGCCCGTCGTCGAGGTGAGCAGTTCCATGCCCTGTGCGACGTTGTCGGTGACCGTGCGGGCGAGCTGGCTCGCGCCGTCCGTGGAGATGACCGTCATCTTGTCGATGGCGCTCAGCGGCTCGGAGGCCTTCGCCACCACGCTCGGGAGGACCTCGACCAGCATCTGGAGGACGGCCGCGTCGCCGTACTGCGCGAACGCGTCGGCCTTCTTCCGCATGGCCTCCGCCTCGGCCGCACCCTTGGCGGCGATCGCCGCGGCGTCCGCCTCACCCTCGATGCGGACCGCGTCGGCCAGCGCCGAACGGTGCAGCTTCTCGCCCTGACCGGTCAGGCGTGAGCGCTCCGCGTCGGCCTCGGCCTCCTTGACCTGGGCGATGCGGCGGGCTTCCGCCTCCTGCTCGGCCTGGTATCGGGCGGCGTCGGCGGGCTTGCGGACCTTGGTGTCCAGCTCGCGGTCGGTCAGCGCGGCCTGGCGCTCGGCGACCTTCTCCTGCTCCTGGAGCACTTCCTGCTGGCGGGCCGCCTCGGCGAGCGGGCCGGCGGCGTTGGCCTTGGCGGCCGCGGCTTCGGTCTCGGCCTTGATCTCGGCCTGCTTCAGGTAGTACGTCCGCTCGGCGATGGCGATCTCCTCGGCCGCCTTCAGCCGGGCCTGCTCCGAGGCCCGCTTCGCGATGGCCTCGGCGATGTCCGCCTCCTGCTTGGCGCGGGCGGCCTCCGGGCGGCCGAGGTCCTCCAGGTAGGAGCCCTCGGTGGTGATGTCCTGGATCTGGAAGGCGTCCAGGATCAGGCCCTGGCCGGAGAGGCTGGCCTCGGCCTCCTCCGCGACCTGCCCGGCGAACGCGGCCCGGTCCCGGATGATGTCCTCGACCGACATGCGGCCGACGATCGCGCGGAGCGCGCCGGAGAGCACTTCCTGGGTGAAGCCGACGATGCCGTCCTGCTGCTGGAGGAAGCGCTGGGCCGCGGCGCGGATCGCGTCCTCGCTGCCGCCGACCTTGACGATCGCGACGCCTTCGAGGTTCGACTTGACGCCGCGCAGCGTCACCGCGCCGCGCACGGCGATCGGGATGTGCCGGCTGGACAGGTCGAGGGTGAACTTCTGCTGGACGAACGGTACGACGAAGACTCCGCCGCCCACGACGACCTTCTGGCCGCTGTTGTCGATGCTGGTCTGCCCGGTGACCGGATCCGTCGACTTCTTGCCGCGGCGGCCGGTGATGATGAACGCCTCGCTGGGCCCGGCCACCTTGTAGCGCGTGATGACGACGAGGCCGAGCAGAACGAGGAGTACGACGATGCCGATGACGGCGATGACTACTGGACTCATGTGATGTGTCCCCCCTGCCTCCCGTGGGGGGCGGCAGATTGTTGTGGAGCTGGGCGGTGCTGTGGAGTTGATCGGCACGGAGTGCCGCGTGACGGCGGATCGTCGGCGAGGATGTCGTCAGTGGGGGTCAGGGCGGATACGTGGTCAGCGCTCCACCGGGCGGACCGCGACCGACGTGGTCGACAGTGCCTCTTCCACCCAGATCTCGGTCCCGCGCGCGACGGGCGCGGCCGACTTGGCCGAGTACTTCACGGGCTGACCGCCCAGTCGCAGCAGCACCTCGCCGTAACCCTCGGCCGGGATGGCCGTCACGACGGACCCCGAGGTGCCGATCAGGTCGGAGCCGCGCGGGGTGGCGTCCGTCTGGTCGCGCATCAGGGCCTTGCTGAGTTTCCAGGTGAGCCAGGCCGCCACCAGGCCGGCGGCGACGCCGATGACCGTGGCCACGAGCGTTCCGGCGCTTGTCGAGCCGAGCACGATCGCTCCGCCGAAGCCGAGCATCGAGATGAAGCCGGCGATGACCGGAAGCGACAGCAGCCCGTCGAAGAGGCCGTCGAGCACACCGTCGAAGAGCCCTTCGAGGATCCCGCCGAAGATCAGGGAGAGCGCGAGCAGCACGATCCCCGCAATGCCGAGACCGAGAAAGATGGTCACGCGATCACTCCCCTGTTGCTCCCGCTGCCGACTTCCCCCGAACGTTTTCCGTCGATCTGGCTGGATGATCCCATACAGCACCTCCTTCGGTCACTGCCGGACTCCGGCAATCTTTACGCGTCTTTGATGCCGGACAGGCGGTCCGTGAGCGTGGTGAGCGACTGGAACGTCGCACCGAGCAGGGCCACGTGTTTCCAGCGCAGGACCCCGTCCGGGCCGATGAGGAAGACCGCCCGCCGCACCCCGATGCCCGGCGCGGAAACCCCGTACGCCCTGGCGGTCTCCCGGCCCTCGTCGGCCAGCAGCGGCATACGCAGCCCGAAGGAGCGGGCGAACGACTCATGGCTGTCCACGCCCTGTGGACTGATTCCCCAGACGTCGGCGTCGAGGCCCTCGAAGGCCTCCATGCCCGAGGAGTACGAGCACAACTGCTTCGTGCAGACGCTGGTGTTGTCCCCGGGGTAGAACGCCAGCACCACGGACCGGCCGCGGGCGGCCGACAGCCGGTAGTCGGCACGCTCGAAGGCGTCGCCCGAAAGGACTCCGCCCGGGAGGGTGAAGTCCGGTGCGGCGCTGCCGAGTTGAGGGCCTGATGCCATGGGAGGCTCCTTCGCTGTCGTATACGGGGATGGCGTCGGGGGCACGGATGGTTCCGCGATCGTGACCGTACAGTGGAGGGCACCGGGACCCCGGTCGAGCCGGAGGCCCGTCGGCCCGTATGCCCGTCGGCCCGTCGGCCCGTCGGCCCGTCGACGGCGATCGTCGATCCGTCGATCCGTACGCCCATCCGGAGCGGCCTCGGCGCCGAATACGGGACGAGGGGGCAGCACGCCCCGCACCCGCACCTGGAGGTACGCGTGGCCCAACGACCGCCGTCGGCAGCGGTTCTCGTTCTGCACGGGGGGCGCGAGAGCGGCACGGGCCCCCCGCCGTCGGGGCTGCTGAATCTGCCCGGTACCCGCATGCGCCCCTTCGCCCGTGCCATCGCCCGGGCCGCCCGCGCGGCCGGCGACGACATCCTCGTGACGCGGGTGCGGTACGTCCACCGGGGCTGGAACGGCACCCGCGCGGACCCCTTCCACGACGCCGTGGCCGCCCTCGACGCGCTGCGGGAGGAGGCGGGCGATGAGCTGCCGGTGGTGCTCCTGGGGCATTCCATGGGGGCGCGCGCCGCCCTCCGCGCCGCCGGGCATCCCCTGGTGCGGGGCGTCGTCGGGCTCGCCCCCTGGTGTCCGCCGGGGGACCCGGTCACCCAGCTCGCCGGCCGTGACGTCGTCCTCGTCCACAGCAACCGGGACCGGATGACCAGCCCCCAGGCCAGCCAGTCCCTCACCGCGCGGGCCCGTCGCGCCGGAGCCCGTAGCTGCATGGTCACCGTCCGGGGCGGCGACCACGCCATGATCCGCCGGGCCGCCGCCTGGCACCGGCTCACCACCGCGCTGGTCACCGGACTGCTCGGTTCCGGCAGTCTGCCGGGCCCGGTGGCCGACGCCCTCGCCCTGCCGCCCACCGCCGAGGCCACCGAGGGCACCCTCGACCTGGACGCCGATCTCGGCCCCGGCCCCGGCTTCGGCCCGCATCCGGACCGGGCGGGCGCCCCGCGCTGACCGGCCGCGCTGCGGATGCGCTACGGCAGCGGGCGACCGACGATGGAGGACCGGGAGCCGGGAGCCGGGAGCAGGGGCCCGGGAGCCGACGACGGCGGGAGGCATGCTCTTGCAGGCCGACACGTGCGACGACGGGATGCCGTCGTCCTTTGACCCGGGGACCGTCGCGGCCCTGTTCGACGGGAACCCGGCCGCCGTCGCGGTCCTCGACCACGATCTCCGCTACACCTACGTCAACCCGGCCCTCGAACGGCTCAACGGCCTCCCCGCCGGCTCCCACCTCGGGCGGGTGTTCTCCCAGGTGCTGCCCGGACTGCGCGGTCAGGCCTCCGCCCTGCGCGCGGTCCTGGCCGACGGAAAGCCCCGCGAGGAGACGCTTCACGGGCAGACCTGGGCGGCGGACGCGGCGGACGGGGCGGACCAGCGGTTCTGGCGCGCCACGTACAGCCGGCTGGACGTGGACGGGGAGGCGTGCGGTCTGATGGCGATCGTCGTCGAGATCACCGACCTCACCCGCCAGCGCGAGGAGCTGGAGAAGGCCCGCGGTCACGTCGCCCTCCTCAGCACCGCCGCCGTCCGGATCGGCACGACGCTCGACATGGACACCACCTGCCGGGAGCTGACCGCGTTCGTGGTGCCCGACTTCGCCGACGCCGCGGCGGTCGACGTGTTCCCGTCCGAGGTGGGCCACTCCGTACGCCGCCCGGAGCCCGGCGTCGTACGGCTCCGGCGGGCCGCGGTGCGGGGCGACGGCGAACTCGACGAGCAGGTGCAGCGGTTCGGCCACCCAGGGGAGTACGTCGACTTCCCGGCGGACTCCGCGGTGACCCGCTGCCTGGCGGAGAACGAGCCGGTCCTCGACGACTGGGAGGACCACAGCAGCGGGCGCGGCGTCGTCACCGCGGACCGGATCAGCGCCTCCCGGGCGCTCGGGCTGCGCGAGGCGCTCGTCGTCCCGCTCACCGCCCGCGGCCGGCCGCTCGGCGCGCTCACCCTCGTCCGGGCCGACGGCTCGCCGGCCTTCAGCGACCAGGACGTGGCCGTCGCCCGCGAACTCGCCGTCCGGGCGGGCGTCGACCTCGACCACGCCCGCCGCTACGACCACGAGCACAGCATCGCCCGCGAACTCCAGCGCTCTCTGCTCTCCGAGCCCTGGGGGCCCCACCCGCACGTCGAGATCGCCACCCGCTACCTCCCCGCCGACGAGGGCGTCCTGGTCGGCGGGGACTGGTTCGACGTCGTGCCGCTCAAGGACGGCCGGCACCTCAAGGCGATGGGCGACGTGATGGGCCACGGGGTGGAGGCGGCCGTCGCCATGAGCCAGTACCGCTCCCTGCTGCGACTGCTGGCCGGGGACGACCTGCACCCCCACCAGATCCTGGAGCAGCTCGACGGCATGGTCGAGCGGTCGGGTCTGGACCGGGCGGCGACCTGTCTGCTCGCCGTCGTCGACCGGTTCGGCGGAGTGTGCGAGGTGGCCAGCGCGGGCCATCTGCCCCCGGTCTTCATCGACCCGGATCCCGCCGGGGCCCGGGTCGTGCCGGTGCCGGTGGGGCCGCCGCTCGGCACCGGGTTCGGCGGGTACCGGACCACGTTCGTGCCCTGTGGCCCCGGGACCGTGCTGTTCATGTACACCGACGGCCTGGTGGAGCGCCGGGGCGAGGACATTGACGTGTCCGTGGGGCGGCTGGCCTCGCTGACCCTCCCGCGCGGCGGGCATCTGGAGGACCTGCTGGACCAGGTGCTGGACCGGTTCGGCGAGGACGCGGAGGACGACATCGCCGTGCTGGCCTCCCGGATCCGCGAGGGCCCGCCGGTGGTGCGGCCGACCCCTACGGAGTGACGAGCGGCCGACCCCTACGGACTGACGAGCGGCCGAGCGCGGAGTAACGAGCGGCCGAGCGGCGGGCCGGGCTGCTGCTCGGGGCCGGACCCGTTTGCTCCCGGAGGGTGAATCGGCTTCCTGCCCGGGCTCCGGTCCTGCTCCTTGCCCGGGACTGGACCGGCTCCCTGACCGGGACCGGCCCGGCTCCCTGCCCGGGACCGGCCCGGCTCCCTGACCGGGACCGGCCCGGCCCGGACCGCTGCCCGAGGCCGCGGCGTGTACCGGGTCAGCCCAGTTCGAGGCTCGTGATGCCGTACAGGCCGGTCCGGTCGATGACCGGTTCCGGGCCGCTGTACATCCGCGCCGTGTCGAACGACGGGGTCAGGCCCAGCTCCCCCGCCAGCCGCACCGCCGCCGGATTGACGTCAGGCACGTCGATCGCGACCGGGGTGCCCGGGGCGGTGGCCGCGAGCGCGCCGACCAGGGCCGCCGCCACCGCGGGGGACGCGGCGTACAGGGGGCCGATCCGGGACGCGGCGCGGCATGCCCGCAGCACCGCGAGGCCCTGGAGCTCGCCGTCCCGGACCGCTGCGAGGGCCGTGCGGCCCGGGGCGGTGATCCAGGAGGCCAGGAAGGTGTCGCGCGCGGTCGGGAAGTACCGGCGGTCGTAGGCGGCGAGCAGGTCGAACGGCACGCTCCTGGCGTCGACCAGTTCGGTGCCCGGCGGTGGCGCGACGTCCCTGGGAGGCGGGGGCGTGCCCTCGTACCGTGTGTTGCTCCAGCAGGTACGGAAGCCGGAGCGGCGGTAGTTGTCCTGTTGCGCGGGCACCCCGTCCAGCCCGACGGTGCGCCCGGCGAGCCGGGCCGTGCCGGTCTGCCAGGTCCGCAGCCCGTAACCCTGTCCGCGCACCTGGGGGCGGGTCAGGTAGAAGCCCAGGAAGCCGTGGTCGCTGCCGTAGCGGATGACGGAGACGGAGGTGACCGGTTCGCCGTCCAGCCGGCCGAAGAGGAAGCCGCCGGGGTCGGTCGCGAAGAACACCCCGCCGTCGTTCAGGCCCGGGTTCCAGCTCTCCTCGTGGGCCCACTCGCCCAGCGTCACGATGTCCTCGGCGCGGGCCGAGGTGATCTCGAAAGGTTTCAGCACGGCACAGTCGTACCTCGGCGGGTGGCTGTTCGGTGGCCCGGAACAGGGCGGTTTCCGGCCTTTCGGGATGAGTTGGCGTCGGGTCGGTGCTCGGGTCGGTGCTCGGCCCGGAACGCCGGTCCGGTGCTCAGGCCGCTTCCGGGTTCTCCCGGCGCCGGCCGCGCAGTTGACGCAGTACTAGGGCGGCCGAGGTGATCAGCGGCAGCAGCCCGGCCACCGCGTCGGCGGTGTTCAGCTTGTCGTGCGAGCCCTTGGCCCGGCGGACCTGCTTGGACGCCCTGATGACCGCGAGCGCGCTGCTGCCCAGGCTCAGCACGAGCCCGGCCTTGCTGCCGCGCAGGCCCTTGGCGGGCGCGGACCGGTTCTTCGCCATCGGAGGTACCTCCAGCCTGCGGGCCGCCCCGTTCGCGGGCAGCCCTCCCCGTACACGTAACCGGGTGTCCGCCGCCCCCGCAAACGGGACGGCCCGCGCGGGCGCCGCGCCGGGGCCGTCCCGCCATGGCACCCCGGCGCCGTTCCTCGTTCACCCCACGTCCGCGCGGGGGGCGTCGCGCCTTGCGATCGTCCCTGCACCGCGAACACGGTCGTCGGCCCCGTCGTGCTCACCGGCAACACCGGCGGCGTGCTGTTCGCCGCCGACACGGTCACCGGCCCGCTGGTGTGCTCCGCCAACCGGCCGGCCGGGCGTGGACGACACGGGGCGCGCGGGCGAGGTGCGCGGACCGCGAGCCGGGCAGTGCGCCGCGCGCTGACCGGGTGACGCCGGCCCGGGCGCCTTCGGACTTTCGGACTCAGACGAACACGTACGCCACGGTCGTCGCCGCGCCCAGGCCCGCGCCCGCCACGGTCTGGGCGCCGGTGTGATAGCCGAGGGCGACCCGGGACCAGCAGACCGCCGTCGTCACCGCGTACGCGGCGATCCACCAGGGGGAGTGCACGACGGCGAGGAGGGAGACGGCCGCCGAGGCCACCGCCGAGTCGACCGAGATCTTCCACACGGTGTTGACGGCCAGCAGCCCGATCGTCATCACCCAGAGCGCGAGCATCGCGACGAGGATGCCGGTGGGCGCGTTGCCCAGCACCATCACCACCGAGCCGGCGCCGATCGAGCCCAGGATCACGAAGAAGATCGGCGCCCGCTTGGTGCGGTCCACCACATGGCGGTCGCCCCAGGTGCCGCGCCCGCGCTCCCACTCGATGTACCCCGCCGGTATCAGTCCGGCGCAGAGTGCCCCGAGGAAGCCCCAGAGAAGTCCTGTCCAGTCGCCCGCCGCCGCCAGGCCGATACCGAGCATGCCCGCCAGCAGGACGTTGCGGGGCTGGAGGGCGTCGGTGACGGTGCGCGCCACGGAGGCCGTGCGGGCGGAGGCGGTGGGGATCCCCTCGCCGGTCGTGGTGCCGGTCATGCGCTCGTCTCCGTCGTGCGGGTGGTTTCGGCCGTCGCGGCCGCGAGGACGGCGCGGGCGCGCTCCTCGTCGACCGTCCGGTACGCGGCGGCGACCCGGACCAGCCGGGCCACCTCGCCGTCCTGGTCCGCCGCGTGCTGGGCGGCGACCGTCGCGGCTGCCCCGGCGGGCGCGCCGGAGTCCTTCGCGAGCAGGGCGGCCCGGATCCAGTAGGCGTCCGTGAGGGGCTCGGCCCGGCGCAGGTCGTCCGTGTCGCGGGCGGCTGCCCCTTCGGCGGCGGCGAGCAGCCCGTCGGGCACATAGTGGCGCAGTTTCTCGGAGGCGTCCGCGATGTCGGCGGCCCAGCGGTCCACCCGCAGGTCGGCCGGGACGTTGAACCGGGTCAGCTCGCGGGCCAGCGGGGCGGGCGGGTCGAACGGCTGGTCCGGGAACGCGGCCATCAGCTCGTACCAGAGGGCGTGCAGCCGGACCTGGGCCCGCCAGAGCCGGGCCCGGCGGGCGCCGGCCGCGAGGGCGGGGACGGACGCGCCGAGGGCGAAGAAGGCGAACAGCACCAGCTGCGCGGCCTCGGTGACCTGGTCGAACCGCAGGGCGAACGCCTCGCTCGGCTCGTCCACCACACTGATCCACAGGAAGAGGGTGCGGCTGACGGTGTAGCCGACGCCGATGAACATCGCGAACGTCATCATCCCGAGCCCGATGCGCAGATGGCGGCGCCGGGTGTCGAGGGTGGCCAGCGCCCACTGGAAGGCGCACACGGCGGACGCGGCCCCGAGGTAGAGGTAGAAGACGCTCATGTAGAGCGTGGCGCCCCACTCCCCGGCGTGGTCGGAGACGAAGCGGTCCGAGGGCTCGGAGCGGTCGACGACGGTGAAGAAGAGGACGGTCAGCAGGATCAGCGTGGCGACGGAGGCCTTGGCCGCCAGCTTCTGGACGAGCCGCGCGAACCGTACGTGGCGGGGGACCGCGCCCGCTTCGGGGTAGCTGCCGTAGATGGCCACGATGTAGCTGAGGATGGCCAGAATTGCCACGGTGGCGGTGTAGTGCTTGATGAGGACGGCGAGGTCGGTGACGGCGCTGTTGTTGAGGCCGATGCGCACCGCCTCGGTCTTCGTCCACAGGGCGATGGCGAATCCTGCGTAGCAGCCCCACAGTGCCCGGCGTCTGCGGTCCTCCTCGTCGCCCCAGAGGGCAGCGGGCATACGCCACAGGGCAACGGCCGTCATCAGGCCGGCTATCAGGTAGCCGGCGAGATCGAGGGGGGTCACGGCGGTGTTCGTCCTCGGGTCGGGAGCGCGGGGCGGGGGGCCCGCGGGTGGGCCGGTGGCACGTGTCAGGCGTCGCCGGACCGTCTTCCGGGGAAGAGGCCGCGCCGTCGGTGGGCCACCGGGCGGGACAGGGAGTTGTCCAGCCGCCCCACCATGTCATCGGTGGTGAGATCGCGCGCCATCCGGGGGATCAGGGAGGCACCGAATTCGGCCATGCGTTCGTCATGGGTCGCGTACTGCGCGCGGGCCTGGACGGTGCCGCCGCCGGAGGCGAAGGACGCGGCGGCGGCCGGGGAGATCATCCGGGCGATCAGCGAGGTGTCGAAGACCGGGAGGAGGGTGCGGAGCTGTTCCGCGTCGAGCGTCGTCCCGTGGTCGAACCACTCGTGGCACAGCTCGTGCAGGATCACGTGCTGGGTCTGGTAGGCGGTCGGCCGGCGGCGGTAGAGGACGAGGCTGGTGCCGCCCGCCTTCAGGCGCAGTCCGCAGGCGGCGTTGACACGGGCGAGGCGGTCCGGCATCTCGTGCAGCCGGATCGTGCGCCCGCTCGCCTCCTCCATGTTGGCGACGAGCTGGTCCAGCGTGAAGGGAACCGGGATGGGCAGGTCGGCGAGCCCGGCCTCGCACTCTTTCCGCAGTTTCCGCAGGGACATGACCAAGACGCTACGCTGCCGGACCCGCCGGGCGGTGGTTCGCGGCGGAATCGTTGCCGCCGCTTTCCCTCTCCGGCCCGTCCCTCTCCGGCCCGTCTTTCTCCGGCCCGTCCTTCTCCCGGGCCGCGTCCTCCAGCAGGGACAGGGCGAACCGCAGCAGTTCCGGCGGGAGCCCGTCGTCGTCCAGGCCCCGGCCCGCCAGGCCGCTGATCTCCCCGGTGCGCCGCTTGGCCAGGAACTGGAGTCCGGCGACGACGTCGTCGACGACCTCGGACTCCTCCTTGAAGAAGCGCCAGTCCACGCCGAACCCCAGGCCGAGGGCTTTGAGGATGTCCTCGGAGGGCTGGGTGACCTTGCCGGCCAGGATGTTGGAGAAGTAGCTGTGCGACAGCGAGCCGCCGCGGTCGCGGACCAGCTCGGCGAAGACCCGGCCCGAGATCTTCTGGCCGGGGAAGGTCTTCTCGACCATGTACTCGACTTTTTCCCGCAGCGAGCCGAGGCGGGGAAGCTCGTCCGGACCGGGGGGTTCGACGGGTTCCGGACCGGAGGGTTCGACGGGTTCCGGACCGCGTTCGTCGCCGTCGTCCATGGCCATCCGGCCCTCCACGATCACCTCGGAGTCGGAACTGAGCTTGCGCAAACACTCTACGTCACTGTTAACTCGAAAAAACACGGGCAGGGGACCACGAGGGGAGTCCCTTGCCCGTGAGTGATCCTGTGCCCCGCGGTGCCCGGAGCGTGCTCCGGACAGGGGTGTAGCCCTTCACGACGGGGGATGCGTGAAGGGCTACGCGTGCATTATGGCCCCACGGTCCTCCCGGCGACAACTGACCGGTCGATCAGTGATCCAGGGGGGTGTGTCCGCCGCGTCCTTCCCGATGGCCCAAATCTGTTACGGCCGCGATAGACATGACCTTGCCCGGCGATTAGGGTTTCTTGTGCAGTCACGTGAAACAGGTGTACGCAGCAGAGGCGCACCCCGCAGGCGGGCGCCGCCCGGCTCCTCCGGTCGCGCGTGACGGAAGAGGTGCAGATGCCCCCGGAGACCCCCTCGCACGCCACCGACCGGCTCGACGACGACGATTACCCCGCCTACACGATGGGGCGAGCCGCGGAGATGATCGGCGCGACGCCGGGGTTCCTCCGGGCGATCGGCGAAGCCCGGCTGATCACCCCGCTGCGGTCCGAGGGCGGTCACCGCCGTTACTCCCGCTACCAGTTGCGCATCGCCGCCCGCGCCCGCGACCTGGTCGACGCCGGCACGCCCATCGAGGCCGCCTGCCGCATCGTCATCCTGGAGGACCAGCTGGAGGAGGCGCTGCGCCTCAACGAGCAGCTGCGCGGCCGGTCCGCCCGCTCCGGTGGCCCGGCCGACCACTGACGGGCGTTGACGGGCGTGGACGGGAGCTGACGGGCGCCGCGCCGCGGCCCGCGCGGGTTCTCGCGCGACCCCGGGGAGATATCTGCATTCGTCAGCACAGAATTTCGCGCAATGCGCGATGAGGCTTTTCTCTTCCCGGTCTGTTCCGACACGGCCGGTGATATTAGGCACCCACCTCTCCCGGCCCCACCGTGCTAGTGTTGATCTCAGTTGCAGTTGTGGTTCCCAAAAACTTCAAGTGTTCTTGCCGGTCGGATGTCGGCGAGCACACTTTTGTATTTCCGGTGTTCTTCCGGACGGGGTAATCATCGCGGCGACGTGGGGTCCGCACAGTGTGGGCCCGCGGGCTCTGCCCCTAAAGGAGATATGACATGGCTACTGGCACCGTGAAGTGGTTCAACGCGGAAAAGGGCTTCGGCTTCATCGAGCAGGACGGCGGCGGCGCCGACGTCTTCGCTCACTACAGCAACATCGCCGCCTCCGGCTTCCGTGAGCTGCAGGAGGGCCAGAAGGTGAACTTCGACGTCACGCAGGGCCAGAAGGGCCCGCAGGCCGAGAACATCACCCCCGCCTGATCACTCAGGTAGTACTGCGCAGCTGGGGCCCGCACCTTGGGGTGCGGGCCCCGGCTCGTTGTCGTTTCCGGGGCCCGCTCTGCGCGCCCCCCGACGAAGCCGCGTCCGGTGCACTGTTTCCCGGCGGCCGGGCTTCGTTTTCTTTTGTCATTTCATCGGCTCGTTCTTGCGATTCTGGGTGCCGTTCACGGTCGCTTCCCGAAAAAGAATCCCTCGATACGTGCCCCATCGAGGAAAGGTTCTAGATGAACCGCGAACGCACGCCCCGCTCGAACGACCGATTCTCCCGCACCCGCTCCGGCGGCGGTGCCCCCCGCTACTCCGGTGGTGGCGGCGGCGAGCGCCGTGCCGCGGGCTTCGGCGGCGGACCCAAGCGCTCCGGCGGTTCCGGCGGCTCCGGCCGGTCCGGTGGCTACGGCCGCCGCTCCGCCTCCGGCCTCAAGGGCGAGTTCGCCCTGCCGGTGACCGTCACCCCGGCCCTCCCCGCCGCCGAGACCTTCGGCGAGCTGGAGATGCCCGCACCGCTGAAGGCGGCGCTGGTCGCCGAGGGTATGACCGTGCCCTTCCCGATCCAGGCGGCCACCCTGCCGAACTCGCTGGCCGGCCGGGACGTCCTGGGCCGCGGCCGCACCGGCTCGGGCAAGACGCTCGCCTTCGGCCTCGCGCTGCTGGCCCGCACCGCCGGCCGCCGCGCCGACGCCAAGCGCCCGCTCGCCCTGGTCCTCGTCCCCACCCGGGAGCTGGCCCAGCAGGTCACCGACGCGCTCACCCCGTACGCCCGGTCGCTGAAGCTGCGCATCGCCACCGTGGTCGGCGGTATGTCCATCGGCCGCCAGGCCAGCGCGCTGCGCGGTGGCTCCGAGGTCGTCGTCGCGACGCCGGGCCGCCTCAAGGACCTGATCGAGCGCGGCGACTGCCGGCTGGACCGGGTGACCATCACCGTCCTCGACGAGGCCGACCAGATGGCCGACATGGGCTTCATGCCGCAGGTCACCGAGTTGCTCGACCAGGTGAACCCGGACGGGCAGCGGATGCTCTTCTCGGCCACCCTGGACCGCAACGTCGACCTGCTGGTGCGGACGTACCTGAAGGACCCGGTCGTGCACTCCGTCGACCCGGCGGCGGGCGCCGTCACGACGATGGAGCACCACGTCCTGTACGTCCAGGGCACGGACAAGTACGCCACCACGACCGAGATCGCGGCCCGCGACGGCCGCGTGATCATGTTCCTGGACACCAAGCACGCGGTGGACAAGCTCACCGACCACCTGCTGCACAGCGGGGTCCGGGCTGCCGCACTGCACGGGGGCAAGTCCCAGCCGCAGCGCACCCGCACCCTGGAGCGCTTCAAGACGGGGCACGTCACGGTGCTGGTCGCCACCAACGTCGCGGCGCGCGGCATCCACGTCGACAACCTCGACCTGGTCGTCAACGTGGACCCGCCGAGCGACCACAAGGACTACCTGCACCGCGGCGGCCGTACCGCCCGTGCCGGGGAGTCCGGCAGCGTCGTCACGCTGGTGCTGCCGAACCAGCGCCGCGAGATGACCCGGTTGATGGCGGACGCCGGGATCACCCCGCAGATCGCCCAGGTCCGCTCCGGCGAGGCCGAGCTGAGCCGGATCACCGGTGCGCAGGCGCCCTCGGGCGTCCCGGTCGTCATCTCCGCCCCGGCCAAGGAGCGCGGCAGCAGCCGCGGCGGCGCGTTCATGGGCCGCGGCACCAAGCGCGGCGGCAGCGGCGCTCCGGCCCGGGGCCGTCGTCCCGGCGTGCCGACGCCCGAGGCCCGTGCGGCCGCCACGCAGCGCCGGAACAACCGCGCCGCGTGATCCGTGCGGCCGGCGGCTCGCCGCCGGCCGCCCCGCACGCCCGGCGCTCCCCCCGCCGGCGCGTGCACCGGGCCCCCCGCCCGGGCTCCCTTACGTCCCCTCCGTGCACTCGACACGTCCCCCGTGCACTCGACCCCTGTTGAGGAACCATGCGCTGTGTCATCGCCCGCTTCCCCTTCGATCTGTTCAAGAACGAGGTGGAGGACTCGATGAAGGGCATCAAGCCCGAACCCGTCACCGGCGACGCGGTGGTCATCAGCCGCCGGGTCTACCCCGTCAAGCAGGTGGGTGAGGTCATCACCCGCCAGGACCGCCGGGACTTCAGCTCCGCCGAGGTGGTCCGGGCGCTGTCCAAGCTCGGCTTCACCTGCCGCACCGCCGAGTCGGCCGTGCCGGCCCCGGCCCCCGCCCGTACCCCGCTGGAGACGGCCTCCGCGCTCCTGGGGACTCCGGCCGAGGCGCGGAGCGAGGCTCCCGAAGCGGTGTCCGCACCCCGGGCCGACGGGGTCTGAGACCTGTTCTCCCGCCCCGCGACGCCGACTTCGGGTGTCGCGGGGCGTGCGATGATCGCCGCCATGATGAGGAAGCTGACGGTGTTGGGTGTGACCGTGGTGGCGTTCATGCTGCCCGTCTCCGCCGCGTACGCCGACGAGACACACACCAACGCTCACAACGGCCCGCAGGTGGCCCTGATCTCGACGGGCCAGATCGACGATCCGCTGGAGGACGTGCTGGAGCACGTCGCGGTCCTCGGCGACAACGTCATCGTGGACTGAACCTCCCCCGGAACCTCCCCCCCGCTCCCGGCCGTTCGGCGTCTCATGACGTGCGGGCGGCCGGTGGTTTCTGCCGGGCCCACTCCATGCGCGGCTCCAGCAGCGGACGCAGCAGCCACCGGACCGGGGGCGTGCAGAGCAGGGTCATGATGACGACCGCGCCCAGGGTGACGGCGACCGTGCCCATCGTGGTGTCGAAGAACGGGTCGTCGTAGAAGCCGCCGTACCGCAGGCCCCGGACGACGAAGCCGTGGAGCAGGTACCCGTACAGCGTGCAGGTGCCGAGCGTGGTCATCCAGCCGCGGCCCTTGGGCACCCAGGCGAGGAAGCACGCGCCCAGCACGATCGCGGCTACGAACAGCAGGAGCGTGGTGGTCGGGCCCGTCCACTCGGAGACGCTGAGCTCCTCGGTGCTGTTCTTCCGGAAGAACCACGAGGTCGACGTCCGGGGTACCAGCCAGTACGCCAGCAGCATCCCGGCCACGAACACCGGCACCGAGGCGACCCGCACCCAGGTGGAGCGGAGAGCCGTGAAGTGCTCCGGGCGCAGCCGCAGGCCGAGTACGTAGAACGGCAGGAACTGCAGGATGCGCTGGATCTGGAGGCTCCCGTCGGCGGCCGGTGACACCGTCGCCAGGGCGGCGATGGCGAGGGAGACCAGCACGGGGAAGCGCACGGTCTGCCAGAGCGGGGTGGACAGCCGCCAGAGGAACAGGGCGGGCAGGAACCACAGCAGCCAGTAGGGCTCCAGCAGCGAGAGGGCGAACTCCGGGTCGCGGGTGGCCCGGTGGAAGATCGTGTAGAGGATTTCGAGCAGGACGTAGGGCACCAGCAGGCCGGTGACCAGTTTCCACACCCGGTTCGGCCGCAGTTCGAAGTTCCGTGAGAAATAGCCCGCTATCAGGATGAACACCGGCATGTGGAACGTGTAGACGAAGGTGTACGCCGCTTCCACGAGGCGGCCGGGGGGCAGGGGCTCCCACGCGTGCCCGACCGCCACCAGGACGATTGCCAGGTACTTCGCGTTGTCGAAGAAGTGGTCGCGGCCGCCGTCGGGCGGTGGCGTTCCGGTCGCCGGGGCGCCGGCAGCGGCGGTGGGGCGCGGCTGCTCGGAGGTGAGGGGGGAAGACATCCTGACACCCTAGAACGCGGAGGCGTTCCCTCCGGCCCCTGTGGTGTGCGTCACTTTCGATCGCCCCGCTCGGACGGCCGCGCGCTGCCCACGGTGACCAGGTGCGGCAGGGTTCGGTTCAGGGGCTGCTCGGGGGCTGCTCGGGGGCTGTCCGGGGGCTGTCCGGGGGCTGCTCGGGGGGCTGTCCGGGGGGTGGTCCTGGGGTGGTACTGGGGGTGTCCCCACCTCGGTCCACCGGGCTCCCGTATGGGCATGGCGTCCCGGCTCAACAAAGCTTGTCTCATGACCACTTGGACCCGAAAGGCCTTACTCCTCACCGTCTCCGCCGCCGCCGCGGCCGGCACGCTGACCGCCGTCGGAGCGCCCGTGGCGCACAGTCGCCCGGTGGGCCCCGCCACGCCCCCGCTCAGCTGGGGGGCCTGCGGCCCGATTCCGGGGACGACCGTCCCCGACGGGCAGCAGTGTGCGACACTCCGCGTTCCCCTGGACTACCGCGCCCCCGGCGGGCGCACCGTCGACGTGGCGGTCACCCGGCTGCGCACCGACCGGCCCGAGGCCCGGCGCGGGGCGCTGATGGTGATCCCCGGCGGCCCCGGCTCCTCGGGGGTCCAGCGCCTCGCGCAGAAGGGCGAGGCGCTGCGGGCGGCGACCGAGGGGGCGTACGACCTGATCAGCCTGGACCCGCGCGGGGTCGGCCGGTCCACCCGGGTGGGCTGCGGGATCCCGGAGGCGGACCGGCACCTGGTGACGCTGCGCTCCTGGCCCGCTGCGGACGGCTCGATCGCGGAGAACGAAGAACGCGCCCGCCGCTCCGCGGCGGCCTGCGCCCGCAACGGCGGCCCGGAACTGCGGTCCTTCACCACGCGGAACGAGGTCCGCGACATCGACCGGCTGCGCGCCGCCCTGGGCGAGCGGAAGGTGTCCGTCTGGGGCTCCTCGTACGGCAGTTACGTCGGCGCCGTGTACGCGCAGGAGCACCCGCTCCGTGTCGACCGGCTGGTTCTGGACAGCATCGGCGACCCGGACCCGGCGCGGGTGGCGTACGGCTGGCTGTCCAACATGGCTCCGGCCGTTGCCGTGCGTTTCCCCGACTTCGCGGCGTGGGCGGCGGACCCGGCCCGGGAGGCCGAGGGGCTCCGGCTGGCCGGGCGCGCCGAGGACGTGGAGCCGCTGTTCGTCGCCCTGGCCCGAAAGCTGGACCGTGACCCGAAGGAGTCGGAGACCCCCGGCGTCCCGCTGACCGGGAACCGGCTGCGGCAGGCCCTCCAGAACGCCCTGTACAGCGATGCGGCGTTCGCCCCGCTGGCCCGGCTGATCCGGTCGGCGCAGGCCCCGGAGGCCCGTCCCGTGCTGCCGCCGGAGCTCGCGGGCGCGATGCCGGACGAGGACGCGGCGCTGACGATGGCGGTGATCTGCAACGACGTGCGCTGGCCGGGGCCGGACTCCGGGTACGCCCGCCGGGTCGCCGCCGACCGGGTGCGCCATCCGCTGACGGCCGGGATGCCCAGGAACGTCACTCCGTGCGCCTACTGGAAGCACGACGAGGAGCCGCGGCCCACCCGGATCACCGACGAGGGCCCCTCGAACGTCCTGATGATCCAGAGCCTGCGCGACCCGGCCACGCCCTTGGCCGGGGCCCTGAAGATGCGGGCGGCGCTCGGCGAGCGGGCCAGGATGGTCACCGTCGGACAGGGCGGGCACGGGATGTACCTGGGCAACGGCAACGCCTGCGGCGACCGGGCGGTCAGCGACTTCCTGGTGACCGGGAAGCGGCCGGCCCGGGACGTCCACTGCCCGAACTGAACCGGTGTCCTGGGGAGGCGCCCGCCCCGGGTCGCGGGGGAGCAGAGCGGGGACGAAGAGTGTCATAGCGGCTGATTCCGGGGTGTTCCTTGCTATACACGAGCGATGGAGCACCCCGGGACCCTCGTCCTGATCATGGCCCTGGCGGTTCTCGCCCCGCTGCTCGGTTACGCGACCGGGAGGTGGCTGCCGGTCCCCGTCGTCATCTTCGAGATCGTGCTCGGTGTCCTGGCCGGGCCGGACGTGCTCGGCTGGGCCCACCACGATCAGGTCATCGACACCCTGGCCGACCTCGGACTCTCGATGCTGATCTTCCTCGCGGGTTACGAGATCCGGTTCGCCGAGGTCCGCGGCTCCACCCTGCGCCGGGCCGGCGGGGCGTGGGTGCTCTCGTTCGCCGCGGGCCTCGGCGTCGCACTGCTGCTCAGCGGGGCGGACCTGGCGAAGAGCCTGGTCATCGGCACCGCGCTGACCAGTACGGCGCTGGGCGCGGTGCTGCCGATCCTGCGGGACTCGGGGCGGCTCGAGGGACGGTTCGGGTCGGTGGTGATGGCGTTCGGGTCGGTCGGGGAGTTCGGTCCGATCATCGCGATGGCCCTGCTGTTCAGCGGCCGGAGCCCGGGTGCGGCGGGCGCGGTGCTGGCCGTCTTCGCGGTCGTCACGGCGGGGGCGGTGTTCTGGGCGATGCGGCCCCGGCCGCCGTGGTTCGCCCGGCTCATCGCCGTGACCCTGCACTCCAGCGGCCAGTTCGCGGTCCGCTTCGTGATGCTGCTGCTCGCCGGGATGCTGGGTCTCGCCCACGTCTTCGGCCTGGACACCCTGCTCGGCGCGTTCGCCGCCGGGATGCTGACCCGGCTCGTCCTCCAGGGGGCGGTGCCCGGGCGCAGCGGGGAGATCCTGGAGCGGATCGAGGCGATCGGTTTCGGCTTCCTCGTGCCGTTCTTCTACATCGTCACGGGCATCGACTTCGACCTCGCGGCGCTCCTGGACGGCGGGCGCCCGCTGCTGCTCCTGCCGGTCTTCCTGCTGCTGTTCCTGCTGGTGCGCGGGGTTCCGGCGTATCTGCTGGCCCCGCGCGACCTGGCGGGGCGCCCCTCGCGGTCCGCGCTCGGGCTGTTCGCGTCCACCTGTCTGCCGCTGGTGGTCGCGATCACCGCGATCGGCCTGGACGAGAAGGTGATCGGGGCGGGCGAGGCCGCCGCCCTGGTCGCCGCCGCGATGGTGTCGGTGCTGGTGTTCCCGCTGCTGGCGTTCCGGCTGCTGCGCCGGGAGAAGGGCGACGGGGGCAGGGCCGTGCCGGGCCGGACGGCGGAGACCGGTGAGGCATGGTGAGGCCTGTGAGGCCTGTGAGGCCTGGTGAGGCCTCGTTCCGGATGAAGCGCCCCCACCGGTGACCTGTCACCCGAACGGCCCGCTCCTCTGCGAAGCCGGAGGCCGGACCGCAGGGTGGAGTGCATGTGGTCCCGCCGAATCGTCCTGGGCGCTCTGGTCCTGCCCCTGGCCCTCCTGGTGTTCGGGGACGGCCCGGCGTTCCGCGCGCCGGGGCCCGAGCTGGCCTCCGGGCCCCGCCCGCCGCGCGGACTGCCGCAGCCGGCCGTCGTCAGCCGCCGGGAATGGCACGCGGACGAGGAGCTGGTCCGGGAGGGGCCGCACTACACGGGTGCGGCGCGGGCGGTGTTCGTCCACCACACCGGCAGCCCCAACGACTACGACTGCGCGGACGCCCCCGGCCTGATCCGGGGCGTCCAGGGCGACCACGTCCGGCAGGACGGCTGGGACGACATCGGCTACAACTTCCTCGTCGACCGCTGCGGCACCATCTACGAGGGCCGCGCCGGCGGGGTCGGCCGCTCGGTGCTCGGCGCCCACACCAAGGGGTTCAACACCGACACGGTCGGCATCGCGGCGATCGGCGACTTCGGCGCGGGGGCCGAGGTCCCGAAGCCGATGATGGACGCGCTGGTGAAGCTGGCCGCCTGGAAACTGCGGCCCGGTGCGGATCCGCTGGGCAGGGTCGACCTGGTCTCGACGAACGACGAGAGCCGCTTCGACGAGGGCCAGGTGGCCCGGCTGCACGTCATCTCCGGGCACCGCGACAGCTTCGAGACCCGCTGCCCCGGCGACGCGCTCTACGGGCTGCTGCCCGAACTGCGGGAGCGCGCCGCGAAGCTGCGCGCCGCCGCCCCCGGACACTCGGCTTCGGCCCGGCTGCGCCCGTATGTCTGAGCCCCGCGGGGTGTGGGGTGCGAGGCTACCGGGAGACGAACTGCGCGAGTATCGCCTGGACCTCGTAGATGTCGACGCCCTTGGTGAACGTCTTCTGGAGCGGCACCGGGTTGCCCGTGACCCAGATGCTCAGCTCGGCGTCGAGGTCGAACGTCCCGGCCGTCTCCACGGAGAACTGCGTGATGCTGCGGTACGGGACGGAGCGGTACTCCACCTTCTTGCCGGTGATGCCTTGCTTGTCGACGAGGATCAGCCGCCGGTCCGTGAACAGGATGCTGTCGCGGATCAGGAGGTACGCGGCGTGGATCTGCTCGCCGTGCCCCAGCAGCCGTGCGTAGTCCTGCTGGGCGGTGGCCGGGTCGATCGTGTGGGCGTTGCCGAACAGTGCCATGGGTTCCCGTCTCTGTGTGGTGTCGTACTGGAGTACGTGTACGGCGCGGTTCTGGTTCCCGTACGGGGTCTGCCGGTCTCCTTCTCCAGCGGGCTTCTACAGCGGGACGACCGTCGCCTCGGTGGCCTTCACGCTGGTCCAGACGGTGCTCCCGTCGGCGATGCCCAGCTCGGCGGCGGCCCCCGGGGTGATCTCCGCGACCAGGTCCGGGGCCTCGGCCGAGGTGATCAGCAGCCGCAGTCGGCTGCCGCCCGAGGTGATCTCACGGACGGTGCCGGGCCAGACGTTGCGGGGGGAGCCGGTGGGCCTCTCCCGGTGTACGGAGACGGCTTCCGGCGCGATGACCGCGAGGGCGTCCGTGCCCGCCGGGAGGGGTTCGGCGACCACGAGGTGTCCGCCGCCCTCCAGGGCCAGGCCGTCGGCGGTGGCGGTGCCGGGCCAGGCGTTGCGGCCCAGCATCCGGGCCACCCAGGGCGAGCGAGGGTGCCGGGTGACCTCGGTGGGCGGCTCGTCCTGGAGGACCCGGCCGTCCTCCAGCACCAGGACCCGGTCGGCCAGCGAGACCGCCTCGACCGGGTCGTGGGTGACGATCAGGCAGACCCCGCCGAAGTCCGCGAGATGGCCGCGCAGGGTGTGCCGGACCCGGGCCCGGGTGGTCTGGTCGAGGGCGGCGAGCGGTTCGTCCAGCAGCAGGAGGCGGGGGCGGGCCGCCAGCGCGCGGGCCAGGGCGACCCGCTGGGCCTGGCCGCCGGAGAGCTGGGCGGGCTTCCGGTGGGCGAGGTGGCCCACCCCGAGGCGGTCCAGCCAGCCCTGGGCCTCGCGCCGGGCCGCGGCGCGGGGGACGCCGTGGGCGCGGAGCCCGTACGCCGTGTTGGCCAGGGCGCTCAGGTGCGGGAAGAGCGCCCCGTCCTGGGGGACCCAGGCGACGTCCCGGCGGTGCGGGGGGAGTGCGGTGACGTCGCTGTCGCCGAGGCGCAGGGTGGCGTGCGCGCGGGGCGTGAGGCCGAGGAGGGCCCGCAGGAGCGTCGTCTTGCCCGCGCCGTTGGGGCCGACCACCGCGATGGTGGTGCCACCCGGGGCGTCCAGCGTGAGGTGCGTGAAGCCGGTGACGTCGGCGTGCAGCGGCCAGGGCTCCGGCTCGGTCTTCGGCAGCGGGTCGGCGGCGGGCCCGGGGAGCGGGCCCGGGGCCGTGGCCGCCGGTTCCTCCGGGCGGGCCGCCGCCGCCCGGCTCGCGGGGTTCCGGTGGTCGCCCGGGGTCCCGGTCCACCGGCCGCGCAGCGCGATGAGCACGATCATCGCGATGGCCAGCAGCAGCAGGGAGACCGACGTGGCGGCTTCCGGGGAGTCCTGGAGCAGCAGGTAGACCTGGAGCGGCAGGGTCTGCGTGGTGCCGGGGAGGTTCCCGGCGAAGGTGATGGTCGCGCCGAACTCGCCGAGCGCCCGCGCCCAGGTCAGGGCGGCTCCGGCGATCAGCCCGGGGGCGACCATCGGCAGCGTCACGGTGAGGAACACCCGGACCGGTGAGGCCCCCAGGGAGGCCGCGGTCTCCTCGTACCGGGGGCGCAGCCCGCCGAGCGCGCCCTCCAGCGAGATGACCAGGAACGGCATCGCGACGAACGTCGCCGCCAGCACGGCACCCGAGGTGTGGAACGGGAGCGTGACGCCGAAGGTGTCCTCCAGCCAGGGGCCGAGCAGCCCGCGCCGCCCGAACGCCAGCAGGAGGGCGACGCCGCCGACCGTGGGGGGCAGGACCATCGGCAGCAGCACCAGCGAGCGGACGAACGCCTTGCCGGGGAACGGCACCCGGGCCAGCAACCAGGCCAGCGGCACCCCGAGCAGCAGGGAGAGCCCGAGCGCCCACAGGGAGACCACCAGCGAGAGCCGCAGCGCCTCGGTGGTGGCCTCGGCGGTGAGGTGGGCGCCGAGCTCGCCCCAGGAGGTGCGGACCAGGATCCCGGCGAGCGGCAGCATCAGGAACGCCACGGCCAGCAGGGCGGGCACCGTCAGCAGCAGGGGTGCGCGGGCCCCTGCGGTACGGCGGCGGCCGGGACGTTTCATCGGGCGACCTCGTGGGGCTCGGAGACGGTGCGGTGCCCGGCAGGCCCGTCGGACGGGACGGTCTGCCGGGCGGTACGGGACCTGCCGGGGCGTGGGGCGGTTACGGCTGCTGGAAGCCCGCGCCCCGGAGGATCTTCTGCGCGGCGGGCGTGGAGAGCCAGGCGACGAACGCGGCGGCGGCCTCGCCGTGCCGCGACGTCTTCAGCGTGGCGGCCGGGTAGGAGGCGATGGCGTTCCGCGCGTCCGGGATGTCGATCGCGTCGACCTTGTCGGTGGCGGTCGCGGCGTCGGTCCTGTAGACGAGCCCGGCGTCGGCCTCGCCGAGCGAGACCTTGGACAGGACCGCGCGCACGTTGGGCTCCTGGGAGACCGGCTTCACCTCGATCCTCTGCGCGTCGAGGATCTGCGCGCTGTAGCGGCCCACCGGCACTTCGGGGGCGGCCAGGACGACCTTCAGCCTGGGGTCGGCGAGGTCCTCCAGGCTTTCGACCTTCTCCGGGTTGCCCTCGCCGACGGCGATGACCAGGCGGTTCCTGGCGATGACGGTCGGTTTCCCGGTGTCGCCGGAGAGGCCGTCCATCGTCTTCGTGTCGGCGGTGACCAGCGCGTCGGCGGGGGCGCCCTGCTTGACCTGGGCGGCCAGTTCCTGGGAGCCGGCGAAGGAGAACGTCACCTTCGTTCCCGGGTTCTCCTTCTCGTACACGGCCCCCGCCGCCTTGAAGACGTCCGTCAGGGAGGAGGCGGCCAGCACGGTCAGGTCGGCCTTCGGGGCGCCCGTCGCGGCTGCCGAGCCGCTGCCCTCGCCCTTGGCCGGGCCGGCGTCGTCGCCGCAGGCGGCGAGCGGGATCAGGAGGGCGGTGGTCAGGACGGCGGCGGCCGCGCGCCGGGGGTTGACCACACGGCGGTGGTCGATCAGCGGGGACATGAGGGTCGGGCTCCTTGGATTCTCGTCGTCGGCCGGTCTCAGACGCGGTCGATGTGCACACTGGTCGACTTCACCCGGGCGGTCGCCCGCATGCCGACCTCAAGACCCAGCTCCTCCACCGCCTCCCGGGTCAGGAGCGAGACGAGCCGGTGCGGACCGGCCTGGATCTCGACCTGGGCCGCGACGTCGCCGAGCTTCACGGCGGTGACGATGCCCGGGAACGCGTTGCGGGCCGAGGTGTACACGGCCTCGTCCTCGCCGCCCGTGCCCTGGCCGACCTCGATCGAGAAGGCGGCCAGCGCGCGGCCGTCGATCAGACGGCGGCCGGCCTCGTCGCGATGGGTCGCGACCCGGCCGGCGTCCGCCCAGCGGCGTGCGGTGTCGGGGCTGACCCCGAGAAGTCGTGCTGCCTGGCCGATTGTGTAGGACTGCATGTGCGACACGCTAGGCCATATGGGCTTGCATTCACCATTCTCTGGACGATGATCCATCGCAGGTGCGAGGCGTGTCGGAGGAACGTACGGAGGAACGTACGGGTGGGGTGTGGGGAGCGTGTACGGGCGAGCCCGGGTGCGCGCCGAGACCCGCCGGGCGCGCGTACGGGCCGCGCCGGTTCGCCGGTCGCGGCCCGTGCGGTGTGACGGCCCCGGGTCAGGTCACCGGGCTCGTCGCGGGCATCTCGCCCTCGGTGGTGGTCACGTCGACCACGGTGAACCAGGCGCCCTGCGGGTCGCTGAGCGTCGCGAACCGGCCGAACGGGCTGTCCGTCGGCCCGTACCGCAGCGCCCCGCCCCGCTCGGTCGCCTTCGCCACGGCCGCGTCGCAGTCGGGCACGGCGAAGTAGACGTTCAGGTACGCGGGTACCTCCGGCGGGAAGTCGTCGCCCATCGCCATGCGGCCCAGGACCGTCTCCCCCCGGACGTCGAACAGGGAGAAGTCCATCGACTCGTCGTCGAACTTGCGCACGGTGTAGGGGAAGACCGAGGGGTAGAACGCGTCCGCCTTCTTCGGGTCCCGGGTGTGGACCTCGCCCCAGCAGTACCCGCCGGGCGCGCCCATCTCCGTCTCGAACCCCTCGTGGCCGCCGGCCTGCCAGATGCCGAAGACGGCTCCACCGGGGTCGCGGGCCAGGGCCATCGTGCCGAAGTCGTCGACCCGCATCGGCTCCATCAGTACCTCGCCGCCGTTCGCGCGGACCTTCTCCGCGGTGGCCGCCGCGTCCGGCGACGCGAGGTACAGGCACCACGCCGAGTGGCCCTCCGCGCCCGGCATCGGCGGGGCGACGGCCGCCGCGGCCTTTCCGTCCGCGTACGCCTGCGTGTAGTCGCCGAACTCCGACGCACTCTCGCCGAACGTCCAGCCGAGTACGTCACCGTAGAAGCTCTTGGCGCCCTCGATGTCGGCGAACATGGCGTCCACCCAGCATGGAGTGCCCTCGGGTTGTACAGCCATGGTGCCGGTCCTTCCCTGGAGTCCTTGTCGTCGGCCCCACCCGTACGGGCCCCCGCCCGCACCGGCAACGCTAGTCAGCCGGGGGCCGGCCCGCGCGTCGGGCCGCAGCGACTTTATGTACTAGTGCATACATGAAATGCGCTAGTGCGAAAGCGGCCAGGGGTTAGGATCGGTCCATGTCCGCACTTCCTCCTCGGCCCGTGACGCTGACCGGGCAGCACGTCGAACTGGTCCCGCTGACCTTCGGCCACCTCGACGACCTCTTCGCGGCGGGCGGCGGGGACGAAGAGGTGTGGCGCTGGCAGGGCGGCCCGGCGCCACGGACCCGCGAGGAGCTGCGCGAGCGCATGGAGAGGGTGCTGGGGAACGCGAAGTACGTGCCGTTCGCCGTCGTCCACCGTCCGAGCGGGCGGGCCGTCGGCTGGACCACGTATCTGGACGTGGCGGTGGCGGACGAGCGCCTGGAGATCGGCTGGACCTGGTACGGCCGGGCCCACTGGCGCTCGGCGGTGAACACCGAGACGAAGCTCCTGCTGCTGACGCACGCCTTCGAGGAGCTGGGCATGGGGCGCGTCCAGCTGAAGACCGACCACCGCAACGAGCGCTCGCAGGCGGCCATCGCCCGGCTCGGGGCGCGGCGCGAAGGGGTGCTCCGGAGGCACCGGCGGCGGCCGGACGGGAGCTGGCGGGACAGTGTCTACTTCTCGCTGCTGGCCGACGAGTGGCCCGCGGCGAAGGCGCGTCTCACCGAGCGTCTGGCCGCGGGCCGAGAGCGCCGGGCCGCGGGCTGAGAGGGCCGGGGCTGCCGGTCAGGAGGAGCCGGTCCGGTGCCGGGCCGGCCGCTTCGGCGCGGCGTACTCGGCGCAGTCGGGGTTCTCGCAGGGACCCGCGCGCCAGACGGGGACGAAGATCCCGAGGGACTTGTGGCGGTGGATTTCGGAAGGGACGGGCTGCTTGCAGGTCGGGCACATGAAAGCGGCCCGCTGTCGGGTGTCACGCTCTTTGTTCGCCATTTACTCACGATAGGCGCGGCGGGAGATTTTGGAAAGTCTTTCCCTTTGCGTTGCCGATGCATGACGCCCTGCGTTGCCGGTGAAAAGCGCCGTAGGTGAATGGCGTCGCTTTCCGTGACCCTACCCTTCCGTATCGGCGTCGGACGCGTCCGTGGGGCCCGGGCTCTTCGCCGGACGGCGCATGCTCAGGGTCACCGAAACGGCCAGAATGACGATGATCACCGCGAGGCTCACCGGTGACGGAATCTCCGGGATCGAGGTGCTGATCATCTTGTGGGAGGCCTGGAGAATGAGCTTGACCGCGATGAAGGCGAGGATGACCGCCAGCCCGTGGCTCAGGTAGTGGAACCGGTCCAGCAGCCCCGCCAGCAGGAAGTACAGGGCCCGCAGCCCCAGGATCGCGAAGGCGTTGCTGGTGTAGACGATGAAGAGGTCGTCGCTGACCGCGAGCACCGCGGGCACGCTGTCGACCGCGAAGATCAGGTCGGCCGCCTCGATCGCGGCGACCACCGCGAGCAGCGGAGTGGCGACCCGCCGCCCCTCCTCGCGGACGACGAAGTGCGTCCCGGAATAGTGGTCCTGGACCGGCATCACTTTCCGTAGCAGCCGCACCGCGAAGCTTTTACCGGGGTCGAAATTCTCCTCCTGGCCGCTGAGGATTTTATAGCTGCTGTAGAAAAGAATCGCGGCGAAGAGGAACAGGACGAAGGTGAAGCGGTTGACCACCGCGACGCCGAGGGTCAGGAAAACCGCGCGGAACACCAGTGCGCCGATGACGCCGAAGAAGAGCACCCGGTGCTGATACTCCCGGGGCACCTTGAAATACGCGAAGATCAGCGCGAAGACGAAGAGGTTGTCGACCGAGAGGCTCTTCTCCAGCAGCCAGGCGGTCGTGTACTCCGTTCCGGCGGTGCTCCCGAGCGTCACGAAGACGACCGCACCGAAGATCAGCGCGAGGCTCACCCACAGCGCGCTCCACAGCCCGGCCTCCTTGAAGCCGATGACATGCGCCTTGCGGTGCGCCAGGAGGTCGACCGCCAGCGAGACGACGACGGTCACGGCGAACACGATCCAGAGCCACACCGGTACGTCCACGCCGGAGACCTCCCACTCGGGTTTTTACGAGTGTGCCCCGCCCGCCCCGTCGCCGCCCGCCGGAGAGCGCCGGGTGGCCGCCGCGACCGAGGCCATCAGCTCCGCGTCGAGGAACGAGGGGTCGGCCAGCCGGGTGGCGGCGGCGTAGGAGTTCAGCAGCGCCTTGGTGACCCGCAGTGCGGCCTCCGGGCGGCGGACCACCGGCTTCGCCCAGGCGGCGACCGCGGCGTCCAGCTCCGCCTCGGGCACCACCCGCTGGAGCACCGACAGCTGGTGCGCCTCGGCGGCGTCGAAGGCCCGGCCGGTGAGGATCAGCTCGCGGACCCGGGCCGCGCCCACCTCGTGGATCAGCCGGGGCAGCAGCCCGCCCCAGGCGGTCGGCAGCCCGAGCGCCAGCTCCGGCAGCCGGAAGGCGGCGGTGTCCGCGCCGACCCGCAGATCGCAGGCGAGGGCCAGCGCGAACCCCGCGCCGACCGCCTTGCCCTGCACCCGGGCGATGGTCACCGCCCGGCCGCCGGAGATCGCCTCGCAGACCCGGCGGGCCTTCTCCCCGGCGACCCGGATGCCCCGGCCGGTGGGGTCCTCCGCCAGCCACTCGGCGAACTCGGTGCGGTCCCCGCCCAGGCAGAAGTCGTCCCCCGCGCCGCTGAGCACCAGCACCCGCACCTCGGGGTCCGGGGCGGCGACGATGTCCAGCAGCTCGTCGAGCATCGCCTCGGTCACCGCGTTGCCGGTGTCCGGCGCGTGCAGCTCCACGTACAGGACGGGCCCCTCGCGCCGGGCGCGTACCGTCGGCGGGCGGTCCTCGGAGCGGCCGGCCGGGGTGAGGAATTCGGGGAGCGAGAGCTTCACAGGGCCACGCCCAGGGAGGTGATCCGTCTGAAGACCATCCGGGGGGCGTACACCGGCCGCGAGACGGTGTGCAGGGTGGGGAAACGATCCAGCATCCGCGCCAGCAGCGTCCGCGCCTCCAGCTTGGCCAGCGCCGCGCCCAGGCAGTAGTGCACCCCGCCGCCGAACGTGAGGTGGCTGCCGCCGCGCAGGATGTCGAAGGCGCCCGGGTCCGGGTTGCGCCGCGGATCGTGGTTGGCCGCGCCGTACAGGACGTGGATCATGCTGTCCTTCTTGATCGGGACCCCGGCCAGGACGGTGTCCTCGGCGGCGATCCGGGTGTTGATGTGGATGGGCGGGTCGTGGCGCAGGACCTCGTCGACGGCCGCGTCGATGTGCTCCGGGTACTTCCGCAGCCACGCCCACCGGCCGGGGTCGGTCAGCAGGGAGGTCATCGAGGTCAGCAGGGTCGCGGTGGTCTCCAGCGAGGCGATGGTGACGAACATCGTGAGCCGGTAGAGGATCTCGTCCGCCCGCTCCCGGTCCGGCTCCATCGCGTCCCAGGTGTGGATCCAGCCGGTCAGCACGTCGTGGCGGGGTTCCGCCCGGCGCCGGGCGACCAGGCCGGTGAAGTAGGCCCGCAGCCGCATGGTCGCCTCCTCGGAGACGGCGAGCTGCGACTTGGTGGGGAGCAGTTCCTGGGCGAACACCTGGTTGTGCGTGATCTCCAGGATGTCCGGGTAGTCCTCGGGCGGGATGCCCAGCCAGGAGCCGACGGTCATGACCGGCAGCTGCTCGCTGACGGTGGAGACGAAGTCCGCCTCGCCCCAGCGGAGCTTCTCCGCCAGCTCGTCCAGCAGCCGGTCGGCGTCGCGCTCGACGTCGGGGGTGAGGCGTTCGATGGTGGAGCGGTCGAAGAGATTGCCCAGGGAGCGGCGCTGGCAGGTGTGCTCGGGGGCGTTGAGCCGGGCGAGCGTGGTGGTCATCTCCCGGGTCGCTATCGCGTCCCACTGCTTGGAGTCGTCCTGCCGCTGCTGCCAGGCGAGATCCGGGGCGAGCCAGTTGCGGCCCCGGAGCACTTGGCTACAGGCGTCGAAGCCGGTGACGAAATACCCGTTCCACGGAGCGCGGACGACGTCACCCATCGCCCGGAGCTCCGCGAGTATTCCGTAGGGCTCGGCCTGTCCTTCCGGGGAATTGAGTCTGCGGAGCAGACCGATGACCGCGCGCCGTCCGTCGGGCGTCCTGGTTGTACCGCCAGTGATGCTCACGCAGAGTTCCTCGACCTAGGCCCGTGGTTACCGCACTGAACCTACCCCTCCGGATATCGGCGCCAAGCATCGTTCTTTGTTGCCCCCGTCACATGCAATCGTCACTAAATGCCCGTTGTCATATGCGAATTGTCGGCCCCTGGGTCATACGCGGAACACATCGAGGAACGAACTCCACCAGCCCTTCTGCTTCTTGGCCGGCTCCCCGGCGTGACGGGGCGTCACGGAGGGCGCGGAGGGGGTGTTCCGGAACGGGTCGGGCAGCTGGGCGGAGGTCGGGGCCGGGGGCTGCGCCCCGGTCCCCGCGCGCCGCGCGGCCGTCGGGGTGAACCGTACGGGCAGCGCGACCAGGGCCCGGTGGAACGGACCGGGCCGCCACGCCACACCCGAGGCGGGCACGGCCAGCGCGAGGTCCGGGACGGTGTTGAGGATCTTCTCGATCGCGGTCAGCGCGATCAGCGTCGCGGGGGACTTGGCCGGGCACACGTGCGGGCCCGCGCCCCAGGCCAGGTGGGCGCCCTTGCTCAGGGTCTGGCGGGCGTCGGTGAGCCCAGGGTCGCTGTTCGCGGCGGCGAAGCTGATCAGTACGGGGGTCTCCGCCTTGAGCACGACCCCGTCCAGCTCGATGTCCCGCACCGGGTAGTGCGTCGCGTAGTTGGCGATCGGCGGGTTGTTCCACAGGACGTCGTCCAGCGCGTCCTCGACGAGCAGCCCCGAGCCGCGCCGCTCGGGCGCGCCCGGCTGGTCGCCCGCGAGCATCAGCAGCAGCGCGTTGCCGATCAGATTGCGCTCCGGCTCCACGCCGGCGCCCATCAGCATCACCAGCTGGTCCTTCAGCTCCTCGTCCCGCAGCCCCGCCGGGTGCTGGATCAGCCAGGAGGTGATGTCCTCGCCGGGCTGGCGGCGCTTGATGGCGACCAGCTCCATCAGGCACTCGGTCAGCTCGGCGTTGGCGCGGAGCACGTCCTCGCCGTCGAAGATGGCGGACATCGAGCGGGTCAGCCGGTCGCCGATGTCGCCGGGGCAGCCGAAGAGCTGGTTGAACAGCAGCAGCGGCAGGAGCTTGGCGTACTCGTTGAGCAGATCGGCGGTGCCGCGCTCGATGAACTGGTCGATCAGATAGTCGGCGATCCGCTCGACGTCCCTGCTCAGCCTGGAGCTGTTGAGCCGTGACAGCGACTCGGTGACCGCCTTGCGCAGCCGCAGGTGCTCCGCGCCGTCGGTGAACAGGCAGTTGGGCCGGTACACCATCATCGGCAGGACGGGGCTGTCCATGGGTACGGCGCCCTCGCGCAGCGCGGCCCAGCGCCGCGAGTCCCGGGCGAACAGCGCCGGGTTCTGGAGCACCCGCAGCGCCGCCTCGTGCTGCACGATCAGCGTGGCCTCCACCCCGGGGGCCAGCTCGATGGGCGCGGCGGGGCCGTGTGCCCGGGCCGCGTCGTAGAAGCGGTGCGGATCGGCGGCGAACTCCGGTCCGTACAGCGACGTCTGCTGCTGGTGCATGGGGCACCCGGCGGGCGCGCTGTACGGGGTGGCTCCCGGCTGCGGGTCCATGTCGGCTTCCTCGGTGTGATCGCGGGGCCCGGTCGGCCCCGGCTCGGGATACGTCTGGGGGGTCAGGCCGCGTGCGCGAGAAGGTGGCGGACCAGGGTGATCAGGGCCTGTGCGGAGGAGTTCTGGTCCCGGGCGTCACAGAAGACGACCGGGGTGTCCGGCAGCAGGTCGAGCGCCTCGCGCAGTTCGTTCTCGGCGTGCTGCGAGTACGGGTCGAAGCTGTTGACGGCGACCGCGTACTCCAGCCCGTACGTCTCGACCAGGTCGATGACGGGGAACGTGTCGGCCAGCCGCGCCGGGTCGACCAGGAGCAGCGCCCCCAGCGAGCCGCGCGCCATGTCCTCCCACAGCTCCACGAACCGCTGCTGCCCCGGCGTGCCGAACAGGTACAGCACCAGTTCGTCGCTGAGCGTCAGTCGCCCGAAGTCCAGGGCGACCGTCGTCGTCTTCTTGTCGGGGGCGCCGCGCAGATCGTCGACCTGGGCCGAGGCCTGGGTCATCCGCTCCTCGGTGCGCAGCGGCGTGATCTCGGACAGTGTGCCGATCAGCGTCGTCTTGCCCACGGCGAAGTGCCCGACGACGAGGATCTTCGCCGCGCGCTGCACCGCGTCCGGCACATAGATGCTCTCAGCCGAACCGGACTTGGAGTCCATGCAACACCTCTTCGAGGATCTTCCTGTCAACGAGCTGGGCAGGCGGCGGCGCCTTCCGGCGCAGCAGATGTCCCTGCTGGTTTAAATCCTGGAGCAGGAGACGGGCCACCCCGACCGGCAGGCCGAGGTGGCCGGCGACCTCGGCCACCGACAGATAGCCGCCGGAACACAGCTCCCAGATCGCCTTGACCTCGGGGCTCGGGTTCGGCGGCGGCTGGCGGTCGGGTGCGAGGGTGACCAGGGTGACCAGCGAGAGGTCGTCCGCGTCGGGCAGTCCCCGTCCGCCGGTGATGACGTAGGACCGGACGAACCCGCTGCTGACCTGCTGCTCCTCGCCCGGCGCCGTCATATCTCGCTGCTCGCGTTCTGGCGGGGCGGCGTGGTCATCGCCTTCCCCAGTGCGGTGACCTGCTGCTGCATCCGGAAGGACATCGCCTCCATGTCCACGTCGGCGGCGGCGGTGGCGGCCAGGTAGGCGCCGGTGCCGGCGGCGATCAGGAAGATCCAGCCGTCCTCGTACTCCAGGAGCGTCTGCCGCCAGCGGCCCGGCTCACGGGTTCCGATGAAGGGGGCGACGGCCCGGCTGAGGGACTGCATGGAGCTCATCGCCGCGGCGACGGTCTCCGCGTCGTCCCGGCCGATCTCGCTGGAGTTGGCGAGCAGCAGGCCGTCGGCGGACACCAGGATCGCGTGCCGGGCGCCGGGTACCTGGAGCAGGTCGTTGAGCACCCAGGACAGATCGGGGTTCACTGGAACTCGGGTCCTTCCGTCGTCGTCGTGTCGCGTCCGGACCGGGTGCCGCGCTGGAACGCGCCGAGTCGGGAGGCGGTCTCCTCGTTGCTGCGCACGGGCTCGGGTTCCGCCGATGGCACGGCGGAGACCGGGCTCTTACGACGACGCTTCGGCAGCCCCCCGGCGGTGGTGGTGATCTGGGCCAGCGGCTGGGTGGCGGTGTCGGGCTGCTGCGGGGCGGGCGGGAAGAGCGGGGTGGGCGCCGGAGCCGGGGTCTGCCACTGCTCGGCCTGGCGCGCCTGGTGCACCTGCGGCGGGTGGGGAAGGGCCGCCGCTTCGGGTGCTTCGACGGGCGCCGCGGTGGGCGGTGCCTCGGTGGTGAGCAGTTCGTCGGGGATGAGGACCACCGCGCGTACGCCTCCATAGGGGGAAACGGAGTCCACCGAGACCCGGAAGCCGTAGCGGGCGGCGAGCATCCCGGAGACGGCGAACCCGAACTGCGGCGGGATGCCCAGGCTGGAGACGCTGATCGCGGCCTGGGGGGAGAGGAGTGCCGCCGCGCGGTCCTTCTCCTCCTGGCCCATGCCGAGGCCGGCGTCGTCGACGATGAGGCAGACGCCCGTCGGCACGGCCTGGATGTTGATCTCGACCGGGGTGCCGGGGGCGGAGTAGTTCGTGGCGTTGGCGAGCAGTTCGGCGAGGACCACGGCGACGGGTTCGACGGCCCGGCTGACCACGGAGAAGTTCACCTGGCCGTTGACCCGGACCCGGTCGAAGTGCCGGATACGTCCCTGGGCGCTGCGGGCCACGTCGAAGACGGAGGCCACGGTCTCGCGCCGGCCGAGCCAGCCGCCGCAGAGCACGGCGATGCCCTGGGCGCGCCGGCCGAACTGGCTGTTGGCGTGGTCCATGGCCATCAGGTCGGCGAGGATCCCGGGGTCGTCGCCGTACTTGCGCTGGGCCTTCTCGATCACGACCTGCTGTTCGTCCGCGAGGCCCTGGAGGGTGCGGACGGCGGCCTTGAGGACGGCCTTGGTCTCCTCCTCGGCGTCCTTGCGGACCTCCGCCAGCTCGGTGGACTGACGCTGGAGCAGGCCGTTGTGGACGACGTGGAGTTCGTCCCGTTGGTGCAGGAGCGCGTCGCGCTCCTGGCGCAGCTCCGCATGGTGTCTGCGGAGCTTGACGTTGGTCGCGCGAGCCCGCAGAACGGCACCCACGGCGACCAGTGCTACGACAACCAGCGCCCAGAAGACGGGGCCCTGTGGAAATGTCATGAGACTCACTTCAAGTGCCATGGCGGAAACGGCTTGACACCCCGTCATGCGGCACGCAGCCAGGGCTCGTTCGCCACGACCGTGCGCCGCTTCGGGAGGTGCCCCTCCGAAGGTGGGGCCGAGGATTTCATCCCTCCCGGAATGCCCCCATACGCCATCAGCCCACTGGAAGTAAGATGATCTTATCACCGGCCGCGCGGTGAAATGTCAAGGCCGCCACGCCAGTTGCGGGTCGACTCACAACGTTCACATTGCGGAGATGCGGAGGACGGCAACCGGTCGCCGTTCGCGGGAGGTTGGTCAGCCCGGTGACCCCGGTGACCCCGGTGACTCTAGGGACCCCGGTGACCCTAGGGACCCCGGTGGCCCCGTGGAGGCCCGGATCTCCAGAGACCACGCGTGGCGGCGGACGGTGTCGGGGGCCGCGCGGCCCGCGAGGATGTCGCAGAGCAGCTCGGCGCAGGCGCGCCCGTACGCGTCGGGGCGCAGGTCGACCGCGGTGACGGGCGGCCCGGCGCCCCGGGTCGCGGTGCCGTCGACGCAGGACGCGACGAGGAGGCCTCCTCCGCGCGGGGCGCCCGGGTCGTTTCCGTCGGGTGCGCCGCCCGGGTGGGTCCCGGTGGGTGCGCCGCTCGGGTGGGTTCCGCCGCTCCCCCCGACCTCCCGGCCGAGGGCCGCCGCCGCGCGCAGGACGCCGGGGGCGGAGCCGTCGGGGGCGCAGATCACGGCGTCCACGGCGGGGTCGGCGGCGAGCAGTGCCCGGGTGGCCGCCTCGGCCTCGGCCGGGGTCGCGGCGAAGGGCACGGTGCGCAGGGTCACGGCCACCCCGTGGGCCCGCCCCCAGGATCCGGCCGTCGCGCGCAGGGCGGTCGCCCAGGCGGAGGAGCCGGACGGGGCGAGGAGTGCGGGGCGGCGGGCGCCGCGCTCGGTGACATGGTCGAGGAGGGCGGTCAGCGAGGCGGCGTTGTCGCAGACCACGGCGCCGCTGGGGCCGGTGGCCGGGCCGAGGTAGCGCTCGCCGGTCACCACCGGGACGCCCGCGTCGAGCAGCCCCGGCACCGCGCTGTCGCCGGCCTCGGGGTCGATCACCAGCAGGCCGTCGACGCGTGAGGCGATCTGCCCGACCGCCGCGCCCGAGGGGGCGAGCAGCACCATGTCGAGCCCGTCCTCCTGGGCGCGCTCGACCGCCCCGAAGGCGAGGTTCATGTAGTAGTCCAGCCGGGTCGCGGTCGCCGGCAGGTGCAGCCCGACGGCTCCGGTGCTGGCGCGGCGCAGCCGCCGGGCGGCGCTGTTGGGGCGGTAGCCGAGCTGCTCCGCGACCGCGCGGACCCGGTCCCGGGTGGCTTCCGCGACCCGCCCCGAGCCCTGGAGCGCGTCGGAGACGGTGCTCTTGGAGACCCCGGCGGCGCGGGCGACATCGAGCAGGGTCACGGTCCGGGAGGTCACGGGGGTGAAGTCTAGACGTTCGCCGACCGGCGGGACGGAGGGTTGCCGGAACGTTCCGGCAGAGTTAGATTCGCATCGGTGCCGGAACGTTCCGGCGCCCACGTCCCGCCTCGCGCCCGCCCCGTCGGCCCCCTCTCCCCGAGGACCGCCGGTCCCTCCCTCCCCAGGAACCGCCATGCGTCTGATCACCGCGTACGACCCGCCCGCTTCCCCGACCCGGACCCGCCCCGCCGAGCGCGCGCCCCTGCGCGTGGCGGCGGTCCAGCAGCGCTGGCACCGGGACCCCGCCGAGCACCGGGCCGCCCTGCTGGACGGCATCCGGATCGCCGCGGCCGAGGGCGCCCGCGTGGTCTGCCTCCAGGAGCTGACGCTGTCGCCGTACTTCGCCGTCGTACGCCGGGCCGACCACCCCGGGCCCACCGGACCGGAGGAGCTGCTGACCGGCCCCACCTTCACCTTCGCGGCCGAGGCCGCCCGCGAGCACGGCGTGTACGTGCACGCCTCGCTGTACGAGAAGGCCCCGGCGCCCGCCGGTGAGGACGACGGTCTCGGCTACAACACCGCGATCCTCGTCGCCCCCGACGGAACCCTCGCCCAGCGCACCCGTAAGACCCATATCCCGGTCACCGAGGGGTACTACGAGGACGACTGGTTCCGCCCCGGGCCGGCGGGCGACGACGCCTTCCCGCTGGTCACGGTCGACGAGGCCCGCTTCGGCCTGCCGACCTGCTGGGACCAGTGGTTCCCGGAGCTGGCGCGCGCCTACTCCCTCGCCGGGGCCGACGTCCTCGTCTACCCGACCGCCATCGGCTCCGAGCCCGGCTTCCCCGGCTTCGACTCCCAGCCGCTCTGGCAGAAGGTGATCACCGGGAACGCCATCGCCAACGCCACCTTCATGATCGTGCCGAACCGTATCGGCGCGGAGAACGGCCTCACCTTCTACGGCAGCTCCTTCGTCGTGGACCCGTACGGCCGGGTCCTGGCCCAGGCCCCGCGCGACGAGCCCGCCGTGCTGGTCGCCGATCTCGATCTCGACGCCCGCCGCGACTGGCTGGAGCTGTTCCCGTTCCTGACCACCCGCCGCCCGGACGCGTACGGTCCGCTCACGGAGACCGGCCGCTTCACGGGGTGACCGGCGCCCCGACGGCAGCCGTGCGCACCGGCGGCGGGCACGGGCCGGGCGTCCGGCGGGCACGGGCCGGGTCGGCGGCGGTCGTCGTGCCGGTGATCGTCCGGCCGGTTCGACGACGGGGGCCGACCGTGGGCCGGGCCCCGGCCGCACGGGTCGCGCGTCACCCCGCCTTCGCGTAGCGGCTGGTGGGGCGCTCCAGGCCCAGGTGGCCGCGCAGGGTGGTGGAGGTGTACTCCGTACGGAACACCCCGCGCCGCTGGAGCTCCGGGACCAGCCCCCGGGTGATCGCCGTGAGGTCGTGCGGCAGGACGGCCGGGCGGAGCCGGAAGCCGTCCAGGCCGGTGGAGTGCCGGTCGATCAGCAGGTCGGCCAGTCCGGCGGGCGTGCCGGTGAAGATCTCGGCGTCGGAGGCGAGTTCGGCCCCGGCGACCTCGTCCAGCCGGGCCTTGCGCCGCGCCGCCGCGCCCGGTTCGTCGTCCAGGAGGACGATCAGGTCGGCGAAGGTCCGCAGCGGGCGGTCGTTCAGGTCCCGGCCGGTGCGCTCCACCGCCTCCGCGACCTGGGCGAGGATCGCCGCCGTCCCCGGCCGGTCGTGCGGGGTGACGGCGACGACGTCGGAGCTGAGGGCCGCGAACTCGTACGGCCTGGTCGCGTGCGCGAGGCTGACCACGGGCGGCTGGCCCTGGGGGGTGCGCGGGGTGATCGACGGGCCCTTCACGCTGAAGTGCGTGCCCTGGAAGTCGATGTGGTGGACCTTGTCGCGGTCGATGAAGCGGCCCGTCGCCGCGTCCCGTATCTCCGCGTCGTCCTCCCAGCTGTCCCAGAGCTGTCGTGCCGCCTCGACCACCTCGGCCGCCTCCGCGAAGAGGGCGCGCAGCGGCCGGGAGATCCGCTCCGGGTCGGTCGCGTCCTCCTCGGTGAGCTGCGGTGTGGTGCGGCGCCCGAAGTGGGCGGCGTCGGCCGCGCGGGACGCGACTTGCGGCCGCCAGCCGGCCCGGCCCCGGCTCGCGTGGTCGAGGGTGGCGATGCCGATGGCGAGGTGGAACGGTTCGGTGTGGGTGACGCTGGTGGTCGGCACCAGGCCGATGTGCGTGGTGAGCGGGGCGAGATGAGCGGCGAGCAGCACCGCGTCGATGCTGCCCCTGACCTGGTCGGTGCGGTCGTCGGGGAGATGGAAGGCGGCGGACTGGAGGCCGAGGGCGTCCTCGAAGGTGACGAAGTCCAGCAGACCGCGTTCGGCCTCGGTGACCAGGTCGGCCCAGTAGGCGGCGTCGAGCAGTTCGCCGGGGCGCGCGCCCTCCTCGCGCCAGGCCGCCGGGTGCCAGCCCGCCCCGTCGAGCGCGACGGCCAGATGGAGGGGGGCGTGGGGGGCGTCCTTCGTGCCGGTCATGCGGAGGTCTCCTTGTCGTCGTGCCCGGTGCGCAGGGGCTGCCCGGGGCCGCCCCATCCGGCCGGGCGGGGTGCCTCGGACAGGCCCAGGTGGTCCCGGAGCGTGGTGCCGGTGTAGGCGTCGCGGTGGACGCCCTTCTCCTGGAGGATCGGCACCACCCGGTCCACGAAGTCGTCCAGGCCGCCCGGGGTGAGGTGGGGCACGAGGACGAATCCGTCGGCGCCCCCGGTCTGGACGTAGTCGTCGATGGCGTCGGCGACCGTCCGCGGGCTGCCGACGAACGTCTGGCGTCCGCCGACCTCGATGACCAGCTCCCGGATGGAGAGGTTCCGCTCCGCCGCGAGCTTGCGCCACTGCCGGGCCGTCTCCGCCCGGCCCTTGCGGAAGACGGAGTGCCCCTTGAGGAAGTGGGCGTCGTCCTCGGGCTCGATGTCGGGGAGCGGCCCGTCGGGGTCGTACGCCGACAGGTCGCGGCCCCAGACCGCTTCCAGGTGGGCGATCGCCGTCCGGGGGCTGACCAGTTCGCGGCTGATCTCCTCCGCGTAGGCGGCGGCCTCCTCGTCGGTGTCGGCGACGACCGCGTTGGCGGTGGGGAGGATCAGCAGGTCCCCGGGGCTCCGGCCGTACGCGGCGAGGCGCCCTTTCACGTCCCGGTAGAAGTCCCGGGCCACGTCGACGTGGTTGTGCTTGCTGAAGATGACCTCCGCGTCGGACGCGGCGAACTCCCGGCCCGCGTCGGACTCGCCCGACTGGATGATCACCGGGTGGCCCTGCGGTCCGGACGGGGTGGTGAACCGGCCGGAGATGTCGAAGTGCCGCCCCCGGTGGGCGAAGCGGCCGGCCCCGGGGGCGATGAACGCGCCCGCCGCCGCGTCGGCCCTCGGATCGCCGTCCGGCCAGCTGTCCCACAACTTCCGCGTCGCGGTGAGGAATTCGGCGGCGCGGGTGTAGCGGTCGGCCTCGGGGAGGAAGCCGCCCCGGCGGAAGTTCTCGCCGGTGAAGGCGTCGTAGCTGGTGACGATGTTCCAGGCGGCCCGCCCTCCGCTGAGCCGGTCCAGGGTGGCGAACCGGCGCGCCGTCTCGTACGGCTCGTTGAAGGTGGCGTTGACCGTCGCGGCGAGGCCCAGGTGTGTGGTGACGGCGGCCAGGGCGCTCAGCACGGTGAGGTTCTCCGGGCGTCCCGCGATGTCCAGGTCGTAGACCTGTCCCTTGTGCTCGCGCAGCCGCAGCCCTTCGGCGAGGAAGAAGAAGTCGAACTTGCCGCGCTCGACGGTCTGCGCGAGCCGGATGAAGGAGTCGATGGATATCTGGCTCCCGGAGCGCGGGTCCGACCAGACGGTCACATTGTGGATGCCGGGCAGCTGCGCTGCGAGATGCACCTGTTTCTTGGCGGTGGCGGGCACGGTGCGGTCTCCTTCTGCGAAAGTCCTGCGAAGTCCTGCGAAGTCCTGCGAAGTCCTGCGAAGTCCTGCGAAGTCGGCGAAGTCCGGCGGGCGGTGGTCGTGTGTCAGAGCGTGCCTGCGCCCGGTGGTCGCTGCACAGGTCAACCAGCCCTGTTTCACGAGGTGTTCATGCACTTGCGACAGTCGCGGACTCGGGGGGCGGGGCGGGGCGGCGGCGGGCGCGGTGGACGGGTCGGCTCGACGTACTCGCCGTCCTCCAGGCCCGCCCGAACCGGCGCTCCCGCATGCCGCGTTCGCGCTGAGTACGGCGAGATCCACTCCGAGATGGGCCTCGCTCTCGAGGCCCGCCCCTCGGGCGACCTCGACGGGGCCGAGCGGCATCTGCTGCGCATCCGCGACGGCCACGCCGACGTCTCCTCCCGGGCGGGCGACCATCTGCTCCTGGCCGAGTTCGGCTTCGTCGCCGAGCTGCGCGGCGACGCGCGGGGGCGAACGCCCACCACCTGGAAGGCCTGGAGATCGCCCGCGCACTCGCGGAGCCCCGCGCCCCGGCCCTCTCCCTGGAGGGCCTCGCCGGCGTGGCCGCGCTGCTCGGTGACGGCCCCGCCGCCACCCGGGCGGCCGTCCTCCTGGGCGGCGCGGCGGCCGCCCGGCGGCGGGCCGGGGCGCCGCTCCCACCCGCCGAGCGCGCCGACGTCGACCGCGTCACCGCCGGGGCCCGGGCATCGCTGGGAGCGGACGCGTTCACGGAGGCGTACGGGAGAGGGGCGCGGCTGGACCCGGAGGAGGCGGTGCACCAGGCCGGCGGAGTCCTCCCGGGACGCTGACCGACACGTAACCGAAACAGACCCGCGCGGTCCCCGAAGCAGCGCTCTGACCGGCCGGAAGTACGGCTCGCGGACGCTGGGGGCGTACCCGACCCCCGGTGTACGTGACGTTGGGAGACCCGTGCCGTGCTGAGCACCCGGAGGGGCGGTCTGGACCCCCACGAGGCGATGGGCGCCGGTGGGCCGGTGAGCCCTCACGAGGCCGTGCGCGGTGGCGAGGCCGTCGGCACGGGCCGGGGTCCCGGCTCCCACGAGGCTGTCGGCAGCGGCGGGGGCCCCGGCTCTCACGAGGCCGTGGGCAGCGGTGGGGGTCCCGGTTCCCACGAGGCCGTCGGCACCGGCGGGGGCCTCGACACCGACACCTCCAAGTGCCTCGGCACTCACGAGGGCTCCGCACCCGCCCCGGCGCCGGCCGCCCACGTACCCTCGGCCGCCCACGTATCCTCGGCCGCCCACGTATCCTCGGCCGCCCACGTATCCTCGGCCGCCCACGCACCCCCGTCCGCCCACGCACCCCCGGGCCCCCCGGTGACCGAGGCAAGCCGCTCCCGCCGCCCGGGCCGGCTGCTCGCCGCCGTCGCCGTGCTGTGCGCCGTGCCGATGGCGCTGCACGCGTGGGTCCCGAACACGGGGGTCAACGCGGGCAGTCTCTTCCAGACGCTGCTGCCCTGGACCGGCCTCGGCGTGCCACTCCTCCTCGTCCTCGCCGCCGTACGCCGGTCCCGGGCCGCAGCCGTGGCGGTGCTCGCGCCCGCCGTCGTCTGGGGCACGCTCTTCGGCGGCGTGCTCACCGACAAGCGCTCGGGCGGCGGCGGCCTGACGGTGGTCAGCCACAACGTGAACGAGGGGAACACCGACCCGGCCGGCACCGCGCGCGCTCTCGTCGGGGCGGGCGCGGACGTCCTGGCGCTCGAAGAGCTGTCCGACGCGTCGGCGTTCGTCTACACCCGCGAACTGACGACCGCCTATCCGCACCACGCGGTGATCGGCGGGGTCGGCATCTGGAGCAGGTACCCGCTGGCGGACGTACGGGCGGTACCGATCATGCCGTGGACCCGCGCGCTGCGCGCCACGGCCCGGACCCCGGACGGGCCTGTCGCCCTGTACGCGGTCCACCTGGCGTCGGTACGGGTCTCGGCGGCCGGTTTCACGACGGGCCGGCGCAACGAGGCGGCCCGTGAGCTGGCCGCCGCGCTCCGGGCGGAGCCCGCGCCCCGGGTCGTGGTGCTGGGCGACTTCAACGGGACGTACCTGGACGGCGCGCTGGCCCCGGTGACCTCGCAGCTGCGTTCCGCGCAGCGGGAGGCGGGCGACGGCCTCGGGTTCACCTGGCCCGCCGCGTTCCCGGTGGTCCGCATCGACGACGTGCTCGTGCGGGGAATGACCCCGCGCGCCGCCTGGACCCTGCCCGCCACCGGCAGTGACCACCTTCCGGTGGCGGCCACGCTGGGCCGGTGACCTCCCCGCGGCGGCCCGGGTGACCTCCCCGCGGTGGCTCCGGGGATCTCCCCGCGTCGGCCCGGGTGACCCGGACCGCCGCCCTCCCCCGACTACGATGCGAGCGACCGATGACCTCGAACGCCCAGGTAGGCAGCGTGTCCGAAGCCCGGCGTCCGGCCCCGGCCCCCGTCAGCGTGCTCGTCGTCGAGGACGACGCCACCATCCGCCGCGCCGTCCAACTGGCCCTGGAACGCTACGGCTACCGGGTCGACGTGGCCGCCGACGGCCTCAGCGGCCTGGAGGCCTTCCGGGCGGGCGCGCACGACCTGCTGATCCTCGATGTGATGCTGCCCGAGCTGGACGGCATCGGCCTGTGCCACCGCATCCGCGAGGAGAGCCCCGTTCCGGTCCTGATGATGTCCGCGCGCGGTGACGCCCTCGACGTGGTCGCCGGCCTGGAGGCGGGGGCCGACGACTACGTGATCAAGCCTGTCGACACCGCCGTCATGGTCGCCCGGATCCGCGCCCTGCTGCGCCGCGCCACCTTCCGCCCGGAGACGGAGGGTGGCGCGGCCGGGAAGTCCGGCCGGACCGACCACATCCTGGTCTTCGGGGACCTCAGCGTGGACACCCTCGGCATGGAGGTGCGCCGGGGCGGCGCGACCGTGTCGCTGACGCCGACCGAGCTCCGTCTGCTGCTGGAGTTCGCCGCCGCGCCCGGCTCGGTGCTCGATCGCCGCCGGTTGCTGCGCGAGGTGTGGGACTACGGCTGGGAGGGCGACACCCGGGTCGTCGACCTGTGCGTACTGCGGCTGCGCAAGAAGATCGGCAGCGGGCGGATCGAAACCGTCCGCGGCTTCGGCTACAAGCTCGTCCGCGGCTGAGCGGCCGGCGGACGCCGTGGACTTCCTCAACCCCCGCGCCCTGCGCTGGAAGATCGCCGCCCTGGCCGCCGCCGCGTGCTGCGCGGTCGCGGCCGTGGTCGGCTTCCTGGTGCACGACGCGACCCGGGAGCGCGGGCTGCGCGTCGGTCACGACCGGGCCCTCACCCGGCTGATCGCGGCCGAGCGTGAGTACGACCGTACGGGGAAGGCCCCGGCCGACATCGACGTACGGACCAGGGCGGAGCTGCCCGAGCCGCTGGCGCGCGATCTCGCCGAGCGCCGTCCGGACACCGACGGCGGGTACGCCACCTGGTATGACGTCGAGCCGCCCAACTGGTACTGGATGTGGGGCGCCGTGGCCGTCGGTGACGACCGGATCCTCGTCGTCCGGGACGACATGAGCACCGAGGTCCGCAGTCTCCAGCTGCTGGACCGCAGCATCGTGAAATCCGTTCTCGCCGCCCTCGTCTTCGTCGTCCCGCTCGCCGCCCTCGCCACCGAGCCGATCAACCGGCGGCTGCGCCACGGAGCCCGTACCGCCCGCCGTATCGCCGACGGCGACCTGGACGCCCGCATCGGCCCCGGCGGGCGGGCCCGCGACGAGATCACCGAGATGTCGGCCGCCGTCGACGACATGGCCGGCGCCCTCCAGCGCAAACTGGAGACCGAGCGCCGCTTCACCGCCGACGTCGCGCACGAACTGCGCACGCCGCTCATGGGCCTGGTCACCGCCGCCGGGCTGCTGCCCGACGACGAGGAGGCGACCGTTCTCGTACGGGACCGGCTGCGGGCCCTGAACGCCCTGGTCGAGGACCTGTTGGAGATCTCCCGCCTCGACGCGGGCGCCGAGCGGGCTCGCCTCGACCCGGTGCCGCTGGGCGAGCTGGTCGCCGACGTGGTGCGGCGTACGGGCACGGACACCCGGGTCGACGTCGGGGCCGCCGGGATGGTGGAGACGGATCCGCGCCGGGTCGAGCGGATCGTGGTCAACCTCGTCACCAACGCCCACCGGCACGGCGCGGCCCCCGTCGCGGTGACCGTGACCGGGGCGCGGATCGCCGTACGCGACCACGGGCCCGGGTTCCCGCCCGACCTGCTGGAGCGGGGTCCGCAGCGCTTCCGCACCGGCGCGAGCGAACGCGGCCGGGGGCACGGTCTCGGCCTGACGGTCGCCCAGGGCCAGTCCGAGGTGCTCGGAGCCCGGCTGACCTTCGCGAACGCCCCGGGTGGCGGAGCGCTCGCGACGCTCGACCTGGCCCCGCGTCCGGCCTGATACGGAACCGATACGCACTCTCGCGGGGGCGGAAACGGCGCCGTACGGGTGCGGAAGAACGACTCCTCGAAGGTGACGGAAGTACGGGAAACCGCACCTGTCACCTGGAGGAGCCCATGCCCGACACCCCTGCCGTTCCCGACGCCCCCGCCGTTCCTGACACCCCCGCCGTTCCCGACGCCCCCGCCGTTCCTGACACCCCTGCGGTTCCCGCCCACGCCCACGCCCACGCCCACGCCCCCGCTCCCGAGCCCGCCCCGGCCGCCGGGAGCGGCTTTCGTGCCCGCTTCCGGGCCTGCTTCCGTGTCCGTTCCTGTGTCCGTTCCCGCTTCCGACTCCGCCGCTCGGTGCTCGTACCGCTGACCGCCGCCGTGGTGCTCGTGGCCGGTACGGGCGGTTGGTACGCGGCCGGCGGCGGCAGGTCCACGGTCGGGCCGGCCCCCGCCGGGGGTCCGGCGGAGAAGGTGGCGCCGCTCGCCAGGTCGCTGCACCTGCCCTGGCCGCGCGAGGGCCAGGCGAGCGTGGCGGTCGAGGGGATCGGCAGCCTCGGCACCCGGGGCGAGCAGAAGCCGGTCCCGATCGCCAGCGTCACCAAGGTCATGACGGCCTACGTGATCCTGAAGAGCCACCCGATGCGGGCGGACGCCCCCGGCGCGACCGTGGTCGCCGACCGGCAGGCGGCCGACGAGTCGTACTCCTCCGTCGAGACGACCGCCCCCGTGCTCGCCGGCCGGGAGTACACCCAACGGCGGCTGCTGGAGCTGATGATGGTGCCGTCGGGCAACAACGTGGCGCGGCTGCTGGCCCGTTGGGACGCGGGTGGCGAGAAGGCGTTCGTCGCGAAGATGAACCGGGCGGCCGCCGGACTCGGCATGCGCGCCACCACGTACACCGGGGTGAGCGGCATGGAGGCGAGTACGAGGAGTACGTCGGACGACCAACTGCGGTTGGCCCGCGCGGCTATGAAGGACCCGGCCTTCCGGCGGATCGTGGCGACCGCCTCCGTCACGGCCCCGGGCGCCGGGGTGACCTTCCGCAACACCAACAGACTGCTCGGACGTGACGGGGTCATCGGCCTGAAGACCGGCTCCTCCACCCCGGCGGGCGGCAACCTCGTCTGGGCCACCACGCAGGAGGTCGCCGGAGTCTCCCGCCTGGTCCTCGGGGTCGTCCTGCACCAGCGCGCCGGCACCACCCCCACCGAGGGCAGCGCCGCCGCCCACGAGGCCAGCCGCGCCCTGATCACCGCCGTCCGCGCGGACCTTCCGGCGACGGCGAACAGGGCATAAACGCAGGGGCGAGACCTCGTGGGTCAGCGCAGGGTCTTCAGCATCTCCGCGGTGAACGGGGTGATGCCCGAGGCGCGTCCGTGCAGGGTCTTCGCCGCCCACTCGGGATCGGCGATCAGCGCCCTGCCGACGGCGACCATGTCGAACTCGTCGCGCTCCATCCGGTCCAGCAGCTGCTCGATGCCGGTGACCTTGGAGTCGTTGCCCTGAAACGCGCTGAAGAAGTCGTCGTCCAGGCCGACCGAGCCGACGGTGAGGGTCGGCCTGCCGCTGATCTTCTTCACCCATCCGGCCAGGTTCAGGTCACTGCCCTCGAACTCCGGCAGCCAGTAGCGGCGGGTGGACGCGTGGAAGACGTCGACACCGGCCTCGGCCAGCGGCGTGAGCAGGGCGTCCAGCTCCTCCGGTGTCCCGGCGAGCTTCGCCTCGTAGGAGTCCATCTTCCACTGGGACATCCGGAAGAAGAGAGGAAAGGCGTCGGAGACGGCGGCGCGGCAGGCCGCCACGATCTCGGCCGCGAAACGGGTCCGGGAGACCAGGTCGCCACCGTAGGCGTCGGTACGCCGGTTGCTTCCGGACCACAGGAACTGGTCGATCAAGTAGCCGTGGGCGCCGTGCAGTTCGACGCCGTCGAAGCCGAGGCGCTCGGCGGCGGCCGCCGCGTCGGCGAAGGCCGCGACGACGTCGTCGAGGTCCTGCTGCGTCATGGCGCGCCCCTTGGGCTCGCCGCTCAGGGACAGGCCCGAGGGGCCGACCGGCTCGGCGTCCGGTACGGGCCCGGCGCCTTCGGTGCGGGTGACGCCCACGTGCCACAGCTGCGGGATGATCGCGCCGCCCGCGCGGTGCACGGAGTCCGCCACCTCTCCCCAGCCCGCGAGCGCCGCCTCGCCGTGGAAGCGCGGGACCCGGTCGCTGGTGCCCGCGGATGCGTGGTCGACGTAGGTGCCCTCGGTGATGATCAGCCCGACGTCGCCGGCGGCCCGCCGGGTGTAGTAGTCCACGACGTCCTGCCCCGGCACGCCGTCCGGGGAGAACTGCCGGGTCATGGGCGCCATCGCGATCCGGTTCCGGCTGGTGAGCCCGCGGACGGTGAACGGGCGGGAGAGGGTGTCCGCAGCGCGGGCTGCCGTGCCTGTCACGCCGGTCGTCACGCCGGTCGTCACGCCGGTCGTCGCACCGGACGTCACGCCGGTGGTCCCGTCGGGCGCCACGTTGGTCGGAGCGTGGGTCGCCACGTTGGTCGGAGCGTGTGCCGTCACGTCTGTCACGTCGGTTTCCTGTCGATAGCCGGGGGTGTCGGGTGTCCACCCGGCGCCAACACGCTCCGACCGCGTGGGCATCCCGGCGCCGGCCCCGATCCGGGTAAAGTCTGGGCAAAGAACGGAGCCAGCCTCCGGTGGTTGGTGACCAGGTGGCCGGGGTGGCCGTCGGTGCGGCGCAGTGGGAATGTGACCTGAACCACTCCCGATCGCCGCTGACTTCACCGTCCGCCGCCGGTCATACCCCCGACACCTTCCGGACGGGAAGGGCGCGACAGACGGGACACCCCATGACCGACGCCGTGAAGGGCCCTGCCAGCTACTTCCCCTCGATCGAGAAGAAGTACGGCCGCCCGGTCTCCGAGTGGAAGGACCTCGTCCGCGCCTCTCCGCTGACCAGGCACATGGAGCTGGTCGCCTGGCTCAAGTCCGACCACGGACTGGGCCACGGCCACGCGAACGCCCTGGTCGCGCACACCCTTGCCGAGGGCGGGTCTCGCTGACCCGGTCTCCCGACGGCCCTCCTCTGTCGCCGGTTCCCTGCAGCCATGTCCGCGATCGGTAACCGAGGCATCCCACCGGGGCGTTCGCCCGTCTGGATGGGCGGACGGCATCGGTGGGTGCGAACGGCATCGGTGGGTGCACGGCATCGGCGGAGACAGCGAAAAAGGGGCGGGCGGACATGGGCAAGCACAAGGGAAGGGCCTGGCACAGCCGGCTCCTCGCGGCGGCGCTCGGCGTGACGGCGCTGGCCGCCGCCGCCTCTCTGTGGACCGCACAGGCCGACACCACCGGGGGGCGGCCGTCGGGAAGTGCCGCCTCGTCGGACGAGCGGGACCGGCCCGTGGCCAAGGTGGCGGCGGACATCGCGCATGCCTCGGACAGCGGGGAGCGGGGCGTCAACATCACCATCGACGACGGACCGGACCCGGTCTGGACGCCGCAGGTGCTACGCCTGTTGAAGGACGAAGGCGTGAAGGCCACGTTCTGCATGGTGGGCACCCAGGCCCGGGCGTACCCGGACCTGGTCAAGCAGGTCGTGGCGGACGGCCACCGGCTGTGCAACCACACCGTCTCGCACGACACCACCATGGACACCAAGTCCGAGGCCTACCAGTCGCAGCAGATCCTGGACGCCGAACGCATGATCATCAAGGCGTCCGGAGGCGTCCGGTCGCAGTACTACCGTGCCCCGGGCGGCGCCTTCACCCCGTTCAGCCGGCAGCTCGCCGCGTCCCACGGGATGCGACCGCTGGGCTGGAACGTCGACACCAAGGACTTCGAGCAGCCCGGCGCGGACACCATGGTCGCCACCGTCAGGCGCGAGATCTCCAACGGACCGACCGTCCTCTTCCACGACGCGGGCGGGGAGCGCTCCCAGACCTTGGCCGCTCTGCGCGAGGTCCTGCCCTGGCTGAAGGAGCAGGGCTACGCCTTCGGATTCCCCGTGCGTTGATCGAGTCCCGCCCGCCCCGCCCCCGTCAAGGCCGTTGACAGCCGGTACAGGGCCTCAGTTGGCCCAGACGACCGGACTGTCGCTGTACGTGTCGCCCTCGTCGAACTGAGCGGCCGTGACCGGTGCGCCCTTCGTGGCGGTGAGCGAGCAGGTCTCGTACGAGGCGCCCTTGGTGGTGAACTCGCGGGGCGCGCTCTCCCTGTCGCACTTGCCGGGGATGTCGCCGATCAGCACGACGCCCGTGCCCGCACCCCCTTCGAGCACACCGTCCAGCTTCAGCGACGCGTACGACAGGTCGGTGCCGCCGACGTTCTCCACCTTCATCTTGATGAAGTAGGGCGTCATCCCCTTCGCCTTGTCACCGAAGGCGGCCATATCGGCCTCGGCGCCCTTCTCGATCGCCGTGACGGTCACGGCGATGGTGCCCTTCTTGTCACTCGTGTAAGCGAACGGCAGGACGGCCCTGTCGCCGACCTTGAGCTCGGTGCCCGGGGCGGCGACGTCCCCCTCGCCTCCTGCCGGAGCGTCGCCGTCACCGCTGTCGGCGGCGGGGCTCTCGCTGCCCGCCTCGCTGTCCGGCTCGGACGGGGCCGGGGCCGGGGCCGACGCCGCCGGTGAGTCCTTCGCCGCGGGCTCCCCGTCCTCGTCACTGCAGGCCGAGAGCCCGAGCCCCAGGGCGACCACGGCGGCCGCGGACACGATACGTCGCTTGTGCACTACTACTACCTCACTGATCACGAGAGCTGTTCCGTCGTTGACGCGCACGGTGTCACAGCACGGAATACGGCTGGTACACGCCCGGGGTGACGCCGGAAAGAGCACGTGCGGTTCGGTGCGGTGCAGTTGCGGTGCAGTGCGGTGCGGTGCGGTGCCGTTCGGCGAGGCTCAGCGGATCCTGTCCCGCACGACGGCCGCCTCGTCGGCCAGTCGTCGCCCGGTGCCGGCGTCGCCCGCCGCGTCGCGCAGCCCGGCGAGCTTCTCCAGTACGCCCGCGAGCAGGTACGGGTAGTCGATACCGCGGGCCACCTCGACCGCGCGCTCCCCCCCGGCCGATCGCGGCCGGCAGCTCACGCGGACCGTACAGGCGGGCATCGAGCAGGTCGATGAGGACCCGGGTCTCGAACATGGGGTCGTGGAGTGCGTGCGCGATCGCGACGCCTTCGAGGAGCCGGCGGCGCGCCTCGGCGTACTCGCCCCGGGCCAGGTGGAGACAGCCCCAGGCATGGGCGGTGTAGAACGTGCCGGACGACCCGATGTCCCGGGCGCACTCGCCCAGTTCGGTGAACGCCTCCTCGGCCTCCGCGGTCCGGCCGAGTGCGAGCTGTGCCTGGCCGAGCCAGTAGGTGTCCCGCGCGATCAGGGTCCGGATGCCCTGCTTCCGCGCCCCGTCGATGATCTCCGTGAGGACCGCCGCCGCGCGCTCCGGCCGGCCCGCCTGCAGATGAGCGAGGCCGACCTGGGAGTACGCGTGCAGGGCCGCGGCCGGCTGCCCGCCCGCGTCGAGCCGCTCGAAGGCCTCGCGGCCGGCGGTGATCGCCTCGGTCAGCCGGCTGTTGGGCACGAGGAAGAACGGCGCGTTGCTCAGCGCCTCCAGATAGCCCCGCTGGTCCCCGATCCGCTCGAACAGCTCCATGGCCTCGGTGTTGGACTCCTCGGCCGGACCGTAGCGGCGCCGGGTGTAGAGCAGTCCGGCCATCGAGATGAGCAGTCTGGCCCGGCCCCGCAGATTGCCCGCGGCCCTGGCCAGGCCCATCGCCGTCTCGTAGCACTCCTGCCAGTCGTCGAAGTACCGCTCCGTCTCGAACAGCGCGTGCCCGCCCACGGCCAGTTCCCAGCAGAGCTCGTCCCTGCCCAGCTCGGCGGCCTGCCGCACCCCCGCCACCAGGGGGACCCGTTCCGCGTCCAGCAACGGCATCGGCGGCACGGAGGGCGGCAGGCTCGCCTCCACCAGCGCCGGCTGCCACCGGTCGGCGTCCCGCTGGAACATGTTCTGTCCCATGTGGTCGCGGTCGGCGATGTCCGTGAAGGCCAGGAGGGCGCTGAGGACGCGGACGACGGCCCCGCTCCGGGCCGCCACCGGCTCCTCCGCCTCCGCGCGTTCCCGGGCGTACGCGCGGATCAGGTCGTGGAACCCGTAACGCGCCTGGCCGTTGGGCGTTCCGGTGACGTCGAGGAGGTGGACGTCGACCAGCTCGTCGAGGAGTTCCTGGGCCGCCGGCAGCCCGGTGTCGAGCGCGGCGGCCGCCGCCCAGAGCGGGAAATCGGGCGCCTCCAGCAACCCGAGGAGCCGGAACAGCCGCCGTGCGCCGGGCCGGAGCCCCTTGTAGCTCAGCCCGAAACTGGCCCGTACCTCAAGATCGCGATAGCGCAGGGCGTCCAGCCGGTGCTGTTCGTCCGCCAGCCGTGCCACGAGATCCGCCGGGCGCCAGTGCGGCCGGGACACCAGGAGCGCCCCGGCGATGCGCAGTGCCAGCGGCAGCCGCGCGCACAGCCGTACCAGGTCGGACAGCTCCGCCGGGGCGGCCGAGGCCAGCCGTCCGCCCGTGCCGCGCAGCATGGCCAGACTGTCGGCCTCGGACATCTCGCGGAGCTCGACCCGGTGCGCACCCCCCAGGCCGGCCAGCCGCACCCGACCGGTGGCGATGACGCCGCAGGTGCCGCTCGTCGGCAGCAGGGGCGCCAACTGCTCCTCGTCGAACGCGTCGTCGAGCACCACCAGGATCCGCCGCTCGGCCAGCATGCCCCGATAGAGGTCCGTGCGCTCCTCCGGATCGTCCGGCACCGCCGTGGCGGGCACTCCCAGCGCCCGCAGGAAGCGGCCGAGCACCGTGGCGGGGGACACCCGCTGCGTACGTGCGCCGTCCAGCGCCGCGAACAGCTGACCATCGGGGTACGCGGACCGCAGCCGATGCGAGGCCTGCACCGCGAGGGCGGTCTTGCCGACCCCGCCGGGGCCCGAGATCGTCACCGTGGCGGCCGGTTCGTCCGCGGCGCGGTGCGCGCGGAGCCGGGCATCGATCTCCGCCAACTCCGCCCGCTGCCCGCTGAAGTCGCCGAGCGCCGGGGGCAGCATCCGGGCGCCGGTGACGATGCGCCGGCCCTGTTCCCGGCCCGGCTCCTGGTCCTGTTCCCGGTCCGGTTCCTGGCCCGGCGCCTGGCCCTGTTCCCCGTCCGGCTTCGCGTCCGGTTTCCCGTCCGGTTTCCCGTCCGGCTTCGAGTCCGGCTTCCCGTCCGGTTTCGCATCCGGTTTCGCGTCCGGAACCGGCCGGTCCAGTGCGGGGTCCTCGCCGAGGACGGCCCGGTGCAGGTCCCTCAACCTGTGTCCGGGCTCCAGGCCGGTCTCCTCGGCCAGGACCTCACGGACCTGGAGGTAGGCCTGCAGCGCGTCCGCCCGTCGGCCGCAGCGGTACAACGCGAGCATGAGCTGGGCCCACATCCGCTCGCGGAACGGGTGCTCCATCGTCAGCCCCGTCAGCTCGCCGAGAAGCTCGCTGTGGCGGCCGAGCCGCAGATCGACGTCGATCCGCTCCTCGACCACACCGAGCCGGAGTTCATCGAGGCGCGTGGCCTCCGGGGCCAGCGCCGGCAGATCGCCGACCCCGGCGAACGCGGGGCCCCGCCTGAGCCCCAGGGCCTTCGCGAAGAGCCGCCGCGACCGCTCGCGATCACCCGCCGCCAGCGCGGTCCGGGCCGCGTCCGCCAGGTCCTCGAAGCGTGCCGCGTCCACCTCGGCACGGTCGGCCCGTAGTACGTAGCCCCCGCCCTCGCGGGCGATGCGTCCCGGGTCGCCGAGGCGGTTCCGGAGCCGGTGGACGTAGGTCTGCATGTTCTTGGCGGCGCTCTTCGGCTGTTTCTCGCCCCAGACCGCTTCCACCAGCGCGTCATCGGAGACCGGTCGGCCCGGTCGGCTCATCAGGACCGCCAGGAGGATCCGCCCTTTCGGCGTGCCCAGTTCCAGCGGTACGCCCGCCCGCCACACGGTCAGCGGACCCAGTACCCCGAAGTCCACAGCTCCTGCCCCCCACCTTCGACCGCCACTGTAACGGCCACTGTCCGCGTCCGGCCCGACGGAGCTGCCAGGTGGTGCGGGGCGGGCCGTTCCGGGGTGGGGCTGATGCTCAGGGGTTCGCACCCGCCAGTAGAGTTCGATGCTTGTTCGATTCGATGCTAGGTGGGGGGACGGATGGTGGGCACACAACTGAGAGACGTCGCGCAGGAGTTGGCGGCGGTGCTGTGGCGGGAGCACACCCTGTACCGGGAGCGGTCCGGGGGGATGGTCATCCGGGGTGAACACGTACGGCGGTGGATCAGCCTTGCCCCGGCGGGCGGCCGGGACGAGATTCTCGTACGCGCGGGCCGCATCCTGGACGGCGGCACCACCGCTCCGGCGCGTTCGGAGGCCGTGGTGCCCCTCTCCGCCGGTACGGGCGTGCTCGCCGCGACCTGCCGGCGCCTGCTGGCCGACGCGGCGGCCGACGCGGCGCGGCCCGCTCCGGACCGGTCGGACACGGGGCGGTCCCGGCGGTCCCGCAGGTCCGCGCGGCGCAACGGCAGGAGAAGGCACACCGGTTTCAGCTCATGGGTGATCCTCGTGTGCGTCGCCGGCGTGATCGCCCTGTTCTCCTACACCTCCGCGATGCACGGGTGACGTGACGGGGGGCGTCGGCAAGGAGCTACCGGTACCGGGGCCGCATCGGTGAATGTCAGTACCCACTGGCAGGATCCCGTGCCATGACCGCACCGATCAGCGAGTCGTGGACGCGCATCGAGAACTGGCTGGCCGAGCACGCGCCGACGACCTACGAGGCGCTGGCGCCGCCCGCCGATCCGGCGGATATCGCCGCGACCGAACGGGACATCGGCCACCCGCTCCCGAGGCCCCTGGTGACGTCGTTGCTGCGGCACGACGGCCTCCGCGACCAGGGAGGGGAACTGCTGCCCGGGTTCTACCGGCCGATCGGCGCACGCCGGATCGCGGACGAGTGGCGGCGCCTCACCGTGTACTACGACAGGCGCACGGCGGAGGAGACCGGGGACGACGAGGTGGACCTCGACTTCATGGGCAGGGGGTTCAGCCGCGTTCTCTACGGACATCCTCGGTTGATCCCCATCGCACGGGACGTGGGCGGGGGCTACCTCGTGCTGGACCAGCGCCCGGAGACCGACCGCGGGTGTGTCCATCAAGCCGAGGCCGTGGAGGGCGTCCAGCGTGGATCCCATGAGATGTGGGCGTCCCTGCCCGTGCTCATGGAGACCGTGGCCGCGTCGCTGGAGACCGGCCGGCCCGTCGAACACTTCAGGCCCGAGGTGGACGAGCAACAGCGGCTGCGGTGGGACGTCATACCGCTGCCCGAGGACCGGGCCATGGAGGACCGGGCTGTGCGTCAGCCATGACGAGGGCACCCGCCGCCGGCCGACGACGTCAGTGAGCGGCGCGTGTCAGCGCGTGGCGTCCCGCTCCGCCGACCACATGGCGGACCGGTGAACCACGGGACCGCCGACGCGGACCGCCCCCGCCGCCCAGGCGGCCCAGAGCAGTTCCTGGCACCCGAAGAAGGGTTCCCCCCAGCTGTCCACCCAGAGGTGGACGCGGTCCGGCCCGACCTGTGTGGCGTCCCACCACTCCCAGCCCCGGGAGCTCTCGTCGGGAGCGAAACGGTGCAGCCAGTCGTGGAGCTCCCACGGCCGGCCGCCCCCGGTGTGCGTCACGTACCCGTCGCGGCCGGCCCGTGCGAACTGCGGGGCGGACCGCTTCCCGCTCCCGGGACTCACAGCGGTGAACCAGTCCGGTACACCGTCGACCGGGAGGTCCTCCTGCTCGAAATCCGCGGTGCGGCCCAGCCGCACCGCAGCGGAGAGCACCGACCGCAGGCGCCGCCCGTACGCCGCCGCGCCCCCGGAGACGTCAACGGCGAAGAGGGCGAGAACGGGCGGCGCGGCAGAGGCACTCGGGCGGTCCCGCAGGCGCTGGAGTTCGGCGGCCAGGCTGTCGGTGGTGTGGGTGCGCGTCATAGGAGGAAGTACACCCTGCCCGGGCTACGCGACGACTCGGCTACGGGCGGGGGTCACGAGGTCGGCCCCCATGTCGTGGAAGACCTGAAGCATGGCGAGGACCTTGCGATCCTGGGCGATCCAGGCGGAGAGCCCTTCCGAGTCCAGGACGACGGTGTCGATGCGCTCGCTCACACGGCACCCGCGCCCTCGGAGGTGCCGGCGTCGCTGAAGATCTTCGCGTTCGCCTCAGCGAGCTCCTCGTCGCCGAAGGGCCCGTTCTCGTCCTTGTGACGGCGGAGGTCGTCGCCCAGGAGCTGGCGCCGGATCTGGCGGGCCACGGCTTCCGCCACATAGCCGGAGACGTTGTCCGTGAGCTTGCAGAGCTCCGCCACCTGGTCGCTGGGCAGCATGACGGTGATGCGCGTCCTTGAGGACATGAGTCATGCATACCGAAGTAGGCATACAACGGTGCGGTTCAGTGACCCCGCCTTGACGACCGCGACCGCACGCTCCGGGTGGAGCTATGGGGCGGTCGCTTCCAGCTTTCCACAGCGGGGTGAGGGTCAGGGCCGGTGCCGCTCAAGGGCAAGCGAAAGGCCCTGGCCATCGACCAGGGCCTCTGTCGAAGAGCGGATGACGAGAATCGAACTCGCGAGGACCGTGGTCAGCCGCTGATCCGGAATGCCGGCACGAACGGACGAGACGGCCTTGTTGCCGGCGGCTGCCGCTGGTCGCGGTGTGGAGAAGGCGAGAAGGCGGTGCCGCAACGCGACTCACTGTGGTGCTTCGCTTGATACCCGGGCCTCATGCAGTGCGAGAAGCTCGCCGAGGTCATTGGCGATCATGACCTGGGCGAGGCGGCCGGCAACGGCCACGACCTGCGGCCAACTGTCGGCGCGCAGGTATTCCGCGTCCCTTTCGTTCGGGGCCTCCGACTGGACGGTGTCGAGCGCGGCGCCGAGCTGCCGCATGAGTGCGACCTCTTCTTCGGTACGCAGGCCGATGCCGAGGTACCGCTCTGGGTGGTCGGCATCGCAGAAGTCGTCGAACAGAGTGTGGAAGATGTGGTCCAGGTTCTCGAACGTGGACGGATCGAGCCATACATCGCGCTGCCAGGGCGGATTGGCCAGCGCCAGCACCGCCGGTACGAGATGGATCCGAACGCGTGCCGTAATGAGCATGTCATCGTCCACCCGGCGGATCCTAGCGGTCGTGCACTCGTGGGGCGTCCACGCTCCACGAGTGCACGGAACATGGGCGGGATGCACTGGGGTCTCAGCCTTGTGGTGCCCGTCTCCTGCGGGAGTGCCCCGATTCGAGCATCGTTTCCCATGTTTCAGCCCCGTACGGAGCAGGTCCGTGTGCGCCTCAGCAGCACCGCCGACGGGTCTTCGTGCACCATTCACCCCGTGAGCCGCTATACCGGCGCGGCCCCCTGTGGGAAGGCGCTGCGATCACAGGTCGTCCGCAGTGCCGACTACGGCGGGTCCGCAGTTGTCAGGGAGATTGGCTGCGATCAACTCGTAGGCCTCTTCGACAGTGTCGGCCACACCGATGAGGGTCTTGTCGGACCCGCGGCGCACTCGATAGCCGCCCGCGCTTTGAGGGAAAGCCGTTCCCACGTCACGTGACCACGGGTACTGGGTGCACCGGCTCAGGTACAGGACGCCGTGGCTGACCATGGGCCAGAGCTCGCGCAGCGACGGGTGCTGGTAAGCAGCTCGGGGAACGGCCGGATTGATGAGGTCCGTGCCGGAGGACAGGATATCGGACCAATCTGCTGCCACGATCTCAGCCGCACTTCGGGACTTTTCGTTGCTCGCCATGATTTTCGTTACCTCAAGTGTGCCGGCGGGTTCGACAGGTCTGGTTGTATCTCGGGAATATTCGGCTTGGGTACGGTGACTTCCTTGTGTCCCCCTTCCTTGTTTCGGGTGTGCCGCGAGCATGCCCAGGTGGACGATTGCCGCGTACTTCATGGCTTCGATCGCTGTGGCCGCGTTGTCCAGCGCGCCTTGCCCCAGTGCCCGTTGAGCGCGTCGAGGGCTTCACCGCTGCCGGAGGACAGCAGGCGTTGCACGTGCTGGTTGGCAAGGTGACCGTCGTCCTCGACATCGTCGGCGAACTCCCGGAGGGCGTCGGCCGTGTCCCGGTACGCGTCTTCGTCGACGTTCGGCCAGTTGATCCCGATGAGGTCAAGCATGGTGTCGGCCCAATCGGGCACGGTTACAGCCACAGTGCGAAGTCCCCCCGTACAACGCTGCGTTCGCTGAATGCAGATGCGAACAGGATCTCATTTCCGGGCCGTGATACCAAGATCGTTCAAGTTTGGCGTGCATGGGCGGGCAGGCAGCTGTGAGGTGAAACTGTTGACGTCTGGCGCCCGGTTTCTCGCGGCGGGGCGCGGCGGCGAGGCGACGGAGGGGAGGCCCGTACCTTGAGGGGGCGTCCCGGCGGAGGTCGGGGGTCGGAGGGGCGCGGCCGCTGGTTGGCCGGTCCGTACTGAGGGCGCGCCACCTGGTCCGGATCTGGTGCGCGACGCCTGAACTGGTCCAGACAACAAACAAGGCCCGGGTCGATGACCTGGGCCTCAGCCGTGGAGCGGGTGACGAGAATCGAACTCGCGCTCTGAGCTTGGGAAGCAGCGGTGCTTGGGCTACCTGAGGAGATCTGACCTGTGCTTTCCCGTCGGGCGAGGTGTATGGCTACGCGTTCTGGAAACCGTACGTGACCGCTGTTGTCCGCTCTGCTGGGCACGGATGGGGCACCAGGGCAGCGGTGCGGCGGATCCTGGCAGGGGGTTGCTCGGTGGTGGTCCGGCGAGTCAGAGTCAGAGCAGGATGGATGCGGACTGTGTGCCGCGGAGTTGGATCATGTCGGACCCCGCGAGTCGGCCTGAGCCAATCGAGAGGCCCCAGGCAGTCCGATCGACGTCCGGCGGCCCTGTTGAGATCGCCGCTCCCCACGCGGGCCCCCTACAGGCCAAGGGGGATGACGTCCAGAGCGGCAAGCGGCCCCGCCAGACCGATGGCGACCAGGGCCGCGGCCATCACGAGGGACAGCAGGCAGACACAGCCGGCGAAGACCAGAGTTCCCGTGGTGCGGCGGCCGATCTGGGCCGTGTCCCAATCTGGGGCGGGATCGTGGAGGATCTCCACTCGCTCGCCGGACGTGTAGTCGTCGGTGAGGCGGCGGGTGCGCCCCTCGACGTCGGTGAACTCATAGGTTCGGGCGTACACCCGGCGCCCCTCGACGAGGACGCCGCGGGTGCGCAGCTGCCACGCCTCCCGGCCCATCCCCCCTCCCGCGCGCACCCCGTGGCCGACCGGCACCGCGATGGAGCCGACCAGCCAGCATCCCAGCGCGACGTACCACTCGCGCGCGCCGAGCAGGCCGGTCGTCAGCATCAGCGCGGCCGCCAGCAGGTAAAACCCCACAGACAGCCGAAGCACCGTACGGCTCCGGCCCCGCGACGGCTTTTTCGGCGGGGCCGGTGGGGCCGCCACGCCGGCCTCGGCAGGCGTCGCGTCCGATGTCATGCGGGCAGTCTAGAGATTGATTCAAACGACAGGCCCTAGCTGGGACATCATGGTTTTTCATCTTATATTTGGATAATGCGCTCAACAGAGGTCACGCCTTCCCCCGCCAGGTCGACGGAGGCCGCAGGATGAAGGACTCCGGAAGGCTGGAGGCGCTGCGGCTGGCGGGGCTGACCGCGGCGGCCGACCCCGGCATGGACCGCTTCGCCCGGTTGGTCACGCGCGTTCTGCGCGTTCCGGTGTCCCTGGTCTCGCTGCTGGAGGCCGACCGGCAGGTGTTTCCCGGGATGGTCGGGTTGTCCGGGGTCTGGGCGGCCCGGCGCGAAACCCCCTTGAGTCACTCCTTCTGCCAGCACGTCGTCGCGGACGGCAAGCCGCTGATCCTCAGCGACACCCGGTCGTCTCCCCGCACCTGCGACAGCCTCGCCATCCCCGACCTCCAGGTGGTCGCGTACGCCGGTATGCCCCTTACCGACGCGGACGGGCATGTCCTCGGATCGCTCTGCGCCATCGATCACGAGCCTCGCGAGTGGACGGCGGACGAGATGCGCGATCTTGAGGATCTGACCGCGGCCTGCTCGATGGAGCTGAGGCTGAGGATCGCCTCGGAGCTGATCCAGCGGGACCGCGACCACGCCGGCCTCCTTCTGCGCGCGGCCATCGAGCTCGCCCACGCCCGCGATCTCACAGATCTGACCCGGCGCCTGCGCCACCTGTTCCAGGGGCCGGCCGAGCCCACGTTCGTGGGCCTGCTCCTGGCGGACGGCGGAAAACTGTGGCGCGTGATCGACCCGGAGGACATACGGCCGGTGGAGAGCGCCATCGACCATCTGGAGTGGGACGCCTCCTTCCCCAGCGCCTTGGCCATGCGCGAGCAACGCGCCGTCTTCGTACCGGACCGCCCCACGCTCCTGCGCGGCTTCGGGCCCGAGGCCGTCGCCGGGTACGACTCGCTGGGTCTCGAGTCCGTGATGTGCGTTCCGCTGCCGGACCGGCGCGGTGTCCTGACGTGGTGCTGGTCCCGCCCCCATGTGCTGGCGCCGACAGAGGAGGCCGTCCTCACCACGGTGGCGGGGTACGTGAGCCAGGCGGTGGAGCGCACTCGTTTCGTGGCCAACCGGCTGAGCACCGCGGAGCAGCTGCAGGCCGCGATGCTCACCGAGCTGCCGGACGTGCCGGGCCTGGACATGGCGGCCCTGTACCTGCCGGCCGCCGACCAGGACATGGTCGGCGGCGACTGGTACGACGCGTATCCGCTGCCGACGGTGCTGCCCGCGAACCGGCCCGCCCTGATGGTCTCGATCGGAGATGTCATCGGGCACGACGTCCAGGCCGCCACAGTGATGGGCCAGATCCGCAGCATGCTCCGACAGGCGAGCCTCGACGACCCGGCCCACTCTCCCTCCGCCGCCCTCGACGCGGTCGACCGAGCCATCGGCACCCTGCCCCTGGGTCTGGGTGCCACAGCGGTCCACGCCCGCCTCGACCTCGACGACGGTCGGTGGCGGCTGACGTGGTCCAACGCCGGACACCCGCCGCCGCTGCTGCACACCCTGGAAGGGGGCGTCTTGTCCCTGGGCGACCACGATCTGCTCCTCCTCGGCACGTCGGAGGGCGACCCGCCCCGCCACGACCACACGCGCGACCTCCCGCCGGGCAGCGTGCTCCTCCTCTACACCGACGGCCTGGTCGAACGCCGCGACGCGGACATCGACGTCGGCATCGCCCGCACGACTGCCGTGCTCGCCCGCGACCGCGACAAACCCCTGCCTCTCCTCCTGGAAGCCCTTTCCGAGGGCCTGGCGGACGGCCCGCAACGGGACGACGTGGCGGTACTCGCCGTCCGGGTCACCCGGACGGAGCTATGACGGAACGCCGGCTCCTGATAAGCGCGGACCTCACGCGCCGTTACCCGTGCCACAGCCATCCGCAGCTGGAAAACGTCGGTTGCCGCGACTCTCTGAGCCACGGCTCCGGCCATGGCATTCGGCACCGCGGGCGTGACAGCGTCGGCGCCCTCAGGGAAGCCGAAACCCGGCCAGCGGCAGCGTCGAGAGCTTCTTGTTCGGAGAGCCCTGGGGACGGGCACCATCAACCGTGATGGCGACAACATCCTCGTGCAGCTCCACCGTGTGGCCGACAGCACCGGACCGGGCGAGGCACCCTGGCCCGGTACCCGGACACACCCCGGCTCCGTACGGGCGGACATTCATGATCGACAACCGCTGGACAGCCGGTCACGCGCTTGCCGACGCCCATTGAGTCGGGGATCAACGCACAGCCGAATTCGAGGTCATGATGTGCGCGATCCTCTCCGACCCCGAGTGCGTACCGAGCGTGCCTAGCCGGGCCCGGCGCTGGGCGCCCGATACGGCAGAAGTCGCCGATACGCTCCGAGCACCTGCGCCGTAGCCTCCGGAGAAGGCGGAGGCTACGGCGCACGTGCTCGCCTTCTGGGAGCAAGATAAGGGCCAGTGCGACTTTCCGGTCAAAGATGTCCTCGCTCAGTTCCGGTCAGGGAAGAGCATGTAGACGAGTCCAGACAACAAACAAGGCCCGGGTCGATGGCCTGGGCCTCAGTCGTGGAGCGGGTGACGAGAATCGAACTCGCGCTCTGAGCTTTGGATCAGCGGTGCTTGGGCCATCAAGGATGCCCTGACTTGCGCTTTCCCATGAGGCGGCTGAGATGGCCCTGGTCTGTGGAAGCCGCACCTGACCACTGTTGTCCGCTCCGATGGGCACGGATGGGGCACGAGCAGAGGGGCCAAGGGGCCCTCATGACCAAGCCGAGCAGTCCTCCAGCGAGATCTCCCCAACGGCCGCGTCCGTGACAGCCTCCAGGTCCGGGTTATAGGGGCGAATGTCGGGAAGCGGGGTGCAGAAGGTGACGTTGGAGGTGAGGAGAGCCTCCTCGGTATCGGCGAAGGACAGGGAGACGTACGCCTTCACCTGAGTCTCACCGAACTCCTCCTGTGCTTTCCGAAGGCAGGCGCACACGTACGCCAGGCACCTCCGGACAAGAAGGGGCATACGTTCGTCCGGTGCGGCCGGGAGGTCGTAGTCGGTCACCCCCCCCTCCCGTTGATCGTCGTCGGCGATCAACTCGTATGCCTCTTCGACGGTGTCGACCTCCCCGAGGACAGACTTGTCCGACTCGCGACGCACTCGGTATCCACCCTTGGCCAGCGGGTAGGCCGTACCTACATCACGTGGCCAGAGCCACTGGGTGCACCGGCTCGGATACAGGACACCGTGGCTGACCATGGGCCAGAGCACGCGCAGCGACGAACGGCGGTCGCAGTTCGGGGAACGGCCGGATGATGAGGTCTGTCTCCTAGGACAGGACATCAGACCACTCCGCCGCCACTATCGCGGCCGCGTTTCGGGGCTCTGCGCTACTAGCAGGTGTGTTCATAGGTCGTGAACAGACCCGTCGATGGCCGGCCCGCAGCCTTCGGGAAGGTTGGCGGCGATTAGGGCCACCGCCTGCTCCACCGTGTCGGGCTCCCCCAGAACCGTGCCGTCGGACTGGCGGATCACCATGAACCCGCCACCGCCGCGTCGGAACAGGGCGCCCACGTCTCGGGTCCACGGAGAACGGATGCATCGGCTGAGATACAGGGCACCGTGGCTGACGATGGGGAATAGTTCACGCAGGCGCTGATCCGCATATGCTGCCCGGGGCATGGCGGGATTGATCAAGTTGGATTCGGAGTCGAGGATGGTTCTCCACTTCTCCGCGACAAGCTCCGCAGCTCGCTCAAGGTCCTCGTTGTTCGTCATTCTGTGCATCATTCCTTCCTGGGCTTGGGAGGTTGTATCTCGGGAATATCAGGCTTCGGGACATCGATTTTCTCATTCCCTGAGTACCAGTGGATCTCCTCCCAGGGGCGCCCGAGCGGATCGGGCTCGTTGAACATCACATCTGACTCGTACATGCGCACACTCCGTGCGACGACGCTCATTTCCCATGCCGTCCCCAAACCTGGGCCCGGCAGGTTACCGGGCATCGGGCCGAACGGCTGCCCGTTCCGGGCGGCGGTCTGGAATGCATCCACGATCGTCTCCGGGGTATTCCAGTTGCCGTACTCGCCTCTACTGTTCGGCATCCCGTCGAGCGTGATGGACAACGTGGTGTTGCGGTCGCCCACTGCGGCCATGACGTTCGTCATCCAGACGGGTCCGCTCTGCTCGACCTCGGCGTAGTCGTCCCCGTTATAGGTGTGAGCTCCTGGATCACCGTTGGCGCGGAGATGCTCGGCCAGTGAGTTCGAGGCGTTGGTGGGTTCCTGATTCACCCCCAGTACCACACTGTGCTTGTGCTCCCCGCTCCGGTGCGGGCACCCCGCAAGACCCAGCGGGTCGATCCACCGCGTCGGGTCGTCGACATAGGTGACCGCGTTCGGGGCCGGGGTCAGACCGAGCGGGTCGGGGGAGAGGTAGCGGCCCGACTCGGGGTCGTAGTGGCGGTGGCGGTTGTAGTGGAGGGCCGATTCGGGGTCGAAGTACTGGCCGGGGAAGCGCAGGGGGGTGTAAGCGTCGGCGTCGCGGTTCCACGACGTGGCTCCCCACAGGGCGGAGCGGGTGCGCCACGCCACCTCACCCTGTTCGTCGACCAGTTCACGAGGCGCGCCGATGAGGTCGGTGATGATCGCGAAGAAGCGGCTGTCGACTTCCGTCTGGTCGACGAGCCGGCGTTCCACCTGGGTCACCGGCTTCACGCCGTCGTGGTCCCAGGTGAGGGCGACGGAATCCGCGGAGCCCGTCGTGAACGTGGTCTGTTCGCAAAGAGTGTCGCCGTCCCAGGTGAACGCCACCTCCTCGGCCACCGTCGCCCCGTCCTCGGCCAGGCGCTGCTTGGCCGAGCGCCGCCCGAGGGCGTCGTAGAGGTAGCGCCAGCGCGTACCGTCCGGCGTGGTGACCGAGACGAGGCGGTCCTCCGCGTCCCAGCCGTAGCGCCAGGTCTCGGGCTTGCGGGAGAGACGGGTCTTCCGGCGCAGGATCACTCGGCCCTGGGCGTCGTGCTCGTACCGGACACGGCCGGCACGGGTGATGCGCGTTCCGGCGTACTCGCGCGGCCCGGAGGCGTCGCCCGCACCGGGCCAGGATCCATTGGTCTGGTTCCCGGCCTCGTCGTACGCGTACTGCTCCGACCAGTTCTCCGCCGTGACGCCGGCGACCCGGCCGTCACGGGAGACCTCCAGTCGCTTGCGGCTCCCGGTCAGCTCTTCGGCGGAGGCGAGATGGCCGTCGGGGCGGTACGTGTACGTGCGGCGCTGGAGGACCCGGTCACCGGTCGTCCGGACGAGCTGATCGATCAGGCGCCCCGCCTGGTCGTACGCGAGGTCGACGGTCAGCGCGTCACCGATCCGGCGGCCGGTCTCTCGACCCGTCTCGTCGAAGTGGAAGCCCAGCCGGTGGCCGGAGGCGGTCAGCTCGGCGGTGCGACCGACCGGGAAGGACCAGGAGCTGACGGCACCGGACGGGGTGACGCGACGGGTGCGCCGCCCGGTCTCGTCGTAGGTGTTGACCAGTCCGCGGCCGCCGCACACCTCCCGGAGGACCCTGCCCGAGCTGTCGCGGACGAAGGAGAGGTCGGTGTCCGGCCCCGTCGCCGAGGCGAGGCGGCCGTGGATGTCGTAGGTGAAGCGGGTGACGCTCCCGTCGGCGTCCTTGGCGGTGACCCGGCCCGCGAGGTCGCGTTCGTAGCGGACCGTCTGGCCGAGTCCGTTCGTACGAGAGAGGAGTTGGCCGCAGGAGTCGTGGAAGTAGCGGAGGGTGCGGCCGTCGTAGTCGGTCTCCGCGCTGGTGCGGCCTGCCGCGTCGTAGGTGTACTCCCAGGTCAGGCCCTGGGGGTTGGTGACCCGGGTCAGGCGCAGCTCGGTGTCGTGGGTGAACTCCTGGCGTGCGCCGCCCGGTGTGGTGCGGGCGGAGACCAGATCGAAGTGGGTGTATTCGAAGCGGGTCTCGCCGCCGGTCGCGTCGGCGTGCGCAAGGCAGTTGCCCTCTCCGTCGTACGTCCACGACTGCTGTGAGCCGTCGGGTTCCGTCCGGCGGGCGAGCTTCCCCTCGACCGTCCACTCCAGCTCGGTGGTGCGGCCTTGGGGATCAGTGATACGGACCGGGCGTCCGAATGCGTCCCGGACGTAGCGGGTGACCGTACCGAGCGGCCCGCGGACCGCCAGCGGCAGACCGGCCGCGTCACAGCGCAGCCGGTCCAGCGCGCCCAAGGAGTCGTCGACTCCGAGGAGCTGGCCCTGCGGGCCGTGAGTGAGGCGGGTCGTTGTCCCGTTCGGCCGGGTGAAGAGCGTCGGGTTGCCCCGGTCGTCGTACTCCTGCCGCGAAGTCCCGCCGTCGGGGCCGGTGACGGCGGCCAGCTGGTTCAGCTCGTTGTACTCGACCCGGGCGACGGTACCGTCGGGGTGCTCGACCCGGACCGGGTTTCCGTGATCGTCGTAGGTGTACGTGGTGGTACGCCCGAGGGGGTCGGTCCGGGACAGCACACGGTCGTACCGGTCGAAGCCGCGGTGGGTGACGCCGCCCAGCGCATCGATCTCCGCGACGGCCTGGAGCCGGTCGTTGAACTGGTGCACCTTGGTCGCGCCGAGGGAGTCCGTGTACCGGGTGACGCGGTCGCCCGTCTCCGGATGGACGTCGTAGGCGAACGTGGACGACAGATAGCCGTCCGGGCCGACCGTGCGGACCACGCGGCCGGCATCGTCGTACACATAGCGGAACGTGGAGCCGTTACGGTCGGTCCACGAGGTTATCCGGTTGTCCGGGTCGTACGTGAAACGCAGCGGCAGCCCGGACGAGTTGATGACGGCGTCGAGGTTGCCGAGAGGGTCGTAGCCGTAGCGCATGACGGTGACGGGACCGTCCGGCGTACGCAGGGACAGCTCACGTATTCGGGAGTCCTCGACGACGAGGGCGACCCGGTAGCCTCCGGAGTGGACGACGGCGGTCGGACTGCCGTCCCCGAGGCGGGCAAAGTCGATCCGGTTGAGGTTGCGGTCCTCGATCTCCCTGAGCCAGTAGGCGGGGGACGCGTTATAGGGGCCGCCGCGGAAGGAACGCGTCAGCCCTGAACGGGGATCCGTGACGAGATAGGTGGTTTCACTGTTGCCCTGGCCTCCGTGCCGGATCGGCAGCCGTGGGCCTTCCACGGGGAGTACCCCGTCGTCGTCCTCGGGCAGGGGCAGCCGCGGATAGACGAGGAGTGAACCGTCCTCCCGGGACCACACCGCGCCCCCGCCGAGGGGGTCCAGCTCGATCCGCTCGTCCAGCGTGGAGGCCCAGCTGCGCCCGAACCACTGGCCGTAGCGGTAGCCGGAGAGATGGGTCCGGCGTAGAACCAGGGGAAGGACTCCGGGCATGGCCAGATCGGTCTGCGGGAGGGTCATCTCGCCGGTGGCGACATCCACCGGGTCGTTCTCGCAGGTCTTCTTTTCCAGCGAGATGGCGTTGCGGCGCGGCTCGTCCTTGGCGTTCTTCAGCGCGTCGGCCTTGGTGCGGGTGGAGTTCCGGGGTGCATCGGGGCGCGAACGGTCTCTCTCGTCGCCCTTCTGCACCTTGACGCCCTTGGACATCATCTCCTTGATGTCCAGTTCGATCTTCTTCTGGTTGTCGGAGATCTCCTTGACTGCCTTCGGCAGTGCCTTGCCTACGTGGTCGCCCATGGCCTTGTTGGCCTTGCCGAGCGCTTTCATGGCCTTGTCGATCACGGGGTCCAGGGCGCCGGCGATGTCGTCCTTGCCGCGGGTGCGTCCGTGGGACGTCTTGGCCTTGGAGAGCTTGCCCGCGGTCCTGCCGTGCACGTTGACGCTGACGAGGTTCAGCTGGGTACCGGCGCGCGTGTGCTCCGAGTGCTCGATGTGCACGCCCTTCCCGGGCGCGGGGCCTGGACCGGAGCCACCGGCCGAAGCGAGTTGGAGGGAATCCTTGGCACCCGCCACCCCTTCGTTGAAGCCTTCCTTGCCCGACTGACCGACCTGGTTCATGTCGACGCCGTCCTGGAGGCCGAGAGCGTTGGCACCGACCTGTACGGCGAGGTCCGCGGCCATGTTCTCCAGCGCGGCGACGGCCGGCTCGGTCAGGGCGGAGACGATGTAACCGACGACCTCCTCCATGCACTCCTTGATGATCCGGCGGATGGCCTGTTGGGCGACCGCGATGGCCGCCCCACCGATGAGCATGGAGAGCCCGCCGGTCACCGGTATCAGCGCCATGGAGATGCCGGCCTTGCCTGCCAGCACGCCCAGGTGGACGATTGCCGCGTACTTCATGGCTTCGATCGCCGTGGCCGCGTTGTCCAAGGCTCCGGCGATCGTCCGCGCACCGCCGGCCAGGTCCTTCACGTGCTTTTTCTGAACCTTGCCCCAGTGGCCCTTGAGCGCGTCGAGAGCTTCGCCGCTTCCGGAGGACAGCAAACGTTGCACGTGCTGGTTGGCAAGGTGACCGTCGTCCTCGACATCGTCGGCGAACTCCCGGAGAGCGTCGGCCATGTCCCGGTACGCGTCTTCGTCGACGTTCGGCCAGTTGATCCCGATGAGGTCAAGCATGGTGTCGGCCCAATCGGGCACGGTTACAGCCACAGTGCGAAGTCCCCCCGTACAAAGCTGCGTTCACTGAACGCACGTGCGAACAGGATCTCATTTCCGGGCCGCGTCACCAAGATCGTTCACAGTCGGCGGGTACGTGCGAGCGGACAGCTGCGAGGTGAGACCGTGGACACCCGGAGCCTGGGCTATCGCAGCGAGATAGGCGGCGCCGGGCGGCGAGGCGGTGGGAGGGGGCCTCCGTGGGCGGCTGCGGGGACGCCCACGGTTCGAGGTGAGCTGCGGAGGGTCGCCCGGTGGTTGTCCGAGTCGCACGAGGGCGCACGGCCTGCCCCGGATCTGGTGCACGACACCTGAAGTGGTCCAGACAACAAACAAGGCCCGGGTCGATGACCTGGGCCTTAGTCGTTGAGCGGGTGACGAGAATCGAACTCGCGCTCTGAGCTTGGGAATCAACGGTGCTTGGGCTGCCAGAGGGGGCCTGAACTGGGGTTTTGCAGCGGGCAGGTGGATGGTCCCTTGTCTCTCAGAGCCGTATCTGACCGCTGTTGTCCGTTCTGCTGGGCACGGATGGGGCACGTCGACTGTGGGGCATCAGTCTGAGGTTCTGTGCTGGAGCGGGTGACGGAAAACGGAACGGGAGCCATCTGTGCTGCAGATGCTCCGGTGGCGTAGACGTCAGGCCCAGAAGGCTTCGGTGACGACGATCTGGGGATCGGCGTGGCGCCGCATGAAGGTGTAGATGAGCCAGCCGCGTCCGCCGGCCAGGTCCACGATGTGGGGGCCGCCGGGGCTTGTGGAGGCCAGAGGTCGGACGGTCATCCAGTGCGGGAGCGAGGCGTCGGCGTCGATCCCCCGGAAGTAGGGGTCTTCGGCTGTGATCAGTTCCGCACGGGCACTCATGATCAGGTCACTGCCTTCGGCGGGCATGTTCTGGAAGTCGTGCTGCGCCTGTTTCGTCCAGTCCATTTGCCAAGGCGGCCGGAGTGGTTCGTCGATCACTCTCCGGGCTTCCTCTCAGCGGCTTCGTGCCGGAGGCGGCTGTACTCCTCCAGAAGCCGAAGGGACTCCTCGGGGTCCTCGGACTTGGCGGCGCGGGCTTCGAGGTCGCGAAGGTGCGAGTCGAGGACGGGATTCCGGGCGATGGCGTACTGCGTCCACCACAGACGCATGAAGGCGGGCACGGGCGTGATGTTGAAGGCGTCGCCGATGACGCGCTTCCAGTGCGCCTCAAAGTCCGGGAGAAGGTGCGGAGTGTGTTCCTGAATCGCCAACCGGAGTGCTTGAGGCGTGTGTTCGGGCATGGGCGGCAACCGCAGGGGTTCCCCCTCGTACCCATCGAAGTGGAGTGCGTGGGCGGGCATGGTTCGTGCTCCTTGGTGTGGAGGGTGGGTCAGGCCGCCTCGTGTCGGTCCTCGTACGACTGGCGCCCGCGGGCCATCTGCTCGAACCACTCGGCCGGCACCAGGTAGGCGACCGTCTTTCCCTTGCGGGTGATGGCGGCGGCCTCGCCGGCGATCCGGGTCCGGTCCAGGATCTCGCCCATCCCCTTGCGCAGGTCGATGGTTGTGTACGTCTTCGTCTCCATACGCTCAAGCGTATAGCAACTATCATAGTTGACATATGTGCCCGTAGGGTGCGACGGCTGGAGGAAGCCAACGGGCACATCGGGTGCAGAGCGGGCGCCGGGTGCCTGATCGGGCTTGTGACAACAAAGAAGCCCCCGGCCGCTGGCCTGGGGCTTCATGTGGAGCGGGTGACGAGAATCGAACTCGCGCTCTGAGCTTGGGAAGCTCATGTTCTACCATTAAACTACACCCGCGAAGCGTGCCGATCACCGGCGCTGCATCGTTCCACACTCTACCCCATGCCAGGCCCCCGGCGGATGAGCCGTGGGGCCTCCGTGTTGTGTGTCCGGTGGGGGAGGGGGCGTGGACGGGGGTGTGATGGGCGGGAGTTGGGGGCGTAGCGTGGGTGGTCGGAGTGCCGCGTGGAGTGGCGTCCCGTTCATCCCCTAATGTGGCTTTCTCGTCCATATGTGGTTGGGGAAGGGACTTGATGGATCCGATGGAGCGCACCGTCGTCCGCTGTGCCGAAGGGCATGTTTTCGCTACCTCGTCGTTCCCGCTGCAGCAGCTCGGGGCCGATCGGATCGGGCCCGGGCGGTTGATCCGCTGTCCTCGGTGTGCCCGGTTGCGGCAGGCCGTGCCGGTGGCGTTGGAGAAGCGGTAGGGCGCAGGGGTTCAGTAACGGTAGTGACAGCGGGGGGGGAGTAAGCGGCGGTAGGCCGTGGCGGGTAGCACGTGGCGGTCGCAGTAGTCGCGGGACAGTCGGCTGGGGAAGTGGTGGCGGTAGCCGTTGTGGGCACGTGCGTCGTGCTCGGCAGCTGTGGCGGCGGGCGCGCGGGGCGCGTAGGTAGCGGGGCGGAGGTGTTCTGCAGGCGCGCGGGTGGTCCGGTTGGGGTGGGCTCGCGCGTTCTGCGTATCCTCGGGACGTGCTTCTCTCAGACAAGGACATCCGGGCCGAGATCGACACCGGCCGAGTCCGTATTGATCCGTACGACCCTTCGATGGTGCAGCCGTCGAGCATCGACGTGCGGCTGGACCGCTACTTCCGGGTGTTCGAGAACCACCGGTACCCGCACATCGATCCGGCCGTCGAGCAGCCCGATCTGACCCGTACGGTCGAGCCGGAGGGCGACGAGGCGTTCATCCTGCACCCCGGGGAGTTCGTGCTGGCGTCCACGTACGAGGTGATCTCGCTCCCCGACGATCTGGCCTCGCGGCTGGAGGGCAAGAGTTCGCTCGGGCGGCTCGGGCTGGTGACGCACTCGACGGCCGGGTTCATCGATCCCGGGTTCTCCGGGCACGTGACCCTGGAGCTGTCGAATCTCGCGACCCTGCCGATAAAGCTCTGGCCGGGCATGAAGATCGGGCAGCTCTGCCTGTTCAAGCTGACCTCTTCCTCCGAGTTCCCGTACGGCTCCGAGCGGTACGAGTCGCGGTATCAGGGGCAGCGGGGGCCGACGGCCTCGCGGTCGTTCCAGAACTTCCATCGGACCCAGGTGTGATCAACCATGGCTAGTGACGTGCGGGAAAACCTGACCTACGAGGGCTTCGGGCGGGCCGTGCGCGAGTTGGCGCAGGCCGTTGCCGACGACGGGTACGAGCCCGACGTCGTCCTCAGCATCGCTCGGGGTGGCGTCTTCGTCGCCGGTGGGCTCGCCTACGCGCTCGACTGCAAGAACATCCATCTGGTCAACGTGGAGTTCTACACGGGGGTGGGCACCACTCTGGACATGCCCGTCATGCTGGCGCCCGTGCCCAACGCGATCGACTTCTCCAAGAAGAAGGTCCTGATCGCGGATGATGTCGCCGATACGGGCAAGACGCTCAAGCTCGTCCATGACTTCTGCGTCGACCATGTCGCCGAGGTGCGCAGCGCCGTCATCTACGAGAAGTCCCACTCACTCGTGAAGTGCGAGTACGTGTGGAAGAAGACCGATCAGTGGATCAACTTCCCGTGGAGCGTGGAGAAGCCCGTCGTGCGGCGGGATGGGCAGGTTTTCGACGCGTAGGCCCCCTAGGGTCCCCCGGTGGTCCGGTGGTCCGGTGGTCCGGTGGTCCGGTGGTCCGGTGGTCCCCTGGTCACACAGCTTTGTTATCCGTGTACGGAGAAGGCCCCCGAGAGCGTGTGCGTCCTGCGCCGCTCCGGGGGCCTTCTCGTGCGTAACGAGGCTTACTAGATCGTGCCCAGCTTGATGATCGACAGCAGCGCGATCAGCTGGATCGCCGATGCTCCCAGCGCCTTCGGCCACGGCAGGTCGTGCGACTTGCTGACCATCGACGTGAACAGCGCCCCGGCCGCCAGCCAGGTCAGCCAGCCCACGATCTGGACCAGGAGGTTCTCGCCGCCCAGGAAGAGGGCGAAGAGGAGGCGCGGGGCGTCGGTCATCGACATGATCAGCATCGACAGGCCCACCGTCGGCTGCCACGAGCCCGTGCCGCCGAGCTGGCGGGCCAGGGTGTGGGTCACCGCGCCGAGGACCAGGCCGCCGATGACGAAGCCGACGCCGGTGAACAGGACGTACGGGATGGCCGTCGAGATTGTCGCGTTGATCGCTTCTTCGCGCGCCTGGTCGAAGCCGAACAGCGCCAGCAGGCCGTAGACGAACGTGATGACCAGCGCCGGGCCCCAGACCGGGTAGTCCCGCATCTGCCAGAACGTCGGCCCCGGGCGCGCCACGATGCCGGTCAGCAGTTCCTTCCAGCGCAGGCGCGGGCCCGGCGGCGGGACGGGGGCGGAGCCGGCCTGGTAGGTGTTGCCGCCGTTGTACGGGTCCTCGTCGACGCGGAACGCCTGCGTGTGACCCGGGTTGTTGGCGTACGGGTCATGGGGCGCGGGGTCCGCGTACGGGTCGCCGAAGTACTCCGGCTCGCCGTGGCCGCCGTGGCCACCGTGGCCGTGGGGGCCCTGGCCGTGTCCGGCCTGTCCGCCGTGTCCGCCCGGTCCGGGGCCCGCGTAGCCGCCGGCCGCGTTGTACGGGGCGCCTTGCGGCGGGCCGTACGGCGGTGGCGCTCCGCCGTTGCCGGGGCCTCCTGCCGTCGGCCACGGCTGAGCACCGTACGGCGGCTGTGGTGCCTGCCCTCCGTACGGCTGCTGCCGCTGCTGCTGCGGTTGTTGCGGGGTGCGGTTGTCCCGGCCGCGTCCGATCCTGAATCCAGCCACCCGTCGAACGTACCTGGTCCCCGGGGTTGGGGGGTGGGGGCCGGGGGAACACGTCCGCCTTTGCGGCCGAGCTGTGACATCCCCTAGGGGGCCCCTAGGGGCCGTACCCCGGGCCCGGGGAGGGGGAGTTCAGGGGGAGTTCAGGGGAGGAACAGCGCCGTGGAGAAGGTGAGGGCCGACCTGTCCGTGTTACCCGCCGGGTAGAGGGCGATCAGGTCCTGGTGCTCGCCCCGGCACGTCCGCACCACCGTGTCCTGCTTCTTGTCGGCGTCGTAGTGGCCGTGGTCCAGGAGGGTGGTGTGGGTGGCGCCCGTCGCGTTCAGCGGCGCGTTGGGGAGTTCCTCCGCCCGGAACGCGTAGGCGCCGCCCGGCCGGGCCGGGCCCTTCGCGGAGCCGAGCAGCAGGGTGCCCCTGGCCGCCTGGCCGGGGGCGTGCGGGCGGGCGGCGGCGACGAGGTCGTCGTAGCCGTCCCCGTCGGTGTCGGGCCTGGGCTCGGGGGCGTAGAGGTACGGGCCGCCGTCGGGGAGCAGTTCCGCGCTGCGCGGGGCCCCGGTGCGGGTGAAGGGGCCGTGCAGGAAGGTGACCTGGCCGGCGCTGGCGGTGACCGCGAGGTCGGCCTTGCCGTCGCCGTCGAAGTCGCCGCAGACCGGCTGCTCGGGCCACTCGTCGCCGTAGCGGGCCTTCTGCGGGATGCGTACCGTGACCGCCTGGCCCGTCAGGCCCTGCGGGGAGCCGAAGAGGATCTGGAGGGGGACGGGCGGTGCGCCGATGCCGTTGTACGGGGGGTCGGTGGAGACGATCAGGTCGGTGAAGCCGTCCCGGTCCAGGTCGCAGGCCGACTCGGCGTCGAACGCGGCGGGCAGGGTGTCGCCGGACTTCGCCGCGTTCGCCCGGGCGCTCAGCAGTTGCCGGGCGGCCGGGTCCAGGGGGCGGTCGGCGGAGCCGTAGACGACGCCGATGCCCGCGTCGTCGCCGTGGCTGTCCTCGGGGGCCTTCACCAGGTCGTCGATGACCAGGTCGCGGTGGCCGTCGCCGTTGAAGTCGTACGGGACGCGGCTGCCGGATCCGCGCGGTACGGGGATGCGCGCCGTGTCCGCCCGGGTCCGGGACTGTCCCTTCGGCGCGGTGTCGCCGTTCTTGTCCCCGGAGGCGGGGGAAGAGGGTGCGTCGACGGGCGAGGGGCTCCCGCAGCCGGTGAGGGCGAGCAGCAGAGCGGCGCAGCCCGCGGCGAGGGCGGCCGTCGCCCTGGTGGTGACTGCTGCCTTCGGGTGCGTGATGCGTGGGCGCACGGGGCCTCGTTCGTCGCTCGTTCGTCGCTCGTTCGTTGTTCGTCGTGTGTTGTTGCCCGCCGCCGCTGTTCGCTGTCCGCCTTCGGCGTTCGCTGTCCGTCTTCGGTGTTCGCTGTCCGTCTTCGGTCGGCGCGGGGCCATGATGCTCCGGATACGTCGTCGCGTACATGTCCGAGTTCACAGTTCGCCTGCGGCGGTCGTCACGTCCGGCGGGCGGGGCCGCCGCGCCCCACGAAGAAGCGGCCGGTCCTGCCCCCGAGGCAGGTCCGGCCGCTCATCGCGTCGACGCGTTACGTCACTGTGCCGGTTCGGGCTCCGGCGCGTCCACCTGGTCCGACTCGCCGGCCGGATCGGCCGGGGTCTTCACGGACTCCAGGAGGAGCTGCGAGACGTCCACGACCTGGATGGACTCCTTGGCCTGGCCGTCGTTCTTCTTGCCGTTGACCGAGTCGGTCAGCATGACGAGGCAGAACGGGCAGGCGGTGGAGACGATGTCCGGGTTGAGGGCGAGGGCTTCCTCGACGCGCTCGTTGTTGACGCGCTTGCCGATCCGCTCCTCCATCCACATCCGGGCGCCACCGGCGCCACAGCAGAAACCGCGCTCCTTGTGGCGGTGCATCTCCTCGTTCCGCAGCCCCGGGACCTTCGCGATGATCTCGCGCGGCGGGGTGTAGATCTTGTTGTGACGGCCCAGGTAGCACGGGTCGTGGTACGTGATCAGGCCCTCGACCGGGGTCACCGGGATCAGCTTGCCCTCGTCGATGAGGTGCTGGAGCAGCTGCGTGTGGTGGATGACCTCGTACTCGCCGCCGAGCTGCGGGTACTCGTTCGCGATCGTGTTGAAGCAGTGCGGGCAGGTCGCGACGATCTTCTTCGACGACTTGGGCTTCTTCGTCGTCGTGTCCTCATCGTCCTCGCCGTACGCCATGTTCAGCATGGCCACGTTCTCCTGGCCGAGCTGCTGGAACAGCGGCTCGTTGCCCAGGCGGCGGGCGGAGTCACCGGTGCACTTCTCGTCGCCGCCCATGATCGCGAACTTGACTCCCGCGATGTGCAGCAGCTCCGCGAAGGCCTTCGTCGTCTTCTTGGCCCGGTCCTCCAGGGCGCCCGCGCAGCCGACCCAGTACAGGTAGTCGACCTCGGTGAGGTCCTCGACGTCCTTCCCGACGATCGGGACCTCGAAGCCGACCTCCTTGGTCCACTCGACGCGCGCCTTCTTGGCCAGCCCCCAGGGGTTGCCCTTCTTCTCCAGGTTCTTGAGCATCGTGCCCGCCTCGGACGGGAACGCGGACTCGATCATCACCTGGTAGCGGCGCATGTCGACGATGTGGTCGATGTGCTCGATGTCGACCGGGCACTGCTCGACACAGGCGCCGCAGGTGGTGCAGGACCACAGGACGTCGGGGTCGATGACGCCGTTCTCCTCGGCGGTGCCGATGAGAGGGCGCTCGGCCTCGGCGAGGGCGGCCGCGGGAACGTCCTTGAGCTGTTCCTCGGTGGCCTTCTCGTTGCCCTCCATGTCCTTGCCGCCGCCGGCCAGGAGGTAGGGGGCCTTGGCGTGCGCGTGGTCGCGCAGCGACATGATCAGGAGCTTGGGGGAGAGGGGCTTGCCGGTGTTCCAGGCGGGGCACTGGGACTGGCAGCGGCCGCACTCGGTGCAGGTGGAGAAGTCGAGGATGCCCTTCCAGGAGAACTGCTCGACCTGGGAGACGCCGAAGACCGCGTCCTCGGCCGGGTCCTCCCAGTCGATCTCCTTGCCGCCCGACGTCATCGGCTGGAGGGCGCCGAGCGCGACGTCGCCGTCGGCGTTCCGCTTGAACCAGATGTTCGGGAAGCCGAGGAAGCGGTGCCAGGCGACACCCATGTTGGTGTTGAGCGAGACCGTGATCATCCAGATCAGCGAGGTGCCGATCTTGATCATCGCGGTGAAGTAGATGAGCGTCTGGAGCGTGCCGAGGCTCAGCCCCTCGAAGGCGAGGACCAGCGGGTACGACACGAAATACGCGGCGTCGTAGCTCTCGACGTGGTGGATCGCGCCCTCTAGGCCGCGCAGCACCAGGATCGCGAGGCCGATGATCAGGATGATGTACTCGACGAAGTACGCCTGCCAGGCCTTCGAGCCCGCGAAGCGCGACTTGCGGCCGGCCCGGGAGGGCAGGTTCAGCAGCCGGATCGCCATCAGGGCCACGATGCCGACGACCGTCATCAGGCCGATGAACTCGATGTACATCTCGAACGGCAGCCAGCCGCCGATGATCGGCAGCACCCAGTCCGCCTGGAAGAGCTGTCCGTACGCCTGGAGCAGCGTCGGCGGCAGCGTCAGGAAACCGATGGCGACGAACCAGTGGGCGAAGCCGACGATTCCCCACCGGTTCATCCGGGTGTGGCCGAGGAACTCCTTGACCAGGGTGATCGTCCGCTGCTTGGGGTCGTCGGTGCGGCTGCCTGCTGGTACCGGCTGTCCGAGACGGACGAAGCGGTAGATCTGCGCGACGGCTCGGGTGATGAGCGCAACGCCGACGACCGTCAGCACCAGCGACACAATGATCGCGGCGAGTTGCATTTCGGGGCTCCTCGGGCCTGCGAGAGCGGGGTCCAGTTACTACTGCCCGCTACTACTAAGCAGTAACTTAATTAGTCTGTGCTGACACTATCCACTTATTCCACCGTGCTGTAGCCGGGTCGTCGGTGATCTGCGTCGCTCAGGTGTGCCTTGGTCCGACGGGCCTTCCGGAGCCGCGTCCGCAGGGGTCCGCGTGCGGCTTCGGCGAGGATCGCCAGGTCGAGCACCACTCCATGGTGCTCTGCGTAGTGCTGGTCCAGCAGAGCGGGGTCGTCCCACGGCATGCCGGAGCGGGCGCGCACCTGCGCGAGACCGGTCAGTCCCGGCCGCAACTCCTGTCGCCACTGCCGGGCGCCGGACCTGGTGGCCCGTGGGTCGGCCGGGGCGAGTGGGGCGGGGCCGACCAGGGAGAGGTCGCCGCGTACGACGTGGGGCAGGCGGGAGAGCAGGTCCAGCCGGAGCCTCCGGGTGCGCAGGGTCCGCAGCTCGAAGACCCGGCCGCCCAGGCCGGTCCGGGGCCGGCGGTCCCAGACGCCGCCCGGGGCTCGCCGCGCACTCAGGGCGAGGGCCGCCACGGCGACGGCGGGGGCGGTCAGGATCAGCAGGGCGGTGCCGAGGGTCAGGTCCAGGACGCGTTCGGCTGGTGTGCGCGGGAGGAAGCGGTCCGCGAGCCGCCCGGCCCGGTCGGCGAGGCCGGCCAGGTGTGCCCCGGAGGGCGAGGGGAACCGGCCCCTGGTCGTCCCTGTCGCTGGCCGGTGCGGGGACGGGGACGGGGACAGGTGCGGGGGCCGGCGCGGGGCCGCGTACGGATGTGGGCCCGGGTGCGCCTCGTACGGTTCCGGGCCCTGCGGCTCCGCGCCGGGCGGCATCGGGCGGGGCTGGGGCTGGGGCGGGTGGGGGTGGGGGTGGTCCGGGTGGGGGTGGTCCGGGAGGGGAAGCGGCTGTCGCTGTTGCTGGTCCTGCTGGTCCTGCTGGTCCTGCTGGTCCTGCTCGGCCTGCTGGGCCTGCTGGGCCTGGTTGCCTTGCTGGCTCTTCCGGCCCTGCTGGCCCTTCTCGCTCCTCTGGCTTCTCTGGCTTCTCTGGTTCTTCCGCCGTACGCGCGGCTTCCTCGCGTTCTGCATCGCGCCCGCCCGGGGTTCGAGGTTCGATGGTGTGACGATCCACGGTGAAATCTGCCGGTCGGTGACGGTTGTGGCCGTCTCACGGCAATTTGTGACAGAACGATCCCACGGTGAGACGGTGGGGCGGGTGGTGCGCGCGGGGTGTGGCGTGCGCGGGTGCGGTCGTGGGGTGGCTGAGGGGGCGGGCGGAGGGCGGACATGCCCTGGGTGTGCTCTATGTGAGCACTTAAGTTGAGCGTAAGAGACTCAGGTCTGTTGACTCCGGCGTGGGCGTCATGCATTCTTGAGTCAGATCCACTCAAGTAGCCAGTTGGAGGAATTGAAATGGCACGTGCGGTCGGCATCGACCTGGGCACGACTAACTCCGTCGTCAGCGTTCTCGAAGGCGGCGAGCCCACCGTCATCACCAACGCCGAAGGCGCCAGGACCACGCCGTCCGTCGTCGCCTTCGCCAAGAACGGCGAGGTGCTCGTCGGCGAGGTCGCGAAGCGCCAGGCGGTCACCAACGTCGACAGGACCATCCGCTCCGTCAAGCGCCACATGGGCACTGACTGGAAGATCGACCTGGACGGCAAGAGCTTCAACCCGCAGCAGATGAGCGCCTTCATCCTGCAGAAGCTGAAGCGCGACGCCGAGTCCTACCTGGGCGAGAAGGTGACCGACGCGGTCATCACCGTCCCGGCGTACTTCAACGACTCCGAGCGTCAGGCGACGAAGGAGGCCGGTGAGATCGCGGGCCTGAACGTCCTGCGCATCGTCAACGAGCCGACCGCCGCCGCGCTGGCGTACGGCCTCGACAAGGACGACCAGACGATCCTCGTCTTCGACCTCGGTGGCGGCACCTTCGACGTGTCCCTCCTGGAGATCGGCGACGGCGTCGTCGAGGTGAAGGCCACCAACGGTGACAACCACCTCGGTGGTGACGACTGGGACCAGCGCGTCGTCGACTACCTGGTGAAGCAGTTCGCCAACGGGCACGGCGTGGACCTGTCCAAGGACAAGATGGCTCTCCAGCGTCTCCGCGAGGCCGCGGAGAAGGCGAAGATCGAGCTCTCGTCCTCGACCGAGACCACGATCAACCTGCCCTACATCACGGCCTCCGCCGAGGGCCCGCTGCACCTGGACGAGAAGCTCACGCGCTCGCAGTTCCAGCAGCTGACCTCGGACCTCCTGGACCGCTGCAAGACCCCGTTCCACAACGTCATCAAGGACGCGGGCATCCAGCTCTCCGAGATCGACCACGTCGTTCTCGTCGGTGGCTCCACCCGTATGCCCGCCGTCGCCGAGCTCGTCAAGGAGCTGACCGGCGGCCAGGACGCCAACAAGGGTGTGAACCCGGACGAGGTCGTCGCCATCGGCGCCTCGCTCCAGGCCGGTGTCCTCAAGGGCGAGGTCAAGGACGTCCTGCTCCTCGACGTCACCCCGCTCTCCCTCGGCATCGAGACCAAGGGAGGGATCATGACCAAGCTCATCGAGCGCAACACCACGATCCCGACCAAGCGTTCCGAGATCTTCACGACGGCCGAGGACAACCAGCCGTCCGTGCAGATCCAGGTCTACCAGGGCGAGCGCGAGATCGCGGCGTACAACAAGAAGCTCGGGATGTTCGAGCTGACCGGTCTGCCGCCGGCCCCGCGCGGTGTGCCGCAGATCGAGGTCGCCTTCGACATCGACGCCAACGGCATCATGCACGTCGCCGCCAAGGACCTCGGCACCGGCAAGGAGCAGAAGATGACCGTCACCGGCGGCTCCTCGCTGCCGAAGGACGAGGTCAACCGGATGCGCGAAGAGGCCGAGAAGTACGCGGAGGAGGACCACGCCCGCCGCGAGGCCGCCGAGTCGCGCAACCAGGGCGAGCAACTCGTCTACCAGACGGAGAAGTTCCTCAAGGACAACGAGGACAAGGTCCCCGCTGACGTGAAGACGGAGGTGGAGACCGCCGTCGGCGAGCTGAAGGAGAAGCTCAAGGGCGAGGACTCCGCCGAGATCCGCACGGCCACCGAGAAGGTCGCGGCCGTCTCCCAGAAGCTGGGCCAGGCGATGTACGCCAACGCCCAGGCCGAGGGTGCGACCCCGGGCGCCGACGCCCCGGGCGACGGTCAGGCCAAGGCCGACGACGATGTCGTCGACGCCGAGATCGTGGACGACGAGAAGGACACCAAGGGCGGTGCGGCGTGACCGAGGAGACTCCGGGCTTCGAGGAGAAGCCTGACGTCCCCTCCGGCGCCACCCCTGATGACGCCGAGCCGAAGGCTGCCGACTCCTCCGAGGAGGAGGCGGCGGCCCCGGCCGGGGACCTCGACCCGACCGTCGGTCTGACCGCCCAGCTGGACCAGGCACGCACCGCGCTCGGTGAGCGCACCGCGGACCTCCAGCGGCTCCAGGCCGAGTACCAGAACTACCGCCGCCGCGTCGAGCGGGACCGGGTCACGGTCAAGGAGATCGCTGTCGCGAACCTCCTGTCCGAGCTCCTGCCCGTCCTCGACGACGTCGGCCGCGCGCGGGAACACGGCGAGCTCGTCGGCGGCTTCAAGTCGGTGGCCGAATCGCTGGAGACCACCGTCGCGAAGCTGGGCCTCCAGCAGTTCGGCAAGGAGGGCGAGCCCTTCGACCCGACGATCCACGAGGCCCTGATGCACAGTTACGCGCCGGACGTCACCGAGACGACCTGCGTGGCGATCCTGCAGCCGGGGTATCGCATCGGCGAGCGCACCATCCGCCCCGCGCGGGTGGCCGTCGCCGAGCCGCAGCCGGGCGCCACGCCCGCCGCGGCCAAGGAAGAGAAGACAGACGACGAGGAGAGCGGTGGCACCGAGGAGGTCTGACGGCAACGCGTCTGACCACCACGGTGCCCACCGACCGGCCCGGCGGCCGGCCCACGGGCCGGCCGCTCGGCCGATCGTCCGGAAGGAGGGACGTCGATGAGCACGAAGGACTTCGTCGAGAAGGACTACTACAAGGTTCTCGGCGTCCCCAAGGACGCCACCGACGCCGAGGTCAAGAAGGCGTACCGGAAGCTCGCCCGCGAGTTCCACCCGGACGCCAACAAGAGCGACGCCAAGGCGGAGGAGCGGTTCAAGGAGATCTCCGAGGCGAACGACGTCCTCGGTGACCCCAAGAAGCGCAAGGAGTACGACGAGGCGCGCGCCCTCTTCGGCAACGGCGGCTTCCGCCCCGGCCCCGGTGGTGCCGGCGGCAACTTCAACTTCGACCTGGGCGACCTCTTCGGAGGCGGCGCCCCGGGCGGCGGCGGACAGGGCGGCGCGGGCGGCGGCTTCGGCGGCGGGGGCGGTCTCGGCGACGTCTTCGGCGGGCTGTTCAACCGCGGCGGCGCGGGCACCCGTGTCCAGCCCAAGCGCGGCCAGGACATCGAGTCCGAGGTGACGCTCAGCTTCACCGAGGCGGTCGACGGGGCCACGGTCCCGCTGCGGATGTCCAGCCAGGCGCCCTGCAAGGCGTGCTCCGGCACCGGCGACAAGAACGGCACCCCCCGGGTCTGCCCGACCTGCGTCGGCACCGGCCAGGTCTCGCGCGGCAGCGGCGGCGGCTTCTCGCTCACCGACCCCTGTGTGGACTGCAAGGGCCGGGGCCTCATCGCCCAGGACCCGTGCGACGTCTGCAAGGGAAGCGGCCGGGCGAAGTCGGCGCACACCATGCAGGTGAGGATTCCGGCGGGCGTCTCCGACGGCCAGCGGATCCGGCTGCGCGGCAAGGGCGGCGCGGGCGAACGCGGCGGTCCGGCCGGCGATCTGTACGTCGTCGTCCACGTCGACGCCCACCCGGTCTTCGGCCGCAAGGGCGACAACCTCACGGTCACCGTGCCCGTCACCTATCCGGAGGCGACGCTCGGCGGCGAGGTCAAGGTCCCCACCCTCGGCGGCCCCCCGGTCACCCTGAAGCTTCCCGCCGGCACCCCCAACGGGCGTACGATGCGCGCCCGGGGCAAGGGCGCGGTGCGCAAGGACGGCACCCGCGGCGACCTGTTGGTCACCGTGGAGGTCGCGGTCCCCAGGGAGCTGAACCAGGAGGCCAGGGACGCCCTGGAGGCCTACCGGAAGGCGACCGCGGACGAGGACCCGCGGGCGGAGTTGTTCCAGGCTGCGAAGGGAGCTTGAGATGGACGGCCGTCGACGCAATCCGTACCAGCTGACCGATGAGACACCGGTGTACGTGATCTCGATCGCGGCCCAGCTCTCGGGCCTGCACCCGCAGACCCTGCGCCAGTACGACCGTCTCGGCCTGGTCTCCCCGGACCGTACGGCCGGGCGCGGCCGGCGCTACTCGGCCCGCGACATCGAGCTGCTGCGCACCGTGCAGCAGCTGTCGCAGGACGAGGGCATCAACCTCGCGGGCATCAAGCGGATCATCGAGCTGGAGAACCAGGTCGCGGCCCTCCAGCAGCGCGTCGCCGAGCTCTCGGCGGCGGTGGACGGTGCGGCGGTCGCCCTCCAGCAGCGCGAGGCCCAGGTGCACGCCTCGTACCGTCGGGACCTCGTGCCGTACCAGGACGTGCAGCAGACCAGCGCGCTGGTGGTCTGGCGGCCGAAGCCGAAGCGGCCGACGGACTGACGGACTGACGGACACGGCTGACGTGAGTCGGCCGGACCCTGTGAGCCATGGGGCCGGGAGAGCGGATGACGCTCTCCCGGCCCCGTCGTCGTGTGTCCCCGCGTCGCCCGCTCGCCGGGCATCCTCAGGTGGCCGAAAACCTCCGGAGCGTTCCGGCGGAATACGGTTGGCACCAAGTAGCCCGGCATATGCAGCAAGTTGACAGTGATCACCCCTGTCATGGGCACGTGTCACTGGCAAGCTTATGGGCGTCGGCGAGGGAAGCCGGCGGGACACATGACGTACGGGGAGGAACACATGGGCGTCTGCGCGTTCACCGGGAGGATGGTCGGTACCGGGGGAATGATCCTGGGGCTGGTCGTCGGGGCGGCCGCGATCCCGGCCCACGCCGGTGCGGGGTCGGGGGGCGTGTCCCAGCAGGGCGGGCCGGCCACGCTGCCCGGCGCGATCTCGCAAGCGCTCGCGGAGGGGAACGCCGCGGTCTCCGGGTTTCTCTGCGGCGTACCGCTGCCGAAGATTCACGGACCGGACAGGGGCAAGGCCGCGTGCGTCAACGGCTGGCAGTAGACGACCCCGTCGAGGTCGTGGTGGTCCGGGTCGCCGCGCACGCCGCGCCCGCCGGGACCGCGGTGCTCCGGCTCCTCGGGATGCTGCCCGCGCACTGGGAGTGCGCCCAGCGCATCGAGGAGGACCGGATCACGGTCCTCGTCCGGGGCGGCGGGCAGCAGGAGGTGCGGAAACGCTGCGCCGAGGCGCTGAGGGGCCGCACGCTGGAGGGGTGGACGCTGGAGGGACGGCAGGCCCCGTAGGGCTCCGGACCGACGGCCCCGCGCTTCCTCTCCGTGTGCCGGGCCTCAGATCCAGCCTCTCTCGCGGGCCAGCAGGGCCGCGTGCGGGCGGCTGGTCGCGTCCAGGATGCGGAGGACGTCGGCGACGTGACGGCGGTACGTCCGTACCGAGATGTCCAGGTTCCGGGCGCCCGTCTCGTCCTTCGCGACCCGGCACATCTCCTCCATGACACGCTGCTCCATCTCCGAGAGCACGCCCGTCGGCGCGGGACCGGTGTCGATGAGGGCGGCGAGGTCCGTTGCCTCGGTCCAGATCTTCTCGAACAGGGCCAGGATGTTGGAGACGAGGCCGGCTTGCTGGGTGACCAGTGCGCCGCTCGACGTGTCGGCCGGGTCCACGGGCACCAGGGCCGTCCGGCGGTCGTAGACGAGGATGCGCTCGGACAGGTCTTCCGCGGCCCGGATCGACGCGCCCTGGGCCCTGAGCTCACGGAGGTAGGCGACCGTGGGCGGGTGGTCGAGCGCCTCCCGCAGCACCACGCTGCGGATCCGCACGCCGCGGCGCAGGCACCGGGTGTCGAGCGGGCGCGCGTGCGCGATGTTCTCGGGGGTGAGGGCGGTGTACGGCTCGACGGAGAGGATCTCCTGTCGGGCGAAGAAGGCCAGGTCGTCGATCCGGTCGCGGATGTGCCGCAGGACTTCGAGCCGCTCCACGCCCTGTCCGGCGAGGGGGCGGGCCTGTTGTTCGGCCGTCAGATCGGCCACCAGATGCCGGGACCTGGTGACCTGATGGAGCTGTTCGTGCAGCTCGCGCAGCCGTATCTCCGTGAGCCGCTCGATCGCGGTCTCCGGATCGGTCGCCGTCGCCCCGCCGTGTTCGTCGGTCCGCAGGAGGCACAGCTCGTCGAGCCGGGCGAGGGCCTTCTCCACCTCCTCACGCGGGCGGTGGAGGAGGATGTCGATGTCCTCGGTGCCGGTCCCCGGATTGCGCAGGAAGTACCGATAGACGCGTTCCTCCGTCGCGTCGATACCGAGTATCGACAGACTTCCGTCGTTCACTGCCGCCGCCCCCCGCGTGCCGCACAACAACTGCCGGCGCGCCGACATGGGTCAGATGCCGGGCGCCCGTCGAACTGATGGCTGGGGCATGGGTCAGATGCCACGCAGCCGTCGAACTGATGAGGGAAAGGGTAATCGAAGGGTAAAGGTGCAGGCAGGCCCGGTCGGTCGAGGAACGGACGCGGGCGGACGCGGGGCGAACAACAGACGGACAACAGACGGACAACCGACGGGCAAACCGACGGGCAAACCGACGGGCAAACCGACGGGCAACCGACGGGCAACAGTGGATGATCGCAACTAGGGGGCTGCTGTGACGACGATGATCGACCGACAGGTACTGGATTTCGCCACGCTCACGGAACGCGAGCGCGAGGTTCTCGCGCTGCTGGGCGGCGGAGAGCAGAACCGCTGGCTCGCCCGGAGGCTCGGCATCACGGAACGGACGGTCCGGGCGCACACGTCGAGCATCGTGCGGAAGCTGAATCTCAAGTCCAGGTTCGAGGCCGCGATCGTGTCGAACCTGTACGCGGAGGACATCAGGGGTCTGCGTCCGTGACCTGACCTTCGCCGGTGCGCGGGCTCCGGGTGGAGCACGAAGGCCGAAGTCCCCTGCGGGAGGAATCGCTTCCCGCAGGGGACTTCTCGTGTGCCCGGCGCCGGCCGGGGAGCCGTGAACGGGCCGGGCGGGCCCGGGGTCCGGCCCGGGGCGGCCCGGGAAACCGTGAACGGTCCGGGCCCGGGAAACGGTGAACGGGCCCGGACCCGGGAAACCGTGAACGGGCCCGGCCCCGTAAGCGGCCGGTCCGCCGGCCGTGTCCGGGCCCGGACACGGAAGCGACCGGTCCGTCGGCCGTGTCCTCAGCCGGGCAGGGCCGTGCTGACCGCGTCGACCAGCATCATCCACATCGGCTGGCCGCCGGTGCCGAACGCCGCGGAGAGCGCGTAGCCGATGGCCGCGTCGAGCGGTTCGATGCTCCCGGCGTCCTCCCGCCACTCGGCGATCACCCGGCGGTCACCGTCCGACGAGAAGTCCCCGAGGTGCTTCCCGTCCCGGGTCAGCCGGCTGCCGGGGATCGAGTCCGGGACGAGCCGGAAGCGGGTGCCCGCGCAGGTGACGTCGACCCGGTAGGACCGCCTCCGCAGCCTGCCCTTGGCGGGCGTGATCGTCGCCGGCTCGCCGTCCACGGTGATCGTGAGGTGCCGGGGGTCCCGGGTTCCGATGACGATGTGGTCGTCGACCTCGGCCTCGGGCGCGCGGACGATGGTGATCGTGGGAATCCGCTCGCCGCTCACGACGAGCTTCTCCCGCTGTTCGCCGAGGAGTTCGACGGCGATCTCGCCGTAGTGGTCGTCCTCCGTCGCGGCGGGCAGAGGCAGGGGAGTGGTGTCGGTCATCTGGATCCTTGAACCCTTCGGTCGTGCTGAGGGGGGTGTTCGGTGAGGAAATGTTCGGCGTGCGGATGTTCGGTTCCGCCGGGGGCGGCGCACGGAATTCTCGCAGGGCGCGGCAGTGGCCGGAGATGCTCGTGCTCAGTGAGGTGCGGCCGATCCGGCGGGGGTCAACTGCGTCGCGGTGAGGTCCTGGTAGAGGGCGCTGCGCTCCAGCAGCTCCTCGTGACGTCCGTGATCGCTGACCCGGCCGTTCTCGAACAGGACCAGTCGGTCCGCCGAGGTGACCGTCGAGAGCCGGTGGGCGATGAGCAGCACCGTGCAGTCACGCGCCGCCTCCTCCACCGTCCTGCGCAGCGCCGTCTCGCTGAGTCCGTCGAGATGAGCGGTGACCTCGTCCAGGAGAAGGACCTGCGGGCGGCGCAGCAACGCCCGTGCGATCGCCATCCGTTGGCGCTCGCCGCCGGAGAGCGCCAGGCCGCGGGAGCCGACAGCCGTGTCGAGTCCGGCCGGGAGTGAGGAGACGAAGTCGTCGAGCAGGGTCCTGCGGAGCACGTCGGCGACGGCCTCGTCGCTCGCGTCGGGCGCGGAGTAGAGGAGGTTCTCCCGGAGCGTGCCGGCCAGCATCGGTGAGTCCTGCTCGACGTACGCGATGCGGCGGCGGAGTTCGGCCCGGCCGAGCGTGCGGATGTCGGTGCCGTCCAGCAGGATGCGGCCGGTCTCGCTGTCGTAGAACCGCTGGATCAGGGAGAACACCGTCGTCTTGCCGCTGCCGGACGGGCCGACGATCGCGGTGACCTTCCCCGCCGGTGCGACGAAACTCGTGTCGTCCAGGACGGGGGTGCGCCCCTCGTAGGCGAAGGTCAGGCCGTCGACCGTGACCCGGGGCGGCGGGCCGGACGGCACCGGCGGCGTACCGTCCACGTCGTCCTCCGCCGCCATGGACCGCACCTCCTCGATCCTGGCCAGGGCGCCGAGTCCCTGCTGGAGGGCCGTGGTCCCGCCGACGAGCGAGAGGACCGGGCCGCCCAGGTTGAACAGGTAGAGCAGGAAGCCGATCAGCGCGGCCAGTTCGAGGGTGCCCATGGCGACCAGCGCGCCGCCGAAGCCGATGACGGCGAGGAAGGACGCCTGGACGATCAGCCCGGCGAGCACGGCGATCAGCGCGTGGTAGCGGGCACCCTTGAGGCCGGCCCGGTAGGCGCGTTCGGCGGCGTCGGTCGCCCGCTCGGTCTCCTTCGCCTCGGCGCCGTTGGCCTTCACGGTCCGGGCCGCTCCGAGCGACCGGTCGAGTGCGGCGCCGATCTCGCCGACGGAGGTCTGCGCCTCGGTGGTCACCCGCTTGATGCGGGGCATGACGACGCCCATCGCGATGCCCACGACCACCAGCACGGCGGAGGTGATGCCGAGCAGCGGCAGGCTGACGATGCCCATCAGCACGATCGTGGCCAGGAGGTGGATCGATCCGTCCACGAGCTGGATGAGACCGCCCGTGGCCGCGTGCTGGACGAGCGTGCTGTCGGACGTGACACGTGTCGTCAGGCCACCCGGTTCGACGCGGTCCAACTCCGCGGTGCGCAGACGTATGAGACGCGCTATGAGGCCTCGGCGGACCTGGAGCACGACCCGCTCGGCGGTCCGTTCGCTGAGCCAGGCCTGCACCCAGGTCAGCCCGATGGAGGCGACCAGCAGGCCGAACAGCAGGAGGAGGTCGTCGCGCAGTCCCTCGCCCGTCATGAGCTTCGCCAGGACCGACTGGATGACCAGCGGCTGGGCGAGACCGGCGGCGCTGCCCAGGAGGGTCAGTGCCAGAACGGTGAGGAGGACGCCGCGGTGCGGACGCGCGTACGAGAGCAGCGCCCGCAGCGCGGGCCGCTCTGCCGGAGGCTGTTCTGCGTCAGGTGTGTTCACCCTCGTAGTTCTATCCCCTCGTTCGTGTGCGGGGGAACTGTCGCTTGCGGCAATGCCGCAAGAGTCAATGGTGCGGGCCCGGTGTCGCGGTCCATTCTTCTTTCTGTCCGCAACGGACGCCGGGCATCGCAGATATGACCGGCCGTCAATTCCCTTTCATGGAGATAGATCTGATGCAGAACGTCACTGAGCAGGACCTGTTCGACGGTTACACCGCCTACACCTCCGCCGAGGAGCTGGGCCTGCACGACGGCAAGGACGCCGCGCCGGCCTTCAGCCCCACCATCCCGTGGGCGATCCGCGCCACGATCATCAGCGCGCGTTCCTCGCAGCAGTGCGCCGCCGCTCTCGGCTCGCTCGCCGCGAAGACCGTCGAGAACAAGTGCTGACCAGGCTCTCTTCGGAGTGAGCCGCGGGGTCCGGCCGGAGCGCACGCTCCGGCCGGACCCCGGCCCAACGCGCACACAGGAGGCGTCGTGGAGGAACAGCAACGGGACTTCGAGCGCGTTCTCGTCGTGGGGACGGGAGCCCTCGGCGTCGCCTTCCTGCCGTTCTGGATCAACTGGCTCGGGAATTCCCTTCCCGACGTGGAGAAGAGAGTGGCACTGACCCGTTCCGCGTGCCGGTTCGTCTCGCGGGACGCGGTGGCCGTGCTCTCCGGAAAAGACGTATTCATCGACGACTGGAACGCGTTCTCCGGTGCCGACGTGCCGCATGTCGATCTCGCGGAATGGGCGGACCTGATTCTGGTCCATCCCGCCACACTGAATTTCGTCGGCCGGTACGCCCTCGGTGTCGCCGACACACCGCTGATGGTCGCGCTGCACACCACCCGGGCGCTGGTGGGCGTCGCGCCGTCGCTCCCGCCCGGTGCCCTCGGCAGCCCGGTCGTCCGGGAGCACCTGGCGGTGCTGCGGGAGCGGCCCGGGGTGGTGCTCGCGCCGACGATCCCCGCGCGGAGCGCGCGCACGGGTGAGGTGGCGGACGGTGGCTCCGCCCCGCTGAACGAGTTGTACGACCTCTGCGTCGCGCGCCGGAAGGAGAGCCGGAAGGAGAGCCGGGAGGAGAGCCGGGAGGAGAGGCGGGAGGAGAGGCGGGAGGAGAGGCGGGAGGAGAGCGGGGGCGGCGGTGCTCCGGGTGACGCGCGCGGCGACGGGGGCGGGACCGGGCCGGGTCCGGGTCCGGGTCCGGGCTGCCCCGACGCGGTCGGGGGCGCCGGGGACCTGGACCGGGAGCGGGCGGCGTGACCGGGGCGGGCTCCCGGGCTGGGATGGGCCCTCGGGCCGGGACGGGACCCCGGGCTGGGAGGGACCTCCTGGCAGGGCCGGACCCCTCTGAGGGGGCGGGCCTTCGGGCTGGAACGGGACCCCGGGCTCGGACAGGCCCCCTGGCCGAGAGGGGCCTTCTGGCCGGGACGGACCCCTTGGCCGAAACGGCCCCCCTGACCGGAGCGGCTGTCCTCGTGGCGGAGCACGGTACGGGCCTCCAGGTCACCCGTGTGTACGAGGGGCAGGACGAGGGTGGCTTCCTGTGGTGGCACGGCCCGGGGCACCGTCACGCCGGTCCGCTGCGCGCACCCCGCGAACTGGGCCCGCTCGTGCCCGGCCGGGAAGCCGGCGCGGGGGCCGCACTGCTGTCCACCGGGCAGCCGCACGGAACCGGGCTGCTCCACCGGGCCGCCGGCTCCGTCTCGGCCGCCGCCTGGCTGCGGGACCCCCGCCCGCAGGCCGGGCGGCTCGTCGCCCACTCCCTCACCGCCGCCGCCCGCGCCCTGCGGGCCCTGCACGGCGTCTCCCTGCCGCAGGGCCTGGAGCCGGCCCCGCCGCCGGGCCTGCGGCGGCTGCGGGAGTGGGCGGGCGGGACGGTTCCGCTCGTCCCCGCCGCGGAGCGGCTCCGGCGCCATGCGCTGGAGGTGTGGGGCGGCGCCCGCACGGCGCGGCTGCTCGACTGGGCGGACGACGCCGAACGGCCCACGGGCGTCGGCGCGTCGGCCGTGCTCCTCCACGGCTGGGCCTCGACCGGTGCGCTCGTACCGCCGAGGAGCCGCGGCCGGGTGGCGCTGCTGACCGGCCAGGACCTCGGCACCGGGCGGCGGGAGCTGGACCTGGGCTGGATGCTCGGCGACCTCGTCGAGCTGGCGTGGTCGTCGCCGCTCTACCGCGTCGCGCACGCCGGTGCCGGGGCTCCGGAGGAGGAGGGCACGGTGCTGCCGTCCGCGGCCGTCCTCCAGCAGGTGTTCCTGGGCGTGTACGGCGAGGGCCCGGGTGGCAAGGGCCCGGGTGGCGAGGGCGCGGGCGGCGAGGGCAGTGGCGACGGTGCCAGCGGCGACCGCACCGGCGGCGGAGGTCCGGTGTACGACCCCGCAGCCGTGGGGCGCTGCGCCGTGCTCCGCGTCGTCACGCACATGCGGGACTTCGCCACGTACTGCGAGTGGAGCGACGAATTGCTGGACTACCTCGCCTTCACCGCCGAGTTGATCGATGAGGAGGGCCGCCGGGCGGTCCCCCGAGGAGTGTCATGACGACCACGACGAACGAAGCGCCCGCGCTGATCCGCTACCGGCCGACCGGCCTCGACGCCGCCCCGGAGGTGAACGCGCTGCTGGAACGGCTGGGCCTCGGCCCCTTCACGCCGGACGGGCTGACCGCCTTCGGCGGCCGCAACGACAACTGGGCCGGGACGACGACCGGCGGTCAGCAGGTCTTCGTCAAGACGGTCGCCCGGTCCCCCGACGGCAGCCGTCCCGAGATCGACCGCGCGCTCGCCTTCGAGGCGTCGGCCGCACGGCTCCCGGCCGGCTCGCCGCTGCGTACGCCCGAACACCTCGGGACCGACCGGGCCGCCGCCGTGAGCGCGTTCCGGCTGCTGCCCGGGGCCCGCTCGGGCTCGGAGGTCGCGCTGGACGGCGACTTCGACGAGGAGCTGTGCCGGGAGGCGGGGCGAGCCGTCGCCACCCTGCACGCCATGGAGCCGGTGGGCGGCCCGGCGAGCACGGGGCAGGCCGAGGCCGTCGGCGTGCCCGGGCCGGCCGACCCGTCCGGCGGTGCGGCGGAGGTGGGGATCGACACGGGGGAGGCGCCCCTGCCACCGACGCGCTGGCTGCGGGCGTTCCCGTGGAGCGAGGTCCAGGACCGCAGCATGGCGCAGATCGCCGCCTGGAAGCTGGTCCAGGACGACACCGAGGTCGTCGCCGCGCTCGACCGGCTGCGGGAGCGGGAACGTACGGCGCCGCACACCCCGGCCCACTGCGATCTGCGTTTCGACCAGTTCATCGTCCACGGGGACTCGCTCTACCTCTGCGACTGGGAGGAGTTCAGGTGGGCCGATCCGGCCCGGGACGTCGGAGCGTTCGTCGGCGAGTGGCTCTTCCAGGCCACCTACTCCGTCTTCGCGCCGACCGGCGAGGCCGCCGCCGGGGACACCGTCGCGCTCGGCTTCGACCTCACCCACCAGGAGATCGTCGAACGCGGCACCGCCGGGCTGCGCCGCCACCTTCCCCGTGTCGCGGCCTTCTGGGAGGGCTACACCGGCTGCCGGACCCCTGACCCGGAGCTGGCGGAGAGGGCCGTCGGGTTCGCGGGATGGCACCTGTTCGACCGGCTCATAGCCACCGCACAGGCGCACGCCGTCCTCAACCCGGTCGCGCGCGCCGCCGCCGGGATCGGACGGACCCTGCTGCTGAATCCGGCCGGCGCCGTCCCCACCCTCCGTCTGACCGCCCCCGCCCCCGCCCCACCACGCCGCACCGCCACGTCCCGGAGCCCCCGATGATCCCCGACCGTCCGCTGCCCCTCTCCGCCGAGCCGTCCCCGGCCCCGCGTCTCACCGCCGCGCTCGGCCTCGTCTCCGTACGGGCCGACGGTCTCGCGGCGGAGGTCGCCGGGCGGAAGCTGACCGCCGACAGCCCGCGCGACCTGCGCGGCCGGCTCACCAACGCGCTGTACGAGGAGTTCCACGCCGGAAACGGAGCGCACCGCCGGGACGCGGACGCCCCGCCCCGCCGGTCGCTGCGCGACTCCGCGCTGGAGCGCCGCCTCACCGAGGCCGTGCCGCACGCCAGGACTCCGGTCACGGGGCGGCTGGTCGAGGTCACGGACGGCGGCGAACTGGTCGTACGGCTGCCGGAGATCACCGCCCGGCTCGGCGCCGACCGGCTCATCACCCCCGGCACGCCCGCCCCCGGCGAGCTGGTCGAGGTCGCGCTGGAGGCGGCGCGGCCCGCTCTCTCGCCCGGCTTCTTCTACGTCATGGGGTCGCGGGCCCTGCCGTCGCCCGCGGGTCCGGTCCGCCGCCTCTTCCTGCACGCCCGCGACGCGGACGGGGCGGACGCGCTGTGGGCCGCCGCGCTGGCCGCGCTGGAGGGGGCGGGGGCGCGCTACCACGCCAAGGTCCTGTCCGACGAGGACGACTACCCGCGCCGCGACAGCGTCGTCGTCTATCTGCACGGCGACCACGCACCGGCGGAACGGGCCGTGGTGACCGCCGTCCGGGGCCTGCCGGGGCTGGGCGCCGACACCTCGCTCTTCACCGCCCGGCTCGCCCCCGGCGTCGCCGCCGCGTGGGACCCGCGGGACCCGCGCCCCGGACATGACGGCATGAGCTTCGGGCAGCACCGCAGCTTCGCGTTGGCCACCGCGCTCGTCGACCACGCCCTGGAAGCGACCGAAGGGACCGACGGCCTCGCCGGCCACGTCGTACGGGCCTTCCGCGCGGCGGGCATCGACCCCGCGCACCCCGAGAACAACCTGGCCGCGGGCCCCGCGCACGCCAGGAACAGCTTTGCCGTGGACCCCGAGTGTCCCGAGGGCGACCTCGCCGCGGACACCACGACCACGACCACGACCACGACCACGACCACGACCGCTGGAGTGTGAGCCCGATGACCACCGCCGAAACCACGGACACGACGACCACCACGGACACGACGACCACCGCCGACGCAGCGGAAGCGGCCGACGGCGCCGGAACCCTCGCCGGGGCGGGCGGCTTCGGGGCGGCGATCACCACCGCCTACAGCGACGCCCTCGCCGGGGTGTACGACGAGATCTACCCGAGCACGCCCGACCTCGACGACATCGGTACGTACCTGCTCACCCTCACCACACCCGGCGCGAGCGTCCTCGAACTCGGCGTCGGCACCGGCCGGGTGGCGCTCCCGCTCGCGGAGCGCGGCTTCGACGTCCACGGCGTCGAGTCCTCGGAGGGGATGCTGGCCCGTCTCGCGGAGAAGGACCCCGAGGGCCGGGTCACCCCGGTCCACGGCGACTTCTCCGGTCTCGATCTCGGTCGCACCTTCGACGTCGTCCTCGCCCCCTTCAACGTGCTGTGCTGCGCGATGGCGGTCGACGAGCAGATCGCGCTGACGCACGCGATGGCGCGGCACGTGGCGGCGGACGGGCACGTGGTGATCGAGACGTTCGACCCGAGCGACTACCACGTACAGAAGAAGAACGAGGTCAACACCTACCCGATCGGCGCGCGCGGGGCGCTCATCGAATCCGTGGGCGTGCTGCCCGCCTCGCAGAACATGATGCTCCAGAGCACGCTCCTCCTGGACGGCGACGCCCCCCGGTCCGCCACCACCGTGATGCGCTACCTGTGGCCGGGGGAGCTCGACCTGCTGGGCGCCATCGCCGGTCTGGAGCTGGTCGGCCGGTACGCGGGCTGGCGCGAGCAGCCCTTCGACGGGGGCGACAGCCGGAAGATGTGCGTGTCCGTGTTCCGGCCGCTGGCATGAGTCCGCACGCCGCGACCGCCACCGGCCCGGACACCGCCGCCGCGGGGCGGGTGAGCGTGCTCGCCAACGGACTGCGGGTGTGCGCGGAGGCCGTCCCGCAGTACGGGCGCGGCCTCGCCGCCGTCGCCCTGACCGTGGCGGCCGGCGGTGACGACGACCCCGTCGGGCGGCACGGCACGGCGCATCTCGTCGAGCACCTGATGTTCCCCCGCTCCGGCCCGGCCGGCGGAGACGGGGAGGGCCACGCGGCCCTGGTCGAGGGGGCGGGCGGGGTCTGCAACGCCGAGACCCACCGCGACCACACCGTCTTCCACACCACCGTCCCGGCCGACCTGCTGCCGGCCGTCCTGGCGGCGGAGGCACGCCGCCTGCTCGGCTTCGCGCCCACCCGGGACGTGATCCGCACCGAGACCGCCGTCATCGCCGAGGAGATCCGCGGGGCGGGGACCGGCGGCCGGTACTGGGAGGCGGCGCTGGACGGGCTCTACCCCGGGAGCAGGGACAGCTTCGGTACGGCCGCCGAGCTCGACGGCATCGGCGCCGACGAGGCCGAACGCTTCCAGCGCGACTACTACACACCCCGGCGGATGGTTCTGTCGGTCGTCGGGGACATCGATCCCGTACGCGTCACAGCGGCGGCGCACGCACTCTTCGCCCCGCTCGGGGCGTCCGCCCCGCACAGCGCCGGAGCACCCGCCGCGCGGCCCCGGCCGCCCGCTCCGGCCCCCGGCCCGCTCCCGGAGATCCGTACCGCTCCCCTGCCCGCCTCCGCGCCCGGTGTGGCGGTCGGGCACCGGCTCCCCGACCCGGTCGCCGAACGCCCCGCGTACCTTGCCCACGTCGTTCTGGCGCAGGTGCTCGGCCGGTCCCGGCTGCCGGCGGTGGCGCGGTCGGCGCGGGACGGGCACCGCCTCACCTCCGCGACCGTCACCTGCGGTTACCACGGCCAGTGGCTCGCCTCGGCCGCCCCCGACCTGACCCTCGCGGTGCTCGGCCGGGCGCCCGGCACCGACGTGGACGCGGCGGGCGGCGTCTGGCGGTCCGTCCTGCGGACGCTCGCGGACCGGCCGCCTTCCGAGACCGAGCACCGGCGGGCGGTGAACTCCCTGCTGGTCGCCGTCCACCGGCAGACCGACTCTCTCCCCACCCGCGCCGTCGCCCTCGGCCGTGCCGCCCTGCTCCTGCCGGGATCCGCCGGCCCCGACGGGCTCCCCGAGGAGCTGCGGGCGACGACCCCCGCCGAGGTGTCGGACGCGGCCCGCGTCCTGCTGGAGGGGCCCACCACCGTGACCGAACTCGTCGCCCGGGAAGGCACCGCCGGATGAACCGCACCACCGCAACCGTCCTGCCGACCGGGCTGCGCGTCCTCGCGACGCACGCCCCCGGCGCCCCGCTCGCGGAGCTGCGCCTCGTCATCCCCTACGCGCGCACCGAACCGGGCCTCGCCGCCGCCCAGGAGCTCCTCGCCGCCTGCCTCGGGACGGGCAGCCGGGACCGTACCCGTCAGGAGGTCGCCGACCGGGCCGCCGACCTCGGCGCCGAGTTCAGCACCGTCGTCACCGCCGAGTCCCTGATCCTCTCGGTCAGCGTGCTCGCGCCGGGCCTCCCCGGTGCGCTCGACCTGCTGGCCGAGCTGCTGACGCGCCCGCGGTACGAGGCGGGGGAGGTGGTCCTCGCCCAGCGCCGGGCGGCCGCCGCTCCCCGTGCCCCCGCGAGCCGCGTACGGCTGCGCCGTGCCGCGCTCGCGCACGGCTTCGGGCCGCACCCGCTGTCGTCCCGCTCCGGCGGTACCGCACCGCTCCTGGACGTCGTCTCCCTGCCGCCCGATGCCCTCGGAGCCCTGCACACGCGTGCCGTCGTGCCCGGCGGGTCGTCGCTCGTCGTGCTGGCGGACGCCGAGCCGGACACCGTGCTGCGCCTGGCCGGCGAGCGGCTCGGGCCCTGGACGGGGCGCCCGTCGGGTCTCACCCTCCCGCGCTTCACGCGTCAGGACCCCCGGCCGGGGCGGGTCAGGCTCGACGTCGTCGAGGGTGGCGGCGGGAGCGGCGGCGACGGCGGCGGCGCCTTTACGGCCGGACCCGGTGACCAGGCTCTCGTCCTGGCCGTCGGGCCCGCCGTCCCCACCGCCGACCCGGATCATGCCCCGTTCCACCTGGCCCAGCTGCTGTTGGGCGGCTACGCCTCCGCCCGGCTCGGCCGTCGTATCCGGGACCGGCACGGGCTCGCGTACGCGGTCTCCGCCCGCGTCCGCGAGAACGGGGCCGGCGGCTGGCTGGAGATCGAGTGCGCGGGAGCACCGGGAAGCGCGGACCGGATCGCCGGCGAGATCACCGGGTGCCTCCGGGAGCTCGCCGCCCGGGGCCCGTCCCCGGCGGAGGTGGACCGCGCCCGCGCCTACGCGACCGGCTTCACCCGCTTCGCCCTGGCGACCCGCGCCGAGGAGGCGAGCGCGCTGGCGGGCTTCGCCGCGGCGGGGCTGGAGCCGGACTGGCTCGACGGCTACCGGGACCGCCTCGCCGCCGTCACCCCCGCGCAGGTGGTGGCGGCCGCGCGTCGGCTGGACCCCGGTGGGGCGGTCATGGCGACGTACGACCCGGATGCCGTCCCGGCCGGGGCCCGGGCCCCGGCCGGCCTGCCTGCGTCCGCCCATGGCCTGCCTGCGTCCGCCCATGGCCTGCCTGCGTCCGCCCGGGGCCTGCCCGCCGAGGCCGACGGTCCTTCGACGCCGGGTGGGTTCCGCGAGATGTCCGGCGGGTCCGGTGAGACGCCGGGTGGGTCCCGCGAGATGTCTGGTGGGTCCGGTGAGATGCCCAGCGGGTCACGCGAGACGCCTGATGGGTTCCGCGAGATGTCCGGCGGGTCCCGCGAGATGCCCGCACTCCGCCGCGATCAGAAGGGTGACCCCCGGTGAACCCGGCCGTTCTCTACCCGCTCCAGCCAGACCACCCCGCACTGGTCGCCCCCTTCGCGGCGCTCGTCCGGCGCTCGGGGGCCCGACGCCTGTGGATGTGCCAGTCCTTCCGGGCCGAGACCCACCAGACGCTGGCCTATCTGGCGGGGGCGGGGCACACGGTCCCGGTCGGGACGAGCGTGACGCTGCTTCCGCTGCGTCATCCCTACGAGGCGGCGCTCCAGGCCCGGTCGCTGGCGCTGCTCACCGGCGAACCGGTCGTCGCGGGTTTCGGCATCGGCGACCCGGGCTTCGTGGCCGGGCTGACGGGGCGCGCCTACGACAGCCCGCGCACCGCGGTCCGCGACTACCTGAGGTCGGTACGCGCTCTCCTGGACGGCGAGCCGGTCGCGACCAGCGGCCCGTACCACCACCTCCACGGTTCCTTGCCGGAGCTTCCGCACGCTCCGCGGGTCGAGGTGGGCGCGGGGGTGCTCCGGCCCGGCATGGCGCGTACCGCTGGTGAGGTGGCGGACGTCGCCGTCACGTGGATGACGCCACCCGCCTACGTGGCGGGCACGCTGCGCCCGGCGCTCCAGGAGGGCGCGGCGGTGGCGGGCAGGCCGCGGGCCCCCCGCCTCGCGACCTCCGTCCACGTCGTCGTCGACCGGCCCGGCCGCGACGTCCGGGGCATGGCGCTCGCCGCGACCGCCGGCCATGTGGCGACGCCGCACTACGCGGCGATGCTCCGTGCCGCCGGACTGGACCTGGACCCGCACGACCCGGCGGGCACCGTGGACGCCCTGCTGCGCGACCGGGTGGTGGTGGCGGGGAGTCCCGAGGAGATCGCCGGCGCGCTCGACGCGTACCGGCGCGCCGGCGTGGACGAGGTGCTGCTCAACCCCACCGGGGTCCTGCTCGGCGAGGGTGTGCACGCGGCCGTGGCGGATCTTGAGGAGATCATCGGGGCCTGCCGCAGCTTCCTGCCGGACAGCCAGCAGGAAGCTGCGTCCGCCGGGCCGCCGGAGCGGCCCGGCGGCTGATTGGCTGAAGTCCCGCGGCGGAGACCCGGCAGGCGCGGTCCGATGCCGCCCGGCAGGCCGACGACTCCGGTCCGGGGCCGTGCGGTCCGGGGCCGCCGAGTTCCGTGGCCGCCCCGTTCCGTGGCCGCGCTCCGTGGCCGCGTGATCCGTATGGCCCTCCCCCTCCCCCCTCCCCTCTCCCTCCTCCCCCCTCCCTCCTCCCTCCTCACGACGACGGAACCCCCATGACCGAACAGCAGGACAGGACAGAACACGTGCGACCAGAGCACCCGCCCCGGACAGGCGGCAGCGTCGTCTTCTCCCACGTGACGAAGACGTTCGGCGGCCAGAGGGCACTCGACGACGTCAGCTTCGCGCTGCGGCCGGGCAAGGTCACCGGTCTGCTCGGCCCCAACGGCGCGGGCAAGAGCACGCTGCTGCGGATCCTGCTCGGGCTGGCCCGCCCCGACGCGGGGACCGCGCAGGTCCTGGGCGGGGAGCCGCTGTCCGCTCCGGAGCGGGCGCAACGGGTCGGCGTGGTCATGGACGCGATCGGCTTCCACCCGCGCGTGACGGTCCGCCGCCAGCTGGAGATCTCGGCCCGCTCCCTGGGGCTGTCGTCCTCGCGCATCGCCGAGGTGATCGAGCAGGTCGGTCTCGACGGCGCGGAGCGCAAGCGGGTGAAGGCGTGCTCCACCGGTATGCGACAGCGGCTCGCGCTCGCCGTCGCGCTGCTTCCCGATCCCGAACTCCTCATTCTGGACGAGCCGTTGAACGGCCTCGATCCGGACGGAATTCGCTGGATGCGCCGCCTCGTCGAGCGCTCCGCCGCCGATGGGCGGACCGTGCTGATCGCCAGTCACCTGCTGTCCGAGGTCGAGCAGAGCGTCGATGACGTGGTCGTGCTGCGCCGCTCGGTGCTGTTCACGGGTTCCCTCCAGGAGCTGGTGCGGCGCGGTGGGGGACGGCTGGAGGACGCCTACTTCGCACTCGTCGAGGGCGCGGGCGCCGCGTCCCGTTCGGAGGTCACCCATGCCTGAGGTCCTGCGTAACCAGCTCTCCGCGGAACTGCTCAAACTCCGCTCGGGCGTGGCGCTCACCGTGCTGCTTCTGGTCGCCCTGGTCTTCTGCGCACTGGGGCAGTTCGGCCTCGTGTACGCGGAGGCCGACCCCGCGTCCGCCGGGGCCGGACTCACCGGGAGCATCGTCGGCCTCGGCGCGTCCGCCGCCCTCTTCGCAGGGCTCTTCGGCGCCCTGCACGTCACCAACGAGTTCAGTTCCGGTGCGATCGGCCGCACGGTCCTGTACGCGCCCGGACGTTCCTCGGTCGTCGCCGCCAAGCTGCTGGCCACGGCCCTGTCCGGCCTGCTCTTCGGCGTCGCGGCGGTCGTGGGGGCCTTCGCCGTCGGCCGTACGGCCCTCGCGGCGAGGGGCGCCGATCTCGCCGTGGACGGGGCGACCTGGACGACCGCCGCCGCCGTCCTGACCATCTGCACCCTGGCCGGCCCGTGGGGCGCGGCGGTCGGTTTCGTCGTGCGCAGCCGGCTCGCCGCGGTTCTCGGCCTGGTCGTGTGGGGCACCCTCGGCCAGGTGCTGGTCCTCGGTCAGCTCCCGGAGGTGGGCCGGTTCCTTCCCGAGGGGGCGCAGTACGCCCTGCTCGGTGACACGTCGGCCTTCCCGGAAGCCCTGGCGGCCCCGTTCGGTCTGCTGCTGATCGTGGGGTGGACGGCGGCCGCGTCCCTCGTGGGCGGCCGGCTCTTCATCCGCCGCGACGTCTGAGGTTGCGGCACGCGTACGGCCGGACGCACCCCTGGCCGTTCCTCCGGGCAGTCGTGACGCACCCCTGGCCGTTCCTCCGGGCAGTCGTGACGCACCCCCCCCGCCGTGCCCCCGGGCAGCCGTGGTGGGCGCGGTCAGGCTCCCGGCTCGGGGTTGAGCGCGTGATCGGGGCCTGATTCCAGGATTCCGGATCGTGCGATCAGGTAGCCCAGCTGGGCCCGGCTGTTGCTGCCGAGCGCGACGCTGAGTTTGGCGATGTGCGAGCGGCAGGTGCGGACGTTCATGCCGAGGCGGCGGGCGATGGCCTCGTCGACGTGGCCCTCGACGAGCAGTTTGGCGATCGAATGTCTCACCCCGGAAATGCCGTCCGTCGTGGAGTCGTACGGAATCTGTTCCTGAAGGGGCACCGCGCGGTGCCAGAACTGTTCGAAGACCTTGGCGAGGTACTCCACGATGCCGGGGTGTCGCAGCTCAAGGGCTACGGTGCGGTCGTCGGTCGCCGGTATGAAGGCGACCGTGCGGTCGAAGATCATGAGGCGCTCTATCAGCTCCTCAAGTGTTCGGATCTCCACCTTGCTCTCGGCCATTCGGGCCGCGTAATTGAGGGTTCCATGGCTGTGGCGGACGGTGTGCTGATACAGAGTGCGCATGCCGACGCCACGTTCCGTGAGCATCTGGCCGCGTTCCATGGCGATGGTGAGCGCGTTCTCGCTGCGCCCGCCGCCCGGCTGAATGGTGAGGACTTCCGAACGGCACTCGGCGAGGGCGAGTTCGATCGATGCGTTGATGCGGCCGATGCCTTCGAGGACCGTAATGGCGTGTGTGGTCGGCGGCGCCTGGGCACTGATCGCCATGAAGGGTTCGAACGCCTCGGTGAGCTCCACCGAGAGCCGCCGTCGGTCCTGGATCTCCCGCTCGATCGGGTGGAGACGCTGCGTGAGCGCCGCGGACGGCGGCACCGGCCGTAGCCAGGTGGGGTCGTCGGGATCGGGATGGAGCAGGGCGAATTCCAGCAGGCACGGAGCGTCTTCCGCCTCGACGCGAGCTATTTTGCCCACACTCAGCGCACTGGCGTAGACCCGTGCTCCCTCGTCACACAAGGCACTAACCGAGTGGGGATGTACCGCTTTAGTGCTGTCTGTGGTCAATTCTCCACCCCCCAGGAACATGAATCAGCAGGAACATGATGCATCGCTTCTGTGGCGTTGACGTGCCTGGATGGGTCATCGTCTTGTTCTGCGGGGGAGAGGAAACCTTGGAAGTGAGGACGAAGCCCATCATGAGTAACAAAACGCTTCGCTCGGTGCTTGCTGTTGCCTTCTCCGTTGGGCTGACGACCGGGGCGCTGAGTGTTCTTGACCTCGTTGAGGGCGGCGTGACCCACGGTACGGCCGGCGCACAGGTGCAGGCAGCTCCGCCTCCGGACCTGGCCTGGGACTCCATGCCCGCACGGGCGACGGGGGCGGAAGCAGCCCCCGCGTCGCTGTCGGAGGACGCCCCTGCCACACGGGGCCGGGTATGAGCACCCCGCCGGACGATCGGACCTTCCGGCGCGAGATGGCAACCGCCTATCGCTCAGGGTGGCATTTCATCGATCTGCTCACGGCCCTCCCCCGCCGTGGCGACTCGTTGATGGTCACCCTGTTCGGAGAGCCGATCGTCGTGGTGATGGAAGAGGACGAGGACGTCCGCGCCTATCGCTGTCTCCGTCGGCCGCGCGGTGCGCCGCAGCCGGTCCGCTGTGCCGTCAGGTACGGCATGATCTTCGTCAATCTCGATCAGCGGGACCATGAGCTGTTCGACGCAGAACCACTTTCCGCCACCCCCCGCAGTGCCTGAGCGATTCCCCCGTCGTCACCTATCGCTCCGGCGCTTCCCCCACACAGCGGCGCCACCGTGACCTGAACACGGTGGCGCCGTTGTGCTGTTCCCGTACGGGGGCGGCGCCCGGGGAGCCGTGGGTCAGGCCTTGCCGAGCGCCCGGTCGAGGGTGATCTCGATGACGACCCGGGTCGGGTTGATCCGCGGGGCGCGGCCGTAGCGCGCCTCGTGACGGGCTTCCGCGTCCGCGACGGCCTCCGGCTCCGTGCGGATGACCGCGAGGCCCTCCAGGGTCGCCCAGCGGGCCCTGTCGATCTGGCAGACGGCCACGCGCGCCCCGCCGGGACCGGCGGCCCGGATGTTGGCGACCTTGCGGCTGCCCCCGTCGGTGATCACGCGCGCCACCCCGGCCTCCGGGTCGTACGTCACGCACACCGGCACCACGTGCGGCGTGCCGTCCGGGCGGGGGGTCGTCAGAGTGGAGAGGTGGCTCTCGCGCCAGAACGCGACGTATGCGGGAGTGGGGTGGTGTACGTCTGCCATGGGGGCAGCGTACGAGGCCGGTCTTCGGGTGCCCGCAGCGCGTGCGCGCAACGCCTTGAGTGGAATAGACTCAACTTTGTGTACGTTAATTGAGTCAACGAAGCACGTACGACCCACCAGCTGCGAGGAGGAGTAACCACACGTGGACGCCGAGCTGACCAACAAGAGCCGGGACGCCATCAACGCGGCCACCAGCAGGGCCGTGAAGGACGGGCACGCCGATCTGACCCCGGGGCACCTGCTCCTCGCGCTGCTGGAGGGTCAGGACAACGAGAACGTCATCGACCTGCTCGCCGCCGTCGAGGCCGACCAGGCCGCGGTGCGGGGCGGGACCGAGCGGCTGCTCGGGGGCCTGCCCAGCGTCACCGGCTCCACCGTCGCCCCGCCGGCGCCCAACCGCGAGCTGCTGGCCGTCATCCAGGACGCCGCCCAGCGGGCCCAGGAGCTGGGCGACGACTACATCTCCACCGAGCACCTGCTGATCGGCATCGCGGCCAAGGGCGGCCGTGCCGGTGAGATCCTCGACGGGCAGGGCGCCAGTGCGAAGAAGCTGCTGGCCGCTTTCGAGACGAGCAGGGGAGGGCGCCGGGTGACCACACCCGACCCGGAGGGCCAGTACAAGGCCCTGGAGAAGTTCGGCACCGACTTCACGGCCGCCGCGCGCGAGGGCAAGCTGGACCCGGTCATCGGCCGCGACCAGGAGATCCGCCGCGTCGTGCAGGTGCTGTCGCGCCGGACGAAGAACAACCCCGTGCTCATCGGTGAGCCCGGCGTCGGCAAGACCGCCGTCGTCGAGGGGCTCGCCCAGCGCATCGTCAAGGGCGACGTTCCCGAGAGCCTGAAGAACAAGCGGCTCGTCTCGCTGGACCTCGGCGCGATGGTCGCCGGCGCGAAGTACCGCGGCGAGTTCGAGGAGCGCCTGAAGACCGTCCTCTCCGAGATCAAGGAGAGCGACGGCCGGATCATCACGTTCATCGACGAACTGCACACCGTCGTCGGCGCGGGCGCCGGCGGCGACTCCGCCATGGACGCGGGCAACATGCTCAAGCCGATGCTGGCCCGCGGCGAGCTGCGCATGGTCGGCGCGACCACGCTCGACGAGTACCGCGAGCGCATCGAGAAGGACCCCGCCCTGGAGCGGCGCTTCCAGCAGGTGCTGGTCGCCGAGCCCTCCGTCGAGGACACCATCGCGATCCTGCGCGGGCTCAAGGGCCGCTACGAGGCCCACCACAAGGTGCAGATCGCGGACTCGGCGCTGGTGGCCGCCGCCACCCTCTCCGACCGCTACATCACCTCCCGCTTCCTCCCCGACAAGGCCATCGACCTCGTCGACGAGGCGGCCTCCCGGCTCCGGATGGAGATCGACTCCTCACCGCTGGAGATCGACGAACTCCAGCGCTCCGTCGACCGGTTGCGCATGGAGGAGCTGGCCCTCAAGAACGAGTCCGACCCCGCCTCCAAGCAGCGGCTGGAGAAGCTGCGCCGCGACCTCGCCGACAAGGAGGAGGAGCTGCGCGGCCTCAACGCCCGCTGGGAGAAGGAGAAGCAGGGCCTCAACCGGGTCGGTGAGCTGAAGGAGCGCCTCGACGAGCTGCGGGGCCAGGCCGAACGCGCCCAGCGCGACGGCGACTTCGACGCCGCCTCCAAACTGCTGTACGGGGAGATCCCGGGCCTGGAGAGGGAGTTGGAGGAGGCCGCGGAGGCGGAGCAGGAGGCATCCAAGGACACCATGGTCAAGGAGGAGGTCGGCCCGGACGACATCGCGGACGTCGTCGGCGCCTGGACCGGCATCCCGGCCGGGCGGCTGCTGGAGGGCGAGACCCAGAAGCTGCTGCGGATGGAGTCCGAGCTGGGCAAGCGGCTGATCGGGCAGAGCGAGGCCGTGCAGGCCGTGTCCGACGCCGTACGCCGCACGCGGGCGGGGATCGCGGACCCCGACCGGCCCACCGGGTCGTTCCTCTTCCTCGGGCCCACCGGCGTCGGCAAGACCGAGCTGGCCAAGGCGCTCGCGGACTTCCTGTTCGACGACGAGCGGGCCATGATCCGCATCGACATGAGCGAGTACGGCGAGAAGCACAGCGTCGCCCGCCTCGTCGGCGCCCCGCCCGGCTACGTCGGCTACGAGGAGGGCGGCCAGCTCACCGAGGCCGTCCGCCGCCGCCCGTACAGCGTCGTACTGCTGGACGAGGTCGAGAAGGCCCACCCCGAGGTCTTCGACGTCCTGCTCCAGGTCCTCGACGACGGCCGGCTCACCGACGGCCAGGGCCGCACGGTCGACTTCCGCAACACCATCCTCGTCCTCACCTCCAACCTCGGCTCCCAGTTCCTGATGGACCCCCTGGTCAAGCCCGAGGTCAAGAAGGAGCAGGTGCTGGACGTGGTGCGGGCCTCCTTCAAGCCGGAGTTCATCAACCGGCTCGACGACCTGGTGGTCTTCTCCGCCCTGTCCGGCGACGAGCTCACGCACATCGCCGGGCTCCAGATCGACCGGCTGGCGAAGCGCCTCGCCGACCGCAGGCTCACCCTGGAGGTCACGCCGGAGGCGCTGGCCTGGCTCGCCGAGGAGGGCAACGACCCGGCGTACGGGGCGCGGCCGCTGCGCCGGCTCATCCAGAGCGCGATCGGCGACCGGCTCGCCAAGGAGATCCTGTCCGGCGAGGTCCGCGACGGTGACACCGTACGGGTGGAGCGGACGGAGGACGGGCTGATCGTCGGCCCCGCCGCGTAACGGCCTCCCGGGCGGGACCGTAACCGTCGGTCACGGAGTGTCGCGGCCCGTCGGTGGAGGTCCGGCCCCTCCCCGGCCGACGCCCGGCGGTTCCCGTCCGTCCCCACGCGCTGTCTGTCAGCTTGTGGCGGATCGGGGCCGCCCGGGCTTGCCATGCCCCGCCCGCCATGGGAGAGGATGGCCGTACTCGTCACGAAGGGAAATAACGGTGAGCATCGATCCGTCCTCGATTCCTAATTTCGGGGGCCAGCCCGAACCGCAGGCGGCAGGACCGGAGGGCCCCGTCGTCCCTGACCAGGACCTCGTCAAGCAGCTCCTCGACCAGATGGAGCTGAAGTACGTCGTCGACGACGAGGGCGACCTCGCGGCGCCGTGGGAAGAGTTCCGGACGTACTTCATGTTCCGGGGCGAGGACGAGCAGCAGGTCTTCTCGGTCCGCACGTTCTACGACCGCCCCCACGACCTCGACCAGCGTCCCGTCCTGCTGGACGCCATCGACGACTGGAACCGCCGCACCCTGTGGCCCAAGGTCTACACCCACGCCCACGAGGGCGAGGAGGGCGAGGCGGGTTCCGTCCGGCTGATCGGTGAGGCGCAGATGCTCATCGGCACCGGCGTCAGCCTGGAGCACTTCGTCTCCTCGACGGTGAGCTGGGTCCGCGCCTCGATCGAGTTCGACAAGTGGCTCGTCGAGCGCCTCGGCATCGAGCCCGCCGAGGACAAGACGGAGGGCGAGGAGCCCGCGGGCGCCTGAACCCACGGTCCACGGCAGCGGCCCGGGCAAGCGGCCACCATGGCCGCCGCCCGGGCCGTCTCCGTGTTCAGCCCAGCCGGGCCAGGCGCTCCACCGCCTCCTCCAGGACCTCGTCCTTCTTGCAGAAGGTGAAGCGGACCTGGCTGCGGCCCGCCTCCGGATCGTCGTAGAAGACCGAGACCGGCACGGCCGCCACCCCGCAGCGCTCCGGGAGCGCGCGGCAGAAGGCGCCCGCGTCCTCGTCGCCGAACGGGGAGATGTCGGTGGTGATGAAGTACGTCCCCTCCGGCTCGTACACCCGGAAGCCCGCGGCGCGCAGCCCCTTCGCCAGCAGGTCCCGCTTGCGGCGCATGCCCTCCCGGAAGTCGGTGAAGAAGGCGTCGGGCAGGGCGAGCGCCTCGGCGATCGCGTACTGGAACGGGCCCCCGCTGACGAAGGTCAGATACTGCTTCGCCGCGCGGACGGCGGCCACCAGCGGCGCGTCCCCGGTGACCCAGCCGATCTTCCACCCGGTGTACGAGAACGTCTTGCCCGAGGAGGAGATCGACACCGTGCGCCCGCGCATCCCGGGGAGCGCGGCGATCGGGTGGTGCGCTCCCGCGAAGACCAGGTGCTCGTACACCTCGTCGGTGACCACCAGCAGATCGTGTTCCACCGCGAGGCCCGCGATCCCGGCCAGCTCGTCGGGGGTGAGCACCGCGCCGGTCGGGTTGTGCGGGGTGTTCAGGAGCAGCAGGCGGGTGCGCGGGGTGATCAGGGTACGCAGTTCGTCGAGGTCCGGGCGGAAGTCCGGGGCGCGCAGGGTGAGCGGTACGCGCTGCGCGCCCGCCATGGCGATGCAGGCGGCGTACGAGTCGTAGTACGGCTCAAAGGCGATGACCTCGTCGCCCGGTTCGAGGAGGGCGAGCAGCGAGGCGGCGATCGCCTCGGTGGCGCCGGTCGTCACCAGGACCTCCGTCTCCGGGGACCAGGTCAGGCCGTAGAAGCGTTCCTGGTGGGCGGCGACGGCGGTGCGCAGCTCCGGGACGCCGGGGCCCGGCGGGTACTGGTTGCCGTGCCCGGCGCGCAGCGCCCGGACCGCCGCCTCCTGGATCTCCTCGGGGCCGTCGGTGTCGGGGAAGCCCTGGCCGAGGTTGATGGAGCCGGTCCGCACCGCCAGCGCGGACATCTCCGCGAAGATCGTCGTGCCGAACGCGGCGAGGCGGCGGTTGAGCAGTGGCCGCCCTTCTGCCGGGGTTCCCTGGGTCGCTCGTCCCTGTGTCATGGGCGCCATCCTGGGCCGAAGCTCTGGAGTTGCTCAAGTCCGCTTTGGCGCGCGGAGAACCGGGGAATCCCCCTGTCACAACAACGGGGAAGCGGTGGGGGACCTCGCTTCGGGGGAAGGAAAGGCGGGTGGGGAGCATGAGCGTCTTCATCGCAGTGCTGGTTTCCGTGGTCGTCGTCGGAGCGCTGCTGGCCGGTCTGCGGGTCACCGGCGGGCGCGGACCGGCCAAGCCGCGCGTCGGGCGCCGGCGCTCCGCGAGCGGAGCCTCGGCCGACGGCGGGGGCGGCTCCGGCGGCTGGTGGTCGGGGGGCGACTCCGGCGGCGACGGCTCCGGCGGGCACTCCTGCGGCGGCGGTTCGTCGTGCGGGGGCGGCGGGGGCGGCGGGGGCGGCTGTGGTGGGGGCGGCAGCTGACCGGGCCGCCGGTGCACAGTCACCGAAAGTGACATGACGCCGGGCGTCCGGGGGGAGTGAACTCCCTCCGGGCGCTCTTTTGTTGAGCGAGGCGGATCTGTCGAGCGACGCGGATTCGTTGAGCGACGCGGATTCGTTGAGCGACGCGGATTCGTTGAGCGGCGCGGACGTTTTTGGTTGAACAAGTGAACCGGTGGGCCCCCGGGGGGATGGAAACCACGGCAAGTTGGGCGAAAGCGCTGTGAGTGGGCGTACTTCGTGATTCCCTCGTTGAAGAGAACAATCAGCCCTCGGACCCCAGTCGGACCAGATCGGGCGCTCCCCACCTCCCACGTGCGGCAACTCGGGGCGTCCTGCTGTCCATGTGTCCATGCGTGTTTGCGGAGCCCACCCATGCTCACCACCCTCCAGACGGCCTATTCCGATACCCGCGCCGCCGACCTGGCCTGGATGCTGGGGCGGGAGCCGCTGCCCGCCCTGGCGGTCCTCGATCTCCAGCTCGGCGGCGCCGAACTCCAGTTGAGGCTGCTCGGCGCCTCCCATCAGGTCCTTCTCCAGGAGGACCGCGGCGTCTGCTCCGAGACCGTGGCCTGTATGCCCGGCAGCAGCACCCCCCTGCCCCTCGGCGTCGCGAAGCGGCTCGGGGACTGGGAGTACGAATTCGCGGCGCGCGTCGAGACCCTGACGCAGGGCCAGTTCGCCGGGCGGGCACAGGAGTTGCTCGCCCTGGTGAGTGACCATCCGCACGGACTGGTGGGCACCTTCCCCGGCAGTCCGTACGCCTTCACCGCGATGCTCGCCCAGCGCACCGAGGGCCAGGTGCGGTGGCGCACCTGGCACGCGTACCCGCAGGAAGGGCAGTTGGTGGTGACCCGGACCAGGGTGGGGGTGCGGATTCCCGCCCCCGCGGCCTGACCGGCAGGGGCACGGGACTCCGGCGCTCGCGGTCCGACCGGTAGGGGCACGGGACTCCGGCGCTCGCGGTCCGACCGGCAGCGGCACTTACACCCGTGTGGGTGACAGGCTGCGCTCGTGCGGTGACGTAGCGTTCGCATCATGATCGACCAGCAGATACCGCTGCGAGGGGGCGCGGCGCGGCTTCCCGTACGGCCGAGGACCGGCCGGTTCCTCGTGCTGGCCGCGGTCTTCGTCTGCGCCGCCTGCGGTCTCGTCTACGAGCTCGAACTGGTCGCCCTCGCCTCCTACTTGATCGGCGATTCGGTCACCCAGGCCTCCGTCGTGCTCTCCGTGATGGTGTTCGCGATGGGCATCGGGTCCCTTCTCGCGAAACGTTTGCGCTGCCGCGCCGCCGTCGGTTTCGGGATGGTCGAGGCGGCCCTCGCACTGATCGGCGGCTCCTCCGCGCTGGTGCTCTACGCCTCGTTCGCCTGGCTCGGCGACTCGCAGTACGCGCTGGTCGGGTTCTCGCTGGCGATCGGGGTGCTGATCGGCGCGGAGATCCCGCTGCTGATGACGTTGATCCAGCGCGTCGACCGGCAGGACGCGGGCGGTGCCGTCGCCGATCTCTTCGCCGCCGACTACGTGGGCGCGCTGGTCGGCGGGCTCGCGTTCCCGTTCCTGCTGCTGCCGGTGCTGGGGCAGCTGACCGGTGCGCTGTTCACCGGCGCGGTCAACGCGGCGGCGGGTGGCGCGCTGGTCCTGTGGGTGTTCCGGCGCGACCTCACCTCCCGTTCCCGGTGGCTCCTCGTCCTGGTCAACGGCGCGGTGATCGCGGTGCTGGCCACGGCCACGGTGCTGGTCGACGACTTCGAGCGGGCGGCGCGGCGCGCGGTCTACGGGGGCCAGGTGCGCGTCGCCGTGCAGACCGGGGTGCAGGAGGTCGTCCTGACCGGCACCGACCGTGATTCCCTCGACCTCTATCTGGACGGCCGGCTACGGGTCAGCGCCCGCGACGAGTACCGCTACCACGAGGCGCTGGTGCACCCCGCCATGAACGGGCCCCGCGCCCGCGTGCTCATCCTGGGCGGCGGCGACGGTCTGGCCGCCCGCGAGATGCTGCGTTACGAGGACGTCCGCTCGGTCACCGTCGTCGAGCTGGACCCGGCCGTCACCCGACTGGCCCGCACGGACCCCGCGCTCTCCGAGCTGAACGACCACGCCTTCCGCGACCCGCGCGTCTCGGTGGTCCGGGCGGACGCTTTCACCTGGCTCCGGGCCGACCGGGGACGCTACGACGTGGTGGTCTCCGACCTTCCGGACCCGGGCATCACCGCCAGTACGAAGCTGTACTCCGCCGAGTTCTACGGGCTGGTCGCGGAGGCCCTGGCCCCGGACGGGCGGCTCGTGGTGCACGCCGGGCCGCTGGGCGCCCGGCCGGGGACCTTCTGGACGGTGGAGGCCTCGGTGCGCGCGGGCGGCCTCGCGACACGCCCGTACCGCGTCACCGGCCGGTACACGGGCCTCGCCGCGGGCCCGGACCGGGGCGGCGGCGAGGGCCGGGAGCGGGAGGACTGGGGCTTCCTCCTCGCCGGACCGGGCGTGGCTCCGCGGCTCGCCCTGGCCGCCGACGGGCCCGTACCGCGGTCGCTGGGCGCCCGGGAGCTGCGCGAGGGGGCGCGGGCGGCGGACGAAGCCCGGCTTCCCGGGCTGATTCCGTCGACGCTGATCCACCCGCGGTACTGGGAGGACGTGTGAGCGCGCCCGGGGGCACGCCCGGGGGGCACGCACAGGGGCCTCCCCGGCGTGCGGCCCGGCGTGCGGGCCCGGCGTGCGGGCCCGGCGTGCGGGCCCGGCTTTCGGCGGGCGGAAGCGCTGACGTCCGGGCCGGGGCCGATTAGGCTCGGTTGCCATGGAGCATGAGGTGTTCGTTCCGGTTCCCGTCCCGACCCTGCTGCGCACGCTGAGCGATCCCGCCCGGGTCGCTCGCTGCGTCCCCGGCCTCCAGCAGGACGCCGACGCGTCGGCGTCGCCCCTGGCGGGCCGGCTGAAGCTGAGGGCCGGCGGCCACACCATCACCTACCGGGGCGAGCTGCGGCTCACCGGCCCGGAGGAGCCCGGCGGTTCGGGCGGGCAGCGCTTCTCGGTGACCGGGCGGGGTGTCGAGGCCCGGGGCGCCGGTGCGGTCGAGCTGGCTCTGACCATCGGCCTCACGGAGGCGGACGGCGGGACGGCGCTCGCCTACAGCGGCACCGCGATCGGGGACGGGCGGCTGGTCGAGCTGGCGGAGGGCGCCGCGCTCGCGGCCGCGCACCGGCTCCTGGACCGTTTCACCCAGCAGCTGGTGACGGAGTCGCTGGCGGTGCGGGACGCGGACGCGGGTGAGGTCGAGGGTGAGGGCCTGGACGGCGACGGCGCGGTGGTCGCCGAGGGGCTCTCGGGCGATGAGGACGCGGCCGAGGGGGACGGGGACGGAGGCGTTGGGAACGGAGGCGGTTCTTCCGGGGCCGGGGCAGGGGCCGGGGCCGGGGCCGGGGCGGAGGCCGAGGGCGGCGAGCCCGGGGCGGAGGAATCCGGGTCCGTGTTCGACTCGCCCGTACCGCCGCCCTCGCTCGACCCCGTCGCCGGCGTGGAGTTCACCGTTCCGGACGAACCGCCCGCCGAGGCCGCACACGCCCGCCGCACCATGATCGGGCGCAGCGCCGAGGAGGTCGACCACGCGCCCCCTCGGGGCCGCTACGCCCCCGTGCCCTCCCCGGAGGCCGGCGGTGCGAGCACCACCCTGCGGTGGGTCGCCCCCGCCGCCGCCCTCGCGCTCGCCTCCGCCGTGGTGCTGAGCCGGGCGCTGCGACGCCGGAGGTAGCGGTCGCCGGTGGCGACGGTCACCGGTGGGATGGTCAACGGTGGCGGCGGGCGCCGGAGGTGGAGCGGGCCAGTAGGGTCGTCGGGTGAGCAGGAGCGAAGAGAACGTCAGGCTGACCGTCGGCGAAGCCGAGTTGACCGTCGACCCCGGGCACGGCTGCCGGATCAGCAGCCTGCGGATCGGGGGCGCCGAGCTGCTCCGCCAGGGCGAGCGGTACGGCTGCTTCCCGATGGTGCCCTGGTGCGGGCGGACCGGGAACGGGGAGTTCCGCAACGGCGACGAGCTCCACCGGCTGCCGCTCAACTCCCCGCCGCACGCCATCCACGGCACGGGCCGCGACACCTCCTGGGAGCCGGCGTTCACGGCCGCCGACCTGGAGGAGGGGCGGGCCGCGTTCTACTACGACCTCGCCGAGCCCTGGCCGTACCGGGGCCGGGTGACGCAGACCTTCGAGCTGACCGGGGACGCGCTGACGCTGGGCCTCGCCGTCGAGACGTCACGCGACTCCTTCCCGGCCCAGGCCGGCTGGCACCCCTGGTTCCGCCGCACCCTCGACGGCGTGGCCGCCGAGCTCTCCTTCGACGCCGCCTGGCAGGAGGAACGCGGTGCGGACCATCTGCCCACCGGCCGTCGCATCGACCCCCTGCCCGGTCCGTGGGACGACTGCTTCGGCATGCCCGACGGCGTGGACGTGAAGCTCACCTGGCCGGAGCGGCTGGAGCTGACGGTGAAGAGCCGCAGCGAGTGGGTGGTCGTCTACGACGAGCAGGACGAGGCCGTCTGCGTCGAGCCGCAGTCCGGGCCGCCGAACGGGCTGAACACCGCGCCCCGGCTGGTGACCCCGATCGACCCGCTGGAGATGACGACGACCTGGAGCTGGGCGCGGCTCTGAGCCGGTGCCCGGCGGTGGGCCGGTGCGGTACCGCTTACCCTCGTGGTCATGACTGACGTACGCGCTGACCTGCTCCAGCAGATCAAGGACAAGGCCGTGGTGCACGGCAAGGTGACCCTCTCCTCGGGGCTGGAAGCCGACTGGTACATCGACCTGCGCCGGATCACGCTGGACGGCAAGGCCGCGCCGCTGGTCGGCCAGGTCATGCTCGACGCCACCGCCGAGCTGGACTACGACTGCGTCGGCGGGCTGACCCTGGGCGCCGACCCGGTCGCCACGTCGATGCTGCACGCCTCCGCCGCCCGCGGCGAGAGCCTGGACGCCTTCGTCGTCCGCAAGGCGCAGAAGGCGCACGGGATGCAGCGCCGGATCGAGGGCACCGATGTGAAGGGCCGCCGCTGCCTGGTCGTCGAGGACACCTCGACGACGGGTGGTTCGCCGCTGACCGCCGTCGAGGCGGTGCGCGAGGCGGGCGGCGAGGTCGTCGCCGTCGCCGTGATCGTCGAGCGCGGTGCCGCCCCGGCCATCGCCGAGGCCGGTCTGCCGTACATCCACGTCTACTCGGTGGCCGACCTCGACCTGGGCTGAGCGGCCGCGCGGCAGCCTCTGCGCCCGTGGCGCACGGTTTCACGTGAAACAGGGTCCGCCGAGTGGAGCCGGATGAGGAGTCTGGGAAGATGGGGGCGACGATGACGTCGCCCCCAGGTCAGGGACTCACAGCCTGCACACCCGCACATCCCAAGGAGCGGTCAGATGCCCATCGCAACCCCCGAGGCGTACGCCGAGATGCTCGACCGGGCAAAGGCGGGCAAGTTCGCCTACCCGGCCATCAACGTCACCTCGACCCAGACCCTGCACGCCGCCCTGCGCGGTTTCGCGGAGGCCGAGAGCGACGGCATCGTCCAGATCTCCACCGGCGGTGCGGAGTTCCTGGGCGGCCAGTACAACAAGGACATGGTCACGGGCGCGGTCGCCCTGGCGGAGTTCGCGCACATCGTCGCCGCGAAGTACGACGTCACCATCGCGCTGCACACGGACCACTGCCCCAAGGACAAGCTGGACGGTTACGTACGTCCGCTGCTCGACGTCTCCGCGGAGCGCGTCGCCAAGGGTCTGAACCCGCTGTTCCAGTCCCACATGTGGGACGGCTCGGCCGAGACCCTCGCCGACAACCTGGCCATCGGCCAGGAGCTGCTGGCCAAGGCCGCCGCCGCCAGGATCATCCTTGAGGTCGAGATCACCCCGACCGGCGGTGAGGAGGACGGCGTCACGCACGAGATCAACGACGAGCTGTACACGACCGTCGACGACGCGCTGCGCACCGCCGAGGCGCTCGGCCTGGGCGAGAAGGGCCGCTACCTGCTGGCCGCCTCCTTCGGCAACGTCCACGGCGTCTACAAGCCGGGCAACGTCGTGCTCCGTCCCGAGCTGCTGAAGGACCTCCAGGCGGGCGTCTCCGAGAAGTACGGCAAGCCGGCCGGCAGCCAGCCGTTCGACTTCGTCTTCCACGGCGGCTCGGGCTCCACCGCCGAGGAGATCGCCACCGCGCTGGAGAACGGCGTCGTGAAGATGAACCTCGACACCGACACCCAGTACGCCTTCACCCGCCCGGTCGTGGACCACGTGTTCCGCAACTACGACGGTGTCCTGAAGGTCGACGGCGAGGTCGGCAACAAGAAGACCTACGACCCCCGTACCTGGGGCAAGGCCGCCGAGGCGGGCATGGCCAAGCGCGTCACCGAGGCGTGCGGCCACCTGCGCTCCACGGGTACGAAGCTGAAGTAATCACTCGTCCGCACGGACGTACGGACGTACGGACGCACGCACGGTGTCGGGCCCGGTCCTCCTTCAGGGGGCCGGGCCCGCTGCCGTGCCGTGGCAGGCCGTGCCAGAAGAGAGAAGAGGCCCCGCTGTGGGTGCGACTTACGATTTCGACACCGTCGTCGACCGCCGGGGTACCTGGTGCGTCCAGTGGGACGGGGTCGCTGACCGGTTCGGGGTCGACGGGCTGCTGCCGTTCACCATCTCCGACATGGACTTCGCCACGGCCCCCGAGGTCCTGGCCGCGCTCCGGGACCGCCTGGAACACGGGGTGTTCGGCTACACCACCTGGCAGCAGGACGACTTCCGCTCCGCGATAGCCCACTGGTACGCGACCCGGTATGACACCACGATCGACACCGGGCAGCTGGTCTACGGTCCGTCCGTGCTCAACCAGCTCTCCCAGCTGCTCCGGATGTGGACGGGTGAAGGGGACGGCGTCGTCGTCCACACCCCCACGTACGACGGCTTCCGCAAGGCGATCACCGGGCTCGGGCGCGAGCTGCGGGGGGTGCCGGTGGGGGACGAGGAGGCGCTGGAGCGCGAGCTGTCGCGGGCGGACGCGAAGGTGCTGGTCCTGTGCTCGCCGCACAACCCGACGGGGCGGGTGTGGACGGCCGACGAGCTGGCCCGGACGGCGGAGCTCGCGGAGCGGCACGGGGTCGCGGTGATCAGTGACGAGATCCACGCGGACTTCGTACACGAGGAGCAGGTGGGGCGTGGCCATGTGCCGTGGACGCGGGTGGCGGGCGCCGGGCGCTGGGCCCTCATCTCCTCCGGGTCGAAGGCGTTCAACTTTCCGGCGCTGACCGGTTCGTACGGGCTGATCGGCGATCCGGCGGACCGGGCGGAGTATGTGCGCCGGATGGAGACGGGGGAGGGGCTTGCGTCGCCGGCCGTTCTGTCGTTGACCGCGCACATCGCGGCGTACCGGGAGGGGGCGGCGTGGCTGGACGCGGTACGGGCGTATGTGGCGGGGAACCTCGGTTACGTCGCGGAGCGGCTGGGCGAGGCCTTCCCCGAGCTGGGGTGGGCGCCGCCGCAGGCCGGGTACCTGGCCTGGATCGACCTGCGGCCGCTGGGGGTGGACGACGCCGCGTTGCAGCGGGTGCTGGTGGAGCGGGAAGGGGTGGCGATCATGGGGGGCGCCGTTTACGGGGCGCCCGGGTTCGTCCGGCTGAACGTGGGGTGCCCTCGGGAGAAGGTGGTGCGGGGGGTGTCGGCGTTGGTGCGGGCGGTGGGGGCCGTGCGGTAGGGGGGTTCGGGGGCGCCGCCCCCGGGCCCCCGTTGCGGGGGCCGATCGGACGAGGACACGTCTGAAGTCCAGGCACGCATAGG
>NZ_JBEZYG010000010.1:0-79591 GCF_040638385.1 Streptomyces sp. NPDC026589
GTCGTACGCCCCGTTGCCGGACCGGGAGGCCGGGCGAAGGGGCGTACGACCGCGGGCGAGGGGACTAGGGGGGAAGTGAGGGGGCAGGGAGGTGGCGGAGCAGGGAGGAGCAGGGAGGAGTAGGGAATGGTGCGGGAGGGAGACTGGTGGGAGACCGGTGGGAGAGGCGCGAGACGCCGCGCCCGGGGTCAGCCGCGCCAGGGCAGCTCGGCCGTGACCGTCGTCGGGCCGCCGGCCGGGGAGTCGACCACGAGGACCCCGTCCACGGCGTCCAGCCGCTCCGTCAGCCCCGCCAGACCGCCGCCCGAGGCCGGTGACGCCCCGCCCCGGCCGTTGTCGGTGACCTGGAGCATCAGCCGGTCGGCCGCCCGCCACACGTCGACCGTGGCCCGGGTCGCACGGGCATGCTTGCTGATGTTCTGGAGCAGCTCGGAGACGGTGAAGTACGCGATGCCCTCGATCGCCTGCGCGGGCCGCGAGTCCAGGTCCACCTCGACCGTCACGGGCACGGTGCAGCGCGAGGCTATCGCGGAGAGCGCGGCGTCCAGGCCCCGGTCGGTGAGGACGGCGGGGTGGATCCCCCGGGCCAGATCGCGCAGCTCCTGAAGGGCCACCTTCACCTCGCCGTGGGCCTCGTCGACCATGCGGGCCGCGGCCTCGGGGTCGTCGGTGAGCTTCTCCTTCGCCAGACCCAGATCCATGGCGAGGGCGACCAGGCGGGCCTGGGCGCCGTCGTGCAGGTCGCGCTCGATGCGGCGGAGGTCGGCGGCGGCGGTGTCCACGACCACGCCCCGGTCCGACTCCAGCTCGGACACCCGGGTGGCCAGCCGGGACGGCCCCAGCAGACCGGTGACCATCAGCCGGTCCACCGACAGCAGCCCCCGCACGATCCACGGCGCGGCCAGCACGAGCGCCAGGCCCACCGCCCCGGTCACCGCCAGCTCGCCCGGCGAGTCCAGATACTCCTGGTGGGTGCGGTCCCCGTACAGCTGGAGACCGTCCTGCCCCCCGAACACCGGGAAGAGCCAGAACCACAGCGGGTACGTCAGCGCCGCCAGGCCGTACGTCCAGAACGTGATCGCGACGACGAATGTGAACGTCGCCCACGGGAAGTGGAGCAGCGTGTACAGCAGGTGCCGCCAGGACACCCCGCTCTTGAGGACCGCGCCCATCCAGGACAACGGGCCGCCGGTCTTCCCCCGCACCCGCTCCGGATCCGCGACCTCCACCCGCAGCAGCCCGCGCGCCCGGTGCCGCTCCAGTGCACCGAAGCCCCGGCAGACGGCGAGACCGGCGGCGAGGACCGGTATCCCGATGAAGGTGACCAGCAGGCCCGCGCTCAGCGACGTCATGGTGACCGCGAAGACGAACGCGGTCGTGGCGAGCGGGAAGCTCAGCAGGGCGTAGAGCAGCTCGCGCCAGGCACGGGCCTCCAGCGGCGCACGCAGCGGCGCCGGGAGGAGATGCTTCGCCCGGGACTTCGTTGGGGTCTTCGCCCCGAAGCCGGGGCCGGAACCCTGATGCTGCCGGTCCCGCGTGTCCGGTCCGTATGCCGTGGCCATGAGTCCCGTCCGTTCCGTCTCTGTCTGAAGTCTCTCAGTGGGCTGTGCGTGGGGCGGTGGGCTTGTCCGTGGCGCCTGCGCCGTGATGGTGCCGGAGGCGGCCCGCCGCCCCGGACCGTTCTCCCTCAAGGGTCCTGGCCGGCGGCCTTCCCCGCCATGAGGTCCCTCTCCGTATTCGCCCGGGGGTTTTCCCCACCCCGGGCGTCGGGCTGTCAGGCGGCCGGCCGCGCTGCGGCCCGGTCGCGCCAGGGCAGCTCGGCGGTGACGGTCGTCGGCCCGCCCTCCGGCGAGTCCAGGACGAACACCCCGTCGACGGCGTCGAGCCGCTCGGCGAGCCCCGCGAGACCCGTACCGCCGCCCATCCGGGCCCCGCCCCCGCCGTCGTCAGTGACCTGGAGCATCAGCCGGTCCGCCGAACGCCACACGTCGACGGTGGCCGACCGCGCACCGCTGTGCTTGCTCACGTTCTGCAGCAGCTCCGAGACGGTGAAGTACGCGATGCCCTCGATGGCCTCCGCCGGCCGCCCCCGAAGCCCCACCGACACCTTGACCGGAACCGTGCACCGGGAAGCGATGGCGGAGAGCGCGGCGTCCAGGCCCCGGTCGGTGAGGACGGCGGGGTGGATTCCGCGAGCCAGGTCGCGCAGCTCCTGGAGGGCCACCTTGATCTCGCCGTGGGCCTCGTCGACCATGCGGGCCGCGGCCTCGGGGTCGTCGGTGAGCTTCTCCTTCGCCAGGCCGAGCCCCATGGCGAGGGCGACCAGGCGGGCCTGGGCGCCGTCGTGCAGGTCGCGCTCGATGCGGCGGAGGTCGGCGGCGGCGGTGTCCACGACCACGCCCCGGTCCGACTCCAGCTCGGCGATGCGCCGCTCCAGCTCGTCCGAGGGCGACAGCAGCCCGCGTGCCATCGCCCGGTCCACCGTCGTCAACCCCCGCGTGATGAACGGCAGCACCGGCCACAGGACGAACAGGCTCGCCAGTGTCACCGCGAAGGTCAGCACCCCCCACGGCAGTCGGATGAACCCGTACAACAACGCCCGCCAGCCCACCGGGTCCTTGAGCCCCGCCCACAGCCGGACGAAGAACCCCTGCCCCTGGTGGCCGCGCGCCAGCGGACTCGGCTCCTCGACCCGTACGCCGAGCATCCGCCGCGCCCGCCACCGCTCCATCCGGCCCAGCAGCCGCGCCCCCTGGAGCCCGCCGACCAGCAGTGGCAGCCCGATCACGGTGGCGGAGAGCCCGGCGCCGACAGCGATCACGACCACCGTGTAGACGAACCCGACGACGGCCAACGGCAGATTGGCGAGCAGATACGCGACCTCCCGCCAGGCCCACCGGTCGAGGGCGAAGCGGGCGGGCGGCAGCCGGTCGGGATCCGGCACGGAAGGGCTCATGGTCATACACACAGCCTGCCGGGCCGCACCCGCGCACACCATGGGGCTCATGGGTGGGGTGAAGTAGGGATAACCCCACCTGATGCCCGACGCGGCTGCTTACGCTCCGTTTATCAGGCCCTAGACTCCCGTGCGTACAGAACAGAAGCAGGTACACGGGACAGATACACGGGACAGATGCGGACGACGAGGGAGCGAGGGGCGGACGTGACCGACGTTACGGACGTGACCGGCGTGGCGGACGCGGTGGGCATGACCGACGCGGCTGGGGCATCCGGCGCGTCCGGGGTCTCCGGGGTATCCGGAGTTCCGGTGGACGGACCCGCCGGAACCACCGCACTCGCCTCGGAGTACTTCCAGAGCTATTCGGTCATCGGCCTGCTCGCCCTGGTCGGCGTCCTGTTCGTCGCCGTGGCCTTCGGGGCCGGACGGCTGCTGCGCCCCGTCGTCCCCACCCCGGAGAAGCTCCTCACCTACGAATGCGGCGTCGACCCCGTCGGCGAGGGCTGGGCGCACACCCAGGTCCGCTACTACGTCTACGCGTTCCTGTACGTGATCTTCGCCGTCGACTCCATCTTCCTGTTCCCGTGGGCCACGGTGTTCGCGGCGCCCGGATACGGCGCGACGACCCTGGTCGAAATGTTCATCTTCCTCGGCTTCCTGGCCGTGGGACTGCTCTACGCATGGAAGAAGGGCGTCCTCGCATGGGCCTGACGAGCCGGCCGACCCCCGCGTCGCAGCAGCCCGCGCCCCCGACCCCGACCTCGTCCGACCCGGTCCTCCTCCCCGAGCCGAAGCGCCTCGGCGTGCTCTCCCGGCTCGCACCGGAGCCGATGAAGGTCGTCCTCAACTGGGGCCGCCGCTACAGCCTCTGGGTCTTCAACTTCGGACTCGCCTGCTGCGCCATTGAGTTCATCGCCGCGTCCATGGCGCGCCACGACTTCATCCGGCTCGGCGTGATCCCGTTCGCCCCGGGCCCCCGCCAGGCCGACCTCATGATCGTGTCCGGCACGGTGACGGACAAGATGGCCCCAGCGGTGAAGCGGCTCTACGAGCAGATGCCCGAGCCGAAGTACGTCATCTCCTTCGGCGCCTGCTCCAACTGCGGCGGCCCCTACTGGGACTCGTACTCGGTGACCAAGGGCGTCGACCAGATCATCCCCGTCGATGTGTACGTACCCGGCTGCCCGCCCCGGCCGGAGGCGCTGCTCCAGGGCATTCTCAAGCTCCAGGAGAAGATCGCGCGCGAATCCCTCGCCGAGCGGTACGCCACCGGGGCCGAGGGCGGGGGGCCGTCCACCGATGCCCTGCGCAGCGGCCTGGTGGCCGCCCCGACGGCACCGGCCTCGGCACAGGAAGAGGAGCGGCGATGAGCGACGGCGACCAGCACACGGGATCCGCGGCCGACGCCTACGACCGGCTGCCGGACGCGGTCACCGACCTGTTCGGCGAAGAGGCCACGGCGGAGTCCGCGTACGACCTGCTGACCGTCGACGTCCCCGCCGCCGCCTGGCTCACCGCGCTGCGGACGGCCCGCGACGAGCTCGGGTGCAGCTACTTCGACTGGCTCAGCGCCGTGGACGAACGGGGCACCGGCTTCCGTGTCTGCGCCCATGTCGCGGCCCTGGGCACGGGTACGGTGCGGCGGCTGATGGTCCGCACGACCGTGCCGCACGACGCGGCGGCCCTGCCCACCGCCATCGACGTCTACGCGGGCGCCGCGTGGCACGAGCGCGAGACGCACGAAATGTTCGGCGTCGCGTTCGACGGTCACCCCCACCTCGTACCGCTGCTCCTGCCGGAAGGCTTCGAGGGCCACCCGCTGCGCAAGGACTTCGTCCTGGCCGCGCGCGTCGCCAAGGCCTGGCCCGGGGCGAAGGAACCGGGGGAGCCGGCGGAGGGCCACACCGGACCCAAACGCCGCGCGATGCTCCCGCCCGGGGTGCCCGACCCGAACGAATGGGGCCCCCTGAAGGGCCAACTCCCCCCGGCCGCCGCCCGCCCGGGCCGAGCGGCCCGCCCCGCGACCGACCGCCCGCCCCGCCGCACCCGCACCGCGGGCGAGGGCTCGGCGGCACAACGCCCCACAGCGAGCGACCCGGAGGCACCCGCGGTGACTCCCACGGCAACCGGCGCGGAGACTCCCGCTACGCCGGATGCATCCGCGCCCCCGAAGACGCTCCCGAAGACGTCCTCGGAGACACCTCCGACGACCACGCAACCGACGGCGGGCACGCCCCCGCAGGCACCCCCGACGACCCGCCCGCGCCGCTCCCGGTCGGCGTCCGAGGGCTCGGCAAGCCAGCAACCGCCCCCGGCCGCGCCCGGGGGCGCCCCAGGGCCACCGCCCCGGGCGCGCAGCACGGACGCACCGTGGCACGACGCCCAACCGGCCTTCGGTGAACCGGAGAGCCCGGAGTCCGAGACTCCGGACGCGTCTTCTCAGCCTCTCCGGCGTTTGAGGAGCGAGGGTACGGGGGCGGAGCCCCCGGTTCGGGAAGGGGCGGGTAGGGGAGAAGCCCCGCGCAGCGGCCCCACCGCCGGCGAAACCTCCCCCAGTGAGCCCGCCGAGTCCGCGGGCGGACCCGCACCCACGGACGAACCCACCCCCGACGAACCCACCCCCGACAAGCCGGCCCCGGCCCCTGAGCGGCCCGCCCCGGACCACCCCGCCGGAGGCGATCCCGAGTGAACGACGCTCTCGACGTCGCCCTCCGTCTGGCCGTCGTCTTCGTCGTGTTCCTGGTCGCCCCCCTCCTCGTGGGCCAGACGGAACACAAGGTGATGGCTCACATGCAGGGCCGCCTGGGCCCCATGTACGCAGGCGGCTTCCACGGCTGGGCCCAGCTCGTCGCGGACGGTGTGAAGTTCGCGCAGAAGGAGGACGTGGTCCCGGCCGCCGCCGACCGCCGCGTCTTCCAGCTCGCCCCCGCCGTCGCCCTCCTCCCGTACCTCCTCGTCCTCGTGGTCATCCCCGTCGGCCCCGGTGACGGCGCGGTCGGCCAGGCCGTCGACGCGGGCATCTTCTTCGTGCTCGCCGTCATGGGCATCGGCGTCCTCGGCTCGCTCATGGCGGGCTGGGCCTCCGCCAACAAGTTCTCCCTCCTCGGCGGCCTCCGTACCGCCGCGCAGCTCCTCTCCTACGAGCTGCCGATGCTCCTGACCGCCGCCTCCGTGGCCATGGCGGCCGGGACGGTCTCGCTCACCGGCATCCTCGACGCCTTCGAGTGGTGGTGGCTGCCCTGGCAGATCGTCGGCGCGCTGGTCTTCTTCGTGGCCGGTCTCGCCGAACTCCAGCGCCCGCCGTTCGACATGCCGGTGGCCGACTCCGAGATCATCTTCGGCGCGTACACCGAGTACACCGGTCTGCGCTTCGCCCTGTTCCTCCTCGCCGAGTACGCGGGCATCGTCGTCCTGTGCGCGCTGACCACCGTCCTGTTCCTCGGCGGCTGGCACGGCCCGTTCGGCGCCGACGGACTCGGCTGGATCTGGACCATCCTCAAGACCGCCCTTCTCGCGTTCGTCGTCATCTGGCTGCGCGTCAGCTACCCGCGTCTGCGTGAGGACCAGTTGCAGAAGCTCGCCTGGACCACCCTCGTCCCGCTCGCCCTCGCGCAGATCGCGCTCACCGGCATCGTGAAGGTGGCGATCAACTGATGCCCCCGATCCCCGGATCCGGCCTGGCCAAGGGTCTTGCCGTCACCCTGCGCACGATGACGAGGAAGACCGTCACCGCGCAGTACCCGGACACCCAGCCCGAGCTTCCTCCCCGCTCCCGCGGCGTCATCGGGCTGTTCGAGGAGAACTGCACGGTCTGCATGCTCTGCGCCCGTGAGTGCCCCGACTGGTGCATCTACATCGACTCCCACAAAGAGACGTCGCCGCCCGCCGCTCCCGGCGGCCGTGAGCGCAGCCGGAACGTCCTCGACCGCTTCGCCATCGACTTCTCCCTCTGCATGTACTGCGGTATCTGCATCGAGGTGTGTCCCTTCGACGCACTGTTCTGGTCGCCCGAGTTCGAGTACGCGGAGACGGACATCCACGAACTCACCCACGAGCGCGACAAGCTCCGCGAGTGGATGTGGACCGTGCCGGAGCCGCCCGCGCTCGACCCCGGGGCCGAGGAACCGAAGGAGATCGCCGCAGCCCGCAAGGGAGCGGACAAGCTCGCCGCCCAACGCGCACAGGAGCAGCGGGAACAGCAGGAGCAGCGGAGCCGGCAGGAACGGGCAGACGAGACGGGAGGAACTCCGTGATGCTGCTCAACGCCACGGCCGCCGCCACCGTGGGCACCACCGCCACCACTGCCGGCGACCACCCCGGCTTCCTCTCCCCGTCCGGCGTCGAGATCGCGTTCCTCCTCGTCGGCCTCGTCACCCTCGGCGCCGCCGTCATCACCGTCACGACCAAGCAGCTGGTGCACGCCGCGCTCTGGCTCGTCGTGGCGCTCGGCGGACTGGCCGTCGAGTACCTCCTGCTCACCGCGGAGTTCATCGCCTGGGTCCAGGTGCTGATCTACGTCGGTTCCGTCGTCGTCCTCCTCCTCTTCGGCCTGATGCTCACCCGGGCCCCCATCGGCCGTTCCCCGGACGCCGATTCGGGCAATCGGTGGGTCGCCCTCGGGGTGGCCGCCGCGGCGGCGGCAGCCCTCGTCTGGGTGGTGGCCGACGCCTTCCGCTCCACCTGGATCGACCTCGACGGGCCGGCCCAGGGCTCCACCGAGGTCACCGGCGCCTTCCTGTTCCGGAACTGGGTGCTGCCCTTCGAGGCGCTCTCCGTCCTGCTGCTCGCCGCCCTCGTCGGCGCGATCGTCCTGTCCCGCAAACGCGACACGGACACCACCGTTCGCCCCGGCACCAAAGGGACGGCCAAGCCCGGGCCCGTGAGGCCGGGCCCACCCACCTCACCCACCTCACCCGGCACACCCGGCTCACCCACCTCACCCGGCCACGAGGAGCAGAGCTGATGCACCTCGCCTATCCCGCTGTGCTCGCCGCCCTCCTCTTCTGCGTCGGCCTCTACGGCGTCCTCGCCCGCCGCAACGCGATCCTGGTCCTGATGTCCGTCGAGCTGATGCTCAACGCCGTCAACCTCAACCTCGTCGCCTTCGACGTCTGGCTCCGCGACACCCTCCACTCCGGCCAGGCGCTCACGCTCTTCACCATCGCCATCGCCGCCGCCGAGATCGGCATCGGCCTCGCGATCGTCCTGGCCGTCTACCGCAACCGGGGCACCTCCGACATCGACCGGCTCCGCGACACCGCCGAGACGGACGCCGCCGAGACGCTCCCCGACACCGCTGAGACCGACAGCGCCGAAAACACCGACACCAACACCGACACCGACACCGACACCGACACCGACGGCGCCGAACCGACCTCCGGCCGGGCCGACGGGGGAACAGGGAAGACGAAGAAGGCAGAGGCCACCACGTGACCACGACGACCCTCGCCGCCCTCGTTCCCCTCCTCCCGTTCCTCGGGGCCGTCGCAGGGCTCGCCGCCGGCCGCACCGCCCCCGGATTCGTCCGCCCGCTGGCGATCCTCCCGACCCTCACCGCGGCCGTGCTCGCCCTGATCGTCGCCGTCCGCCAGGGCGGCGGCCGGGCCATCGACGCCGCGACCCAGCTCACGCCCACCGGCTCGGTCCCGATCGACCTGGCACTGCACCTCGACGGCTTCGCCGTTCTGGTCGCCGTCCTCGTCACCGTCGTCGCCACCTGCGTACAGCTCTACTCCACCGCCTACCTCCGCGACGACGCCCGCTACCCCTCCTACGCGGCCCTCGTCTCCCTCTTCACCTCCGCGATGCTCCTGGTCGTCTACTCCGGCGACCTGATGGTGCTCCTGGTCGGCTGGGAGATCATGGGCATCTGCTCGTACTTCCTCGTCGGCCACTACTGGGAGACCCCCGAGGCCCGGGCCGCCTCCCTCAAGGCCTTCCTGGTCACCAAGCTCGGCGACGTCCCCTTCCTGATCGGTCTGTTCGCGCTCGCCGCCGATACCGGCAGCTTCCGCATCACCAAGATCCTCGCCGCCGTCGGCAACGGCGGACTCGATCACCCCACCGTCATCGCCCTGCTGCTCCTCGCGGGCATCGCCGGCAAGTCGGCCCAATTCCCCCTGCACACCTGGCTGCCCGACGCGATGGCCGGCCCCACCCCCGTCTCCGCGCTCATCCACGCCGCGACGATGGTCGCGGCCGGCATCTACTTCGTGGCCCGTCTGCTGCCCGTTTTCGCGGCCTCCGGCGCGGCGCTCGTCGTGCTCGCCGTGATGGCCGCCGTCACGATGATCGGGTCCGGGCTCGCCGCCCTCGCCCAGGACGACATCAAACGCGTCCTCGCCTACTCGACCATCGGCCAGCTCGGCTACATGTCGGGCGCCCTGGCCGTCGGTGACCGGGGCGCGGCCGTCTTCCACCTGATCTCGCACGGTGCGTTCAAAGCGGTCCTCTTCCTCGCCGCGGGCGTCGTCATCCACGCCGCGGGCACCAACTCGCTTGCCGCCATGTCCCGGATGGGAGGCCTCGCCCGCCGCATCCCGGACGCCTTCTGGACGATGACCGTCGCGCTCCTCGCGCTGGCCGCCATCCCGCCGTTCGCCGGCTTCTTCTCCAAGGAAGCCGTGCTCGTCGCCGCCGAGCACACCGCCCTCGGAGACCGGAGCGTCGCCCCGGCCGCCGCCGGCTGGACGATCCTGGTCGCCGGGCTCCTCGCCGCCGTCCTCACCGCCGCCTACGCCGTACGCCTCTGGCTCCTCGCCTTCCGCGGGCGCGGCGCGGAACTCCCCGACCACGGCAAGCAGCCCGCCGCCATGACCTCCGTCCTGTGGATCCTGGCCGTACCCACCATCGCCTTCGGCCTCACCGTCGGCATGATCGGCGACTGGTTCGACGGGCACGGCCTCACGCCGTCGCTCACCACCGCCGTCCTCTCCACCGGCGTCACGCTTATCGGCGGTCTTGTCACCTACGGCGCGTGGCGGCACACCGCCGCCCTCGCCGCCCGCACCCCCATCGGCGCCGTCGCCGCCCACCCCGGTGTCGAACCCGCCCTCGTCGAAGCCGAGGCCATGACGTCCCACACCGCCGTCTACGGCACCATCGCGGACGCCCCCGACCCGGCCGACCCCGGCAGGCTTCTCCTCGGGCGGCTGCACCGCCACGCGGCCACCGGCTTCCACCTCGACGCCCTGTACACGGTGCTGTTCGTCCGGCCCGTCCAGGGTGCCGCCCGCCTCGTCCGCTTCCTGGACCGCGAGGTCGTCGACACCTACGTCAACGGATCGGGCGCCGTCACGCGCCTCCTCGGCACCGCCGTCCGCCGGGCCCAGACCGGCAACGTGCAGACCTACGCCGGCGCCCTGCTCGCCGGGTCCCTCGTCCTGGCGATCGCCGCCGTCGTCTTCGCCAACGTCAACGCGGGGTCGTGACCGTGATCGATATGAGTGCGTCCGTGATGCAGTTCCTCCTGGCGTTCGTCGTCGTCGCCCCGCTCCTCGGCGCCGTCGCGGCCCTGCTCCCCGCCCCGCCCGGGCTCAAGGGGAAGAACCCCGACCAGGCCGTGCTCCGCCACGGCGTGACCATCACCGGCGCCGTCCTCATCGCCGCGATCGTCCTGGCCGTCGGCTTCGACCACGACCACCCCGCCACGATGCAGGCGACCACCGACATCAGCTGGATCCCGGCGCTCGACGTCCGCATCCACCTCGGCATCGACGGCATCTCGCTCCCCCTCCTGCTCCTGACCGCCCTGCTGACCTTCCTCTGCGCGCTGTACAGCTACTTCAAGCTGCCCGCGGGCCCCTCACCGAAGGCCTTCGTCGCCCTCGTCCTCGTCCTGGAGTCGGGCACCCTCGCCACCTTCGCCGTCCTCGACCTGCTGCTCTTCTTCCTCGCCTTCGAGATGGTCCTCATCCCGATGTACTTCCTCATCGCCCGCTGGGGCGGCGGCCAACGGCAGGCGGCCGCCTGGAAGTTCATCCTCTACACCCTGCTCGGCTCGGTCGTCATGCTGCTGGGCATCCTCCTCATCGGGCTGAAGAGCGGCACCTTCGACATGGTGGCACTCGCCACTGACAACGGCCGGGGCCTCACCACATCAGTGCAGGTCATCGCCGTACTCGCGATCGGCCTCGGCCTCGCCGTGAAGACCCCGATGTGGCCCCTGCACAGCTGGCTCCCCGACGCCCACACGGCCGCCCCCACCGTCGGGTCGGTGCTCCTCGCCGGCGTGATGCTGAAGATGGGAACGTACGGATTCGTCCGGATCCTGCTCCCGATCGCGCCCGACGGCATGCGGACCTTCGCGCCCTACCTCGCCGCGTTCGCCGTCGTCGGCATCGTCTACGGCTCCCTCGCCTGCCTGGCCCTGGCCCGTACCGGCGCCAAGGGCGACCTCAAGCGGCTCATCGCCTACTCGTCCGTCGGCCACATGGGCTTCGTCCTGCTCGGCATCGCCACCATGACCCCCACCGGAGTCAACGGCGCGCTCTTCGCCAACATCGCCCACGGCCTCATCACCGGCCTGCTGTTCTTCCTGGTCGGCGCCGTCAAAGACCGCTACGGCACCGCCGACCTCGACACCCTCGCCGGAGCGACCGGGGCCGCCCTCTACGGCCGGGCGCCCCGCCTCGGCGCCCTGCTCGCCTTCGCCGCCATCGCCTCGCTCGGCCTCCCCGGGCTGGCCGGATTCTGGGGCGAGATGCTCACCCTGTTCGGCGCGTACAGCCCCGCCGAAGGCCTCAGCCGCCCCGCGTTCCGCACCTTCATGGCCATCGGGGCGTTCGGGACCCTGCTCACCGCCGCGTACATGCTCATCGTCGTCCGCCGCGTCTGCATGGGCGAGCACCCGCCCCACCCCCGGCTGTCACCCGACGACCGGGCCCTGCGGGCGGCGGACAGCCCGCAAGCAGCCTCCGGCCCCCAGCCGTCCGGCCCTCAGCCGTCCGGCCTCCAGCCGTCCGGCCTCCAGCCGTCCGGCCTCCAGCCGTCCGAGGCCGCCGGCACCGGGCCCGCAGCATCCACCACCCCGCAGCTCGCCGACATCCAGACGTACGAAGCCGCCACCTGGACCCCGCTCGCCGCGCTCACCGTCCTCGCCGGCCTCTGGCCCGCCGTCCTCCTCGGCCTCACCGACCCGGCCGTGCAGCAGCTCCTCGCAGGAGGCAAGTCGTGACCGAGGCCCTCAGCACCACCCCCGGCCCGGCCTCCGGCACGGGCGACGCCGCCGGCATCCTCGTCGCGGCTGATGCCCCCAGCCTCGTCCAGTCCATCGACTGGCTCGCCATCGCGCCCCCCACCCTCACCGCGCTGGCCGCCCTGGTCGTCCTGGTCGCCGACCTGTTCCTGCCCGCGCACCGCAAGCGACTCCTCGGCTACGGCGCCCTCACCGCCCTCGCCGCCGCCCTGGCGCTCCTGATCCCCCTGCGCGCCGGGGACCGGGCCACCTTCTGCGTCACCACCGGCACCCAGGCCTGCGGCTACACCGCCGACCACTTCACCCTCGTCATCCAGGCCCTCGTCCTCGGCGGCGCGTTCCTCACCGTCCTGCTCTCGCTCGACGACACCCGGAAACTGCCGGCGGGGGAGTACTGGTTCCTGCTCCTGGCCTCCGCCGCCGGGGCCGCTCTGCTGCCCGCCTCGCGCGACCTCGCCACGCTCGTCGTCGCCCTTGAAGTCGCCTCGCTGCCCGCGTTCGCCCTCGTCGGCATCGTGCGCGGCGACCGGCGCTCCTCCGAGGCGGCGCTGAAGTTCTTCCTCTCCTCCGTCGTCGCCACCGCCGTCATGCTGCTCGGCGTCAGCTTCGTGTACGCGGCCACCGGCACCCTGCACCTCACCGAGATCGCCACCCGCCTCGACGACGTGCCCCCGGTGCTCGACACCCTCGCCAAGACCGGCGTCGCCCTCACTCTCGTCGGCTTCGCCTTCAAGACCGCCGCCGCGCCCTTCCACTTCTGGGTCCCCGACACCTACGTCGGCGCGCCCCTCCCGATCGCCGCGTATCTCTCCGTCGTGGGGAAGGCCGTCGGGTTCTCGGGGCTCATTCTGGTCACCGTCGTCGCGTTCCCCTCCTACGCCGACGTCTGGGGGCCCGCACTCGCCGTCCTCGCCGCCCTCACCATGACCGTCGGCAACGTCGCGGCCCTCCGCCAGAACGCCGCCCGCGCCCGCAGCGCCGTCCGCCTCCTCGCCTGGTCCTCGGTCGCCCAGGCCGGCTATCTCCTGGTCCCGATCGCCGCCGCCGCGTACTCCAGCGACGACCAGATCGGCTCCACCGTGGCGTACGCCCTCATGTACGCCGTCGTGAACCTGGGCGCGTTCGCTGTCGCCGCCGTCGTCGCCCGTACCCACCCCGGCAACAGGCTCTCCGACTACCGGGGGCTGTACGCCACCCGTCCGCTCGCGGCCCTGGCCCTCGGGTTCTTCCTGCTCTGCCTGGCCGGACTGCCGCCCGGCATCATCGGGCTCTTCGCGAAGGTCACCGTCTTCTCCGCGGCCGTCGACGCGGGCCTCGGCTGGCTCGCCGTCGTCATGGCCGTCAACGTGGTGATCGCTCTCTACTACTACCTTCAGTGGACCGCGATCCTCTTCCGGGAGCCCGAGGGCGCCCCGGAAACCACCGGGACCGCCACCGGAACCACGGCCTCCGTTCCGCCACGCCGCCACCGGACCCCCACCCCGCTCACCACGGCGATCGTGCTCACCGCCACCGCCGGAATCCTGCTCTCCGGGGTCCCGCAGGCCGTCCTGCGCTTCGCCTCCGTCAGCCTCTTCTGAAGCCCTCCGGCCCCGGAAGATCGGTTTGCCCACGGCCCCCGCCGCAGGGCATGGTCTTGGCTGCATACGTCACGTAATCGGCGTGGACGTGTCGGGAGCAAGAGGAAAGAGAGAGCAGTGCTGAACGGGTTCAAGGACTTCATCCTGCGCGGGAACGTCATCTCGATGGCGATCGGTCTCGCTGTCGGGGCCGCCTTCACCGCCGTCGTCACGGGCTTCAGCAACGCCTTCATCACGCCGCTGATCGGCCTCGCCACGCGCGGCACGGGAGACTTCAGCAAGGCCTCCTACGAAATCGACGGCGTCGTGTTCCCGTACGGCCTCTTCATCGCCGCCGCGATCGCCTTCCTGATCACCGCCGCGGTGCTGTACTTCTGCGTCGTGGTCCCCATGGCCAAGGTGCAGAACCGCTTCACCAAGGAAGAAGAGGAGGAGGCCGTCAACATCAAGGCCGCCCTCCGCGACTGCCCGCGCTGCTTCAGCGAGATCCCCGCCGTCGCCTCCCGCTGCGGGCACTGCACCAGCGAGGTCGAGCCCGACCCCGAGGCGCTCTCCCTCGCCAAGCTCCCCGCACAGCAGCACTGACCCGCACAGCGACACCGACCGCACGGCGGCCACTGACCCGCACAGCAGCACCGACCGCGCGGCGGCCACCGACCGCACCACGGCACCGACCTCCGCGCGGCAACACCGACCGCACGGCGGCCACTGACCGAGCAACGGCGCACGAACACCCGTAGGACCGTCGCCCCACGAGGGCCCCCGCCACCCGTACGGACCAGCGCCACTCCGTACGGGGCCGAGCGCCCGACCGGCGCGAACACGCGGCACCGCCCCGCCCTCCGGCCGCACGCACAAGGGAACTAGCTCCTCTCGCCTGGCGTTGACCAGTACAGGAGGCTCCACTGGGGAGTGGAGCACCACCATGCAAAGGGTTCCCCTGCTGCACCACTTGGAGGGCGTACCGTGCACCGCCGGCACAACGGGCTGAAGACCGCCGTACTCCTCGGGGGACTGTCCGCACTCATCATCGTCATCGGCAGTTTCTTCGGACGTACGGGTCTCGTCGTCGCGCTCCTGGTAGCCGTCGGCACCAACGCCTACGCGTACTGGAACAGCGACAAGCTCGCCCTGCGGGCCATGCGCTCCCGACCCGTCAGCGAGTTCGAGGCGCCGCAGCTCTACCGCATCGTCCGCGAGCTCTCCACCGCGGCCCGTCAGCCCATGCCGCGCCTCTACATCTCCCCGACGCAGGCGCCCAACGCGTTCGCCACCGGCCGCAACCCGCGCAACGCCGCAGTCTGCTGCACCGAGGGCATCCTCCAGATCCTCGACGAACGCGAGCTGCGCGGCGTCCTCGGCCACGAGCTGAGCCACGTCTACAACCGGGACATCCTCATCTCGTCCGTCGCCGGAGCCCTCGCCTCCGTCGTGATGTTCCTGGTCAACTTCGCCTGGCTCATCCCGGTGGGCCGCTCCAACGACGACGAGGGGCCCGGTCTCCTCGGCATGCTCCTGATCATGATCCTGGGGCCGCTGGCCGCCTCCGTCATCCAGCTCGCCGTCAGCCGCTCCCGGGAGTACGAGGCCGACGCCTCCGGGGCCCAGCTCACCGGCGACCCCCTGGCCCTCGCCAGTGCCCTGCGCAAGCTCGACGCGGGGACGAAACAGCTCCCGCTGCCGCCCGAACCCAGGATCGAGACCGCGAGCCACATGATGATCGCGAACCCGTTCCGTCCCGGCCAGGGAATGGCGAAGATGTTCTCCACCCACCCGCCGATGGCGGAGCGGATCGCCCGACTAGAACAGATGGCAGGTCATCGCCCGTGAAAACCATCCTGAACGTCATCTGGCTGATCCTCTGCGGATTCTGGATGTTCCTCGGCTACCTGCTCGCGGGCCTCCTGCTCTGCATCACCATCATCGGCATCCCCTTCGGGCTCGCCGCCTTCAGGATCGGCGTCTACGCCCTCTGGCCGTTCGGTTACACCGTCGTCGACCGCCGGGACGCGGGCTCGCCCTCCTGCGTGGGGAACGTTCTCTGGCTGATCCTCGCCGGATGGTGGCTCGCCCTCGGCCACATCACCACCGGCATCGCGCTGTGCATCACGATCATCGGCATTCCCCTGGGCATCGCCAACTTCAAGCTGATCCCCGTCTCCCTCATGCCCTTCGGCAAGGAGATCGTCCGCACGGACCAGCCCTTCGCCGCCCGGTAGCCCGGCGAGATCCCGGCCCCGGCCCGGCCTGGCCCGGACCCGGTCGGCCCCGGGGCAACCGAACACCTGCCCGTGACGTCTTGGATTCCAGGACGAAGCAAGGGGTAGGTGCGGCGACATGGGCATCATCAGTTGGATCATTCTCGGGCTGCTCGCCGGAGTCATAGCGAAAATCCTCCTCCCGGGACGCGACCCGGGCGGCATCATCGGCACCACCCTGATCGGCATCGCCGGGGCCTTCGTCGGAGGCTGGCTCTCCAGCAAGTTCCTCGACCGCCCCATCAGCAACGACTTCTACGACACCGCGACCTGGATCGCCGCCGTCGCCGGCTCTCTGGTCCTGCTCATCGCCTACCGGCTGCTGTTCGGCAACTCCCGCGAACGCCGCTGACCGGGGCGGACGCGGGGACCCGTGAACGGCACGCGCACCGCGCCCTACCGCACGTCCCGTGACGTCATCCCGGTCTCCCGCAACGTCATGTTCAACCGGCCGGCCCGCAGCCCCGCTGCCGGGTCGGCCGGTCCCGCGTACACCCTCGGCACCCCGTGGAACGCGAAACGCGACGGCCCGCCGAAGACGAACAGATCCCCGGACGCCAACTCCACATCCGTGTAGGGCTGCCCGCGTCCCTCCGTGTTCCCGAAGCGGAACACACACCTCGCCCCGATGCTCAACGACACCACAGGAGCGCTCGACCGCTCCTCCTTGTCCTGATGCATCCCCATCCGCGCGGTGTCGTCGTAGAAGTTGATCAGCGCGGTATCCGGTGCGAACGCCTCCGCCGCATCCTCGTCCCCGTACGCCTCGGCCACCGCCGCCCGCCCCAGGTCGCCCAGCCAGTCCGGGAACGCGGCCACCCTGGCGCCGTTCACGTCGTCAGCCGTACGCGCGTACCGGTACGGCTGCCAGTGCCACCCCAGACACACCGTCCGCACCGACATCACCCCACCGCCCGGCAGCACCGTGTGCCGCAACGGGACCGGCCCCGACGCCCACTGACGGCACGCCGCGACCAACTCCGCCCGCCGCTCCACCGGCAGCCACTCCGGAACATGGACGGCCCCCGGCGCGACCACCCTCCGCTCCCGCCGGAACAGGCCGTCCGAGGACGGCGGAAGCCCTGGCGCCACGGCTCAGCCCGCCCCGCCCTCGATCCCCAGCAGCAGCTTCTTCCGCTCCAGCCCGCCCGCGTACCCGCGCAGCGCCCCGTCCGCCCCGATCACCCGGTGACACGGCCGCACGACGAGCAACGGATTGCGCCCGATCGCCGTGCCCACCGCCCGCACCCCCGCACCGGAGGCCCCGACCAGCGCCGCGACCTCCCCGTACGACACCGTGCTCCCGTACGGGATCGACTCCAGCACCGCCCAGACCCGCCGCTGGAACTCCGTGCCCGTTCCCTCCGCCAGCGGCACGTCGAACCGCGTCGAGCGCCCCGCGAAGTACGCCTCCAACTGCCGGGCGACCTCAGCGAACGCCTCGGGAGCGTGGAGCCATCCGTCCTGGACGACCGCGCCGCCCTTCTGACCGGGCATCGAAACCGAGCACAGCAGGGCACTAGCCGCACCGGCCGCATCCGGCCCGTCCGCCACTGTCTCGCCGACCAGCAGCAGCTCACCCAGCGGGCTCTCCACCCGCGTGTACACCGTCGTCGTCATGTCTTCTCACTTCCCCGGTCGGTACGGCCAGTCTGCGCCCGCTCACCGTGCCCTCACCGGCGGTATTCGGACATGGCACCCGCGCCCCGGGGCCCGGCACACGAAGAGGCACGCCGTCGAGGTCGGCCTCGGCGGTGTGCCCCCGTTGTGCTCAGCTCAGCCCAGTTCGGCTTCAGTTCGGCTCAAGCGATCCGGCAACGCCCGTGCGGATCGAAGCGGTTGATCACCGGTAGTTCACGAACTGCACCGCGAAGTCGAAGTCCTGCCCCTTCAGCAGCGCCTGCACGGCCTGGAGGTCGTCCCGGCTCTTCGAGCTGACCCGCAGCTCGTCACCCTGGACCTGCGCCTTGACGCCCTTGGGGCCTTCGTCGCGGATGATCTTCGCCACCTTCTTGGCGTTGTCCTGGGAGATGCCCTCCTCGATCGTGGCGAAGATCTTGTACTCCTTGCCGGAGAGCTGCGGCTCGCCGGCGTCCAGCGACTTCAGCGAGATTCCGCGCTTGATCAGCTTGGACTGGAAGATGTCGAGGATGGCCTTGACGCGCTCCTCGCCGTTCGCCTCCATCAGAATCTTCTCGCCCGACCACGAGATCGAGGCGCCCGTGCCCTTGAAGTCGTAACGCTGGGAGATCTCCTTGGCGGCCTGGTTGAGGGCGTTGTCGACCTCCTGCCGCTCGACCTTCGAGACGATGTCGAAACTGGAGTCGGCCATGACGTGTGGCTCCTTGCGTCGAATGCTGTGGATACAGCGCAAGCCTAGCCACCGCCGCCCCCTCCGGCCGCTGATCAATCAGGTGGCGGAGCACCCCTGACCATCAGGTATCGTTTACGTCGTCGCCAAGGAACTCACCACGAGATCCAACGCGTCGTTCGAGGCGGTGTGCCCGAGTGGCCAAAGGGAGCAGACTGTAAATCTGCCGGCTCAGCCTACCCAGGTTCGAACCCTGGCGCCGCCACGCGAACGAAGCCCCCGACCGGTTCTTCCGGTCGGGGGCTTCGTCGTTGTCCGGGCGCGGAGTTCCCGCCAGGAGTCCCGCCGCTGATCAGTTGCCCGCGACGTCCTTCACGGCCACCGTCACCGGCACGTTCCCGGAGATCGCTTCGAGGGTGAGGCCCGCCGTCGCCGGGGTGTCCAGCAGCTCCAGCAGCGTGGCCGCCACGTCGTCGCGGGGGATCGGGCCGCGGCCCGTCGAGGCGGCCAGGACGACCTGCCCGGTGCCCGCGTCGTTGGTCAGCATGCCGGGGCGCAGAATCGTCCAGTCCAGCGCGGTGCGGGAGCGTACGTCGGCGTCGGCGGCGCCCTTGGCCCGCAGATACACGTCGAATACCTCGTCGCCCGGGTGGTCCGGGTCGGCGCCCATCGAGGAGACGACGAGATAGCGGCGGACGCCCGCCGCCTCGGCCGCGTCGGCGAACAGCACGGCCGCGTCGCGGTCGACGGTGTCCTTCCGGGCGACACCGCTGTTCGGCCCCGCGCCCGCGGCGAAGACCGCCGCGTCCGCTCCGCGCAGCACTTCCGCGGTCTGCTCCACGGTGGCCGATTCGAGGTCCAGCACGGCGGGTTGGGCGCCGGCTTCGGTCAGGTCCTGACTCTGTTGGGGGTTACGGATGATTCCTACGGCCTCATCCCCGCGTGCGGCGAGCAGCCGCTCCAGCCGCAGTGCGATCTGTCCGTGTCCACCTGCGATGACAATGCGCATACCACCGACCGTACGCCCGGGAACCCGGTCGCGCTCAGTTCCTCGGGCCGGCGCCGGAGTCGGGCCGCCCCTGCCGCGGGAGTCCGCCGAGCCCCGTGGCGGCGTCTCCGTCGGAGTCGCAGTACTCGCGTACGGCGCTGGTGCGGGCGACGACCCGTCCGCCGTGGACGACGATGCGGCTGTAGGCGAGGGAGAGCACCGCGGAGAGCCGTTCGCCGCGTACGGCGAGGAGTTCGGCGGGGAAGCCCGCCTCGACGCGCACGTCGGGCAGGCCGAGGGCCGCGCGGGCGGCCGTGGAGACCAGGGCGTACGCCTGTTCGGCGCGGAGCCCCGCCTGGGAGGCGAGGAGGTAGGCGGCTTCGAGCGGATCGCCGCGACCGACCGGGTTGGCCGTGTCCCGCAGCGCACCGCTGCCCGCCGCGACGCGTACGCCGGCGGAGCGCAGCAGGCGTACGGGGGCGGTCGTGCGGCGCTCCGCGCCGGCGCAGCCGCCCTGGGGCAGGCAGACCACGGTGATCCCGGCGGCGGCGAGCTGGTCGGCGGCCCGGGCCGCGGCGTCCAGGGGCAGGTGGGCCAGGCCGCCGCAGGGGCCGAGGGTGACGCCGGGGCGCAGGCCCGCGGCCATCACGGCGAGCCGTGCCAGGCGGGCGGGGTCGTCGCCGTCGGTGTGCAGGTCCACGGGGCAGCCGTGCTCGGCCGCGATCTCCAGGACGGCCTCGGTGTAGCCCGTGGGGTCCGGGTCGAGGTCGGGGCAGCCGCCGACGACGGCCGCGCCCATCTTCACCGCGTCCCGGAGCATCGCCAGGCTGTCCGCCCCGGCGATGCCGGTGAGGAGCCGGGGGACCGCGACGGGCATGACGTCGGCGAGGCCGCGCAGGGCGCGCCGGGTCCCCAGGACGGCTTCGAGCGGGGCGAGGCCCTGGACGTCGCCGACGCGGACGTGGGTGCGCAGGGCGGTGGCGCCGTGGCCGAGCTGGAGGAGGGCGGCCTCGGTGGCGCGGCGCTGGATGTCCTCGGCGCGGTGGGAGGCCGGGCCGGCGCTGTCGGGGCCCGCGCCGGCGGCGGTGAGGGCGGTGTCGCTGTGGGTGTGGGGTTCGGCAGGGGCGGGGAGCAGGAGATAGCCGCGGAGGTCGATGCGGGGGCCGCTGGCGGTGAGGCTGCCCGCGGTGCCGACGGCCTCGATCCGGCTGCCGCTCAGGCGTACGTCGACGGTTCGGCCATCGGCGAGACGGGCGCCGCCGAGGACGAGGGCGGGGCTGTCGGCGGTGGTGGCCGCGTCGGCGCTGTCGGGCGCGTTGTCGTCGGGCCGCCGTGGCTGGCTGTCAGGCATCGCGCTCCTGGGAGGGGTGCAAGATCACACGGAGTGACCACACCCTAGGGGCGCCCGGGGGCGGCGTCCGGGAGGAGCGGAATAGTCGTACCGGTGCGCCTGCGCCGGCCGCCGGCCGGGCCCGTTCCCGAGGTGGACGCGGCCTGGATCAAGGCCTGATCAGGGGGTGTGGGCGGCCCCGGACGGAGGGCCGGAAAGGGCGGCGCAAACGGATTTGGGCAACCGGCGGGGGACCGTGTAATGTCTTCCTCGCTCGCCCCAATAGCTCAGTCGGTAGAGCGTCTCCATGGTAAGGAGAAGGTCTGCGGTTCGATTCCGCATTGGGGCTCTGGTGATCGGGAACCTCCGCTTCGGCGGGGGAGCTCGTCATCAAAGCGGTGTAGCTCAGTCGGTAGAGCAAGCGGCTCATAATCGCTGTGTCACCGGTTCAAGTCCGGTCACCGCTACTAACGGTAGCCGATTGCTGGGTCGGTCCTTCGATCGGCTACCCTTTTATGCGTTCATCCGTCCACCGTCCGTCCAAGGAGCACTCACGTGGCTGCCACCGACGTCCGCCCGAAGATCACGCTGGCCTGCGTGGAGTGCAAGGAGCGGAACTACATCACCAAGAAGAACCGGCGTAACAACCCGGACCGTCTTGAGATGAAGAAGCACTGCCCGCGCTGCAACTCGCACACCGCGCACCGCGAAACGCGCTGAATCAGGCTCGTACACGAGGCCGTCCCCTCTGGGGGCGGCCTCGTGTCGTTGTAGGGGGCCGTTCCCGCAGGGGGCGTGCCCTTATTCGTCTTTCACCAGGTTTCTCAGGAGGTAGCGAGCTCATGGCGCTCGACCAGTCCTTCGTGGGGCGGACCTATCCGCCCACTCCGGCGTACGAGGTCGGCCGGGAGAAGATCCGCGAGTTCGCCGAAGCGGTGGGTGACCCCCATCCGGCGTACGTCGACGCGGAGGCCGCCCGTGCGCTCGGTCACGCCGATGTGATCGCGCCGCCCACGTTCGCCTTCTCGATCACTTACCGGGCCGCCGGAGAGGTGGTGCGGGACCCGCAGCTGGGCCTGGACTACAGCCGGGTCGTCCACGGCGACCAGAAGTTCCGTTACGTGCGTCCGGTACGGGCGGGGGACCGGCTGACGGTCACGTCCACGATCGAGGCCATCAAGTCCCTCGCCGGCAACGACATTCTGGACGTCCGCGGGGATGTGCACGACGAGGCCGGTGAACTGGTGGTCACGACGTTGATGAAGCTGGTGGCACGCGCCGCCGAGGAGGCGTGATGACGGCGAAGGTCTCTTACGGGTCGGTCGAGGTCGGTACGGAGCTGCCGGCGCGGTCGTTCCCGGTGACGCGGGCCACGCTCGTGCAGTACGCGGGCGCCTCGGGCGACTTCAACCCGATCCACTGGAACGAGAAGTTCGCGCGCGAGGTCGGGCTGCCGGATGTGATCGCGCACGGCATGTTCACGATGGCCGAGGCGATCCGGGTGGTCACGGACTGGGCCGGCGACCCGGGCGCGGTCGTCGACTACGGGGTGCGTTTCACGAAGCCGGTCGTCGTGCCCAACGACGACGAGGGCGCGCTGATCGAGGTCAGCGGCAAGGTCGCGGCGAAGCTGGACGACAACCTGGTCCGGGTGGACCTGGTCGCCCTGTGCGACGGCAAGAAGGTGCTGGGCATGTCCCGGGCCGTGGTCCGGCTCGCCTGAGACGTACCGGCGCGGTGGCCGGAGGTGAGGGGCGTTCCTCCTGCGGAGGGGCGCCCCTCACCTGTGCTCGTCGAGCCGGTGGCGCCTGACCCGCCCCGGCTGTGACCGGCGGACCCCGGCCGGGTCCGCCGGAGGCGCCCCGGCCCCCGGGACGGCCCGTGGCCCCGCACGAGCTGCGGGGGCGCGGACCGTACTCTTGTCCCCGTGCAGGAACTCCACGACGCCCCCCTCGCCCCCCTGACCACCTTCCGGCTCGGCGGCCCCGCCGCCCGGCTGCTGACCGCCACGACCGACGCCGAGGTGATCGCCGCCGTGCGCGAGGCCGACGCGAGCGGCACCCCGCTGCTGGTGATCGGCGGCGGCTCCAACCTGGTCATCGGGGACAAGGGCTTCGACGGCACCGCCCTGCGGATCGCCACCAAGGGCTTTGCGCTGTCGGGTACGTCCCTGGAGCTGGCGGCCGGCGAGGTGTGGACCGACGCCGTCGCCCGGACCGTCGAGGCGGGCCTCGCGGGCATCGAGTGCCTGGCCGGCATTCCCGGATCCGCGGGCGCGACGCCCATCCAGAACGTCGGCGCGTACGGACAGGAGGTGTCCACCACCATCACGGAGGTCGTCGCCTACGACCGGCGCACCGAGGAGACGGTGACGATTCCGAACGCCGAGTGCGCGTTCTCGTACCGTCACAGCCGCTTCAAGGCCGAACCCGACCGCTTCGTGGTGCTGCGTGTCCGATTCGAGCTCGAAGAGGCGGCCGGGCTCTCCGCGCCCCTGAAGTACCCCGAAACGGCCAGGGCCATGGGCGTCGGGCAGGGCGAACGCGTCCCGCTGACGGCCGCCCGCGAGACCGTGCTGCGGCTGCGCGCCGGCAAGGGCATGGTGCTGGACCCGGAGGACCACGACACCTGGTCGGCGGGGTCCTTCTTCACCAACCCGATCCTCGGACCGGCCGCGTTCCAGGACTTCCTCACCCGGGTCGGCGAGCGCCTCGGCCCGGACGTGGCACCTCCGGCCTTCCCCGCCGAGGACGGACGCACCAAGACCTCGGCGGCCTGGCTGATCGACCGGGCCGGATTCACCAAGGGCTACGGCACCGGCCCCGCCCGGATCTCCACCAAGCACACCCTCGCCCTCACCAACCGGGGCGCGGCCACCACCGAGGACCTGCTCGCCCTGGCCCGCGAGGTCGTCGCCGGGGTGCACGCGGCCTTCGGCGTCACCCTGGTCAACGAGCCGGTGACCGTCGGCGTCAGCCTGTAGGAGGCGTCGGCCGTAGGGGGCGTCGGCCCGCAGGAGACGTACGGGGTCAGTACGCGATGCCCACACCCTGCCGCACAGCCGCCGGTTCCACGGCCAACGCGAGCATGGCGTGTGCCACGTCGGCCCGGGAGATGGACCGGCTGCCGCGCGGCGTACCGCCCACGACCTGCCGGTAGACGCCCGTGAGCGGCCCGTCCGTGAGCCTCGGCGGCCGTACCGCGGTCCACTCCGTCGCACTGCGGGCCAACGCCGCCTCCATCCGGGCGAGATCGGCGTACAGCTCCGCCAGGACCGCGCCGACCGCCCTGCGCGTCAGCCGGTCCACCAGGGGGTCGCCCACCGGCTCCGGACCCACGGGCACCGCGCTCACCACCAGCAGCCGCCGGGCGCCCTCGGCCTCCATCGCCGTCAGGATCCGCCCGGTCAGCCGTTCGGCGACGCCGTTCGCCTTCCGGCCACGCGAGCCCAGCCCCGACAGGACCGCGTCCCGCCCCGCCACCGCCGCCCGCACCGCCGCCGGATCGTCCAGCCGGACGACAGCGTGCGGCGCCGCGCGGTCCAGCGGCTCCGGGAGCCGGTCCGGGTCGCGGACCACGACCGTCACCTCGTGGCCCGCCGCGCGTGCCTGCCCGACGATCTCCTGACCGACGCCGCCGGTCGCCCCGAACACGGTGATTCTCATAGCGCCCCCTGGTGGGTGAGTGTTCACTAACCTCTAGGGTGGGTGGCTCCCCACCCGGACGTCAAGATCTCCGGGTCACGGCCCGTTGGAGCACGCATGGACCAGAAGCCCGCCCGCGTCCGGATCGTCGACGCGGCGCACGAGCTGATGCTCTCCATCGGCCTCGCCAGGACCACCACCAAGGAGATCGCCCGGGCGGCCGGCTGCTCGGAGGCCGCGCTCTACAAGTACTTCTCCGGCAAGGAGGAGCTGTTCGTCACCGTGCTCGCGGAGCGGCTGCCCCGGCTCGGGAACCTCCTCGGAGACCTGCGCGCGGGCGAGGGCAGGGTCGAGGGCAACCTCACCGAGATCGCCCGGGTGGCCGCGCTGTTCTACGAGCAGACCTTTCCCATGGCCGCGTCCCTGTACGCCGAACCTCAGCTCAAGCGCCGTCACGAGGAGGGCGTGGGAGGGCTCGAAACCGGGCCCCACCTGCCGATCCGGCAGCTCGACGCCTATCTGCGCGCCGAGCAGGGCGCGGGCCGGGTCCGGGCCGACGCGGACACCTACGCCGCCGCCTCCCTGCTGCTGGGCGCCTGCGCCCAGCGGGCCTTCGCCTACGCCGCGTTCCCCGGCGGCACGCCCCCGCAGCCCCTGGACGAGTTCGCCGCCTCCCTGGCCCGCACGCTGCTGGGCGGGATCGGCCCCCAGGGCCTGCCCGGGATCAGCTAGCCAGCCAGTCGTCGATCCCGGAGAGCAGCTTCCCCCGTACGTCCACGGGGGCCGCCGATCCGCGCACCGACTGGCGGGCCAGCTCGGCCAGCTCCTCGTCGGTGAAGCCGTGGTGGCGGCGCACCAGCTCGTACTGGGCGGCCAGCCGGGAGCCGAACAGCAGCGGGTCGTCCGCACCCAGCGCCATCGGCACGCCCGCGTCGAACAGAGTGCGCAGGGGGACGTCGGCGGGCTTCTCGTAGACGCCGAGCGCCACATTGGACGACGGGCAGACCTCGCAGGTGACCCCGCGCTCGGCGAGCTTGCGCAGCAGCCGGGGGTCCTCGGCGGCCCGGACCCCGTGCCCGATGCGTGAGGCGTCCAGGTCGTCGAGGCAGTCGCGCACGCTGGAGGGCCCGGCGAGCTCCCCGCCGTGCGGAGCCGCCAGCAGGCCCCCCTCGCGGGCGATCGCGAAGGCCCGGTCGAAGTCGCGGGCCATTCCCCGCCGCTCGTCGTTGGAGAGCCCGAAGCCGACGACGCCCCGGTCCGCGTAGCGGACGGCGAGCCGGGCCAGGGTACGGGCGTCCAGCGGGTGCTTCATCCGGTTGGCGGCGATCACCACGCGCATGCCCAGGCCGGTGTCCCTGGCGGCGCTGTCCACGGCGTCGAGGATGATCTCGATGGCCGGGATCAGCCCGCCGAGCAGCGGGGCGTACGAGGTGGGGTCGACCTGGATCTCCAGCCAGCCGGAGCCGTCCGCGACATCCTCCTGGGCGCTCTCCCGCACCAGGCGGTGAATGTCCTCGGGGGACCGCAGACACGACCGGGCGATGTCGTAGAGCCGCTGGAAACGGAACCAGCCACGCTCGTCGGTCGCCCGCAGCTTGGGCGGTTCTCCGCCGGTCAGGGCGTCGGGGAGATGGACCCCGTACTTGTCGGCGAGTTCGAGCAGGGTGGTTGGCCGCATCGACCCGGTGAAGTGCAGGTGCAGGTGGGCCTTTGGCAACAGACGTACATCACGCTCCATTGGGAGATCCTGCCGCACGGGCGGGCCGGAGCGGTAGCCGCTTTCCCGTTCAGGGGTGCCCCTCGAACGAAAAAGCGCCCCCGGCCGGTGGAGGATTCCAGCGGCCGGGGGCGCCTTTCGTTCGAGCGGTGACGTGACCGGTCAGGCCTTGGCCTCGCCCAGCAGCTTCTGGATCCGCGAGACGCCCTCGATCAGGTCCTCGTCGCCCAGGGCGTAGGACAGGCGCAGGTAGCCCGGGGTGCCGAAGGCCTCGCCGGGCACGACGGCGACCTCGGCCTCGTCCAGGATGAGCGCGGCCAGCTCGACGGTGGTGGCCGGACGCTTGCCGCGGATCTCCTTGCCGAGCAGGTCCTTCACCGCCGGGTAGGCGTAGAAGGCCCCCTCGGGCTCCGGGCAGAACACGCCGTCGATCTCGTTGAGCATCCGTACGACGATCCCCCGGCGGCGGTCGAAGGCGGTGCGCATCTCGGCGACGGCGTCCAGTGGGCCGGAGACGGCCGCGAGCGCGGCGACCTGGGCGACGTTGGAGACGTTGGAGGTGGCGTGCGACTGGAGGTTGGTCGCGGCCTTGACCACGTCCCGCGGGCCGATGATCCAACCCACCCGCCAGCCGGTCATCGCGTACGTCTTGGCGACGCCGTTGACGACGACGCACTTGTCGCGCAGCTCGGGGACGATCGCCGGGAGCGAGGTGAAGGTGGCGTCGCCGTAGACGAGGTGCTCGTAGATCTCGTCGGTGAGCACCCACAGACCGTGCTCGACGGCCCAGCGGCCGATGGCCTCGGCGTCGGCCTCGCTGTAGACGGCGCCGGTCGGGTTGGACGGCGAGACGAACAGGACGACCTTGGTCTTCTCGGTGCGCGCGGCCTCCAGCTGCTCGACGGAGACCCGGTAGCCCGTGGTCTCGTCGGCCACGACCTCGACCGGGACACCGCCGGCGAGCCGGATCGACTCGGGGTAGGTGGTCCAGTACGGGGCGGGGACGATGACCTCGTCGCCCGGGTCGAGGATCGCGGCGAAGGCCTCGTAGATGGCCTGCTTGCCACCGTTGGTCACCAGGATCTGGCTGGCGTCGACCTCGTAGCCGGAGTCGCGCAGGGTCTTCTCCGCGATGGCGGCCTTGAGCTCGGGGAGCCCGCCGGCCGGGGTGTAGCGGTGGTACTTCGGGTTGCGGCAGGCCTCGACCGCCGCGTCGACGATGTAGTCGGGCGTCGGGAAGTCGGGCTCGCCGGCCCCGAAGCCGATCACCGGACGCCCGGCGGCCTTGAGGGCCTTGGCCTTGGCGTCGACGGCGAGGGTCGCGGACTCGGAGATCGCACCGATGCGGGCCGAAACCCGGCGCTCGGACGGTGAAGTTGCAGCGCTCATGGCCCCATGCTCCCAGACCGCGAAAGCCGTCGGCACAGGGGTTTCAGGGACCGGACAGGAGCCGGACAGCATGCGGACGGGACCGGTCGGTCGCTGTCTGTTCGACGCGGCGGCCCTGAACACGTACACTCACCTGTCGTTGGCCTTCACCAGCCGCACCGTTCCTGCACCCGGTCACCGGGAAAGATGCGGTAGGTTGGTGGAAACCACAAAGGGTCGTAGCTCAATTGGTAGAGCACTGGTCTCCAAAACCAGCGGTTGGGGGTTCAAGTCCCTCCGGCCCTGCTACACACTCCTTCGCCAGGATGTGTGCGCATGTACGTACTTCATTGCACAGCCGTGCGGCTCCACCGGGCGCGGCACGGCCACGACCCGGAATCAGGTGAGTAGCGTGACGGACGCCGTGGGCTCCATCGACATGCCTGATGCTGAGGATGAAGCTCCCGAGTCGAAGAAGAAGACTCGGAAGGGCGGCAAGCGCGGCAAGAAGGGCCCTCTGGGTCGGCTCGCGCTGTTCTACCGCCAGATCGTCGCGGAACTCCGTAAGGTTGTCTGGCCCACCCGTAGCCAGCTGACGACGTACACCTCCGTGGTGATCGTGTTCGTCGTCGTCATGATCGGTCTTGTTACCGTTCTCGACATGGGCTTCGCCCGGGTCATCAAGTACGTCTTCGGCTGATCTCGCGGAAGGCGTCCGACCCGGCCCCCCTTTCGCACGTTCCACCCTTTGTATCCAGGAAGAAGCAGCCATCGTGTCTGACCCGAACCTGAACGACGCCGTCGAGCCCGAGGCTGGCGCCTTCGAGTCCGCCAAGGACGAGCTCGACATCGTTGAGGCTGCTGACTCCGTGGACCCGGACCAGGCCGAGGCCGCCGACCTCGTCGCGGGCGAGCCCGCCGAGCAGGCCGCCGTGAACGTGGAAGCGCAGGAGTCCGACGAGGACGACGCCGCCGAGACGGACGAGGCCGCTGAGGACGAGGCCGCTGAAAACGAGGCCGACGACGAGAGCGCCGACGAGGAAGAGGCCGAGCCGGCCGCCCCCGTCGACCCCGTCGCCGCCCTGCGCGAAGAGCTCCGCACGCTCCCCGGCGAGTGGTACGTCATCCACACGTACGCCGGTTACGAGAAGCGCGTGAAGGCCAACCTGGAGCAGCGCGCCGTCTCGCTGAACGTGGAGGAGTTCGTCTATCAGGCCGAGGTGCCTGAAGAGGAAATCGTCCAGATCAAGAACGGCGAGCGCAAGAACGTCCGGCAGAACAAGCTCCCCGGCTACGTGCTGGTGCGCATGGACCTGACGAACGAGTCCTGGGGCGTCGTGCGGAACACGCCGGGCGTCACCGGCTTCGTGGGCAACGCCTACGACCCGTACCCGCTGACCCTGGACGAGATCGTCAAGATGCTCGCCCCGGAGGCCGAGGAGAAGGCCGCCCGCGAGGCCGCCGAGGCCGAGGGCAAGCCGGCTCCGTCCCGCAAGGTCGAGGTCCAGGTGCTGGACTTCGAGGTCGGCGACTCGGTCACCGTCACGGACGGTCCGTTCGCCACGCTGCAGGCCACGATCAACGAGATCAACGCCGACTCGAAGAAGGTCAAGGGCCTCGTCGAGATCTTCGGCCGCGAGACCCCGGTCGAGCTCAGCTTCGACCAGATCCAGAAGAACTAGCTCTTCCCGCCAGGTTTCTGGACACATGCCTACCCAGCAGGTCAGAGGGGCTTCGCAGCCGCTCTGACCTGCTGGGTTTTTGGTCGCGCAGCTATACCCGTTATCGTTGTGCGGTATGCCTCCATCCGGATGACCGGAATCGGCGGCGAAACACTCTCATAGGACCCGGAGAGAGCAATGCCTCCCAAGAAGAAGAAGATCACGGGGCTTATCAAGCTTCAGATCAACGCCGGTGCGGCGAACCCGGCCCCGCCGGTCGGCCCCGCGCTCGGTCAGCACGGCGTCAACATCATGGAGTTCTGCAAGGCCTACAACGCCGCGACCGAGTCGCAGCGTGGCATGGTCGTGCCGGTGGAGATCACGGTCTACGACGACCGTTCCTTCACCTTCATCACGAAGACTCCGCCGGCCGCCAAGCTGATCCTCAAGGCCGCGGGTGTGGACAAGGGCTCCGGCGAGCCGCACAAGACCAAGGTCGCCAAGCTGACGGCCGCCCAGGTCCGCGAGATCGCCACGACGAAGCTCCCCGACCTGAACGCCAATGACCTCGACGCCGCGTCGAAGATCATTGCCGGCACCGCCCGTTCCATGGGCATCACGGTCGAAGGCTGATTCAGCCCCGTAATCCCCAGTGGTAGGACCAAGCGCTGGTCCGCACCACGACTCCACACTCTGAAACCACAGGAGTAGAAGTGAAGCGCAGCAAGAACCTCCGCGCTGCGGACGCCAAGATCGACCGGGAGCGCAACTACGCCCCGCTCGAGGCCGTCCGTATCGCCAAGGACACCGCCTCCACGAAGTTCGACAGCACCGTCGAGGTCGCCTTTGCCCTGGGTGTCGACCCGCGCAAGGCCGACCAGATGGTCCGTGGCACCGTGAACCTCCCGCACGGCACCGGCAAGACCGCCCGGGTCCTGGTCTTCGCGACCGGTGACCGTGCTGCGGCCGCGGAAGCCGCTGGAGCCGACATCGTCGGCGCCGACGAGCTCATCGACGAGGTGGCGAAGGGCCGTCTGGACTTCGACGCCGTCGTCGCGACCCCGGACCTCATGGGCAAGGTCGGCCGCCTGGGCCGCGTGCTCGGTCCGCGTGGTCTGATGCCGAACCCGAAGACCGGCACCGTCACCCCCGACGTCGTGAAGGCTGTCAACGACATCAAGGGCGGCAAGATCGAGTTCCGCGTCGACAAGCACTCGAACCTGCACTTCATCATCGGCAAGACCTCGTTCGACGAGACCAAGCTGGTGGAGAACTACGCAGCGGCGCTGGACGAGATCCTCCGTCTGAAGCCGTCCGCCGCCAAGGGCCGCTACATCAAGAAGGCCACCCTGGCCACCACGATGGGCCCCGGCATCCCGCTGGACGCCAACCGCACCCGCAACCTCCTCGTCGAGGAGGACCCGGCCTCCGTCTGAGCTTTCCATGCTCACCCGGTAGCCGCGTCGTACGCGTGCACTGTGTGAACGGGCCCCGCAACCTTTCGAGGTGCGGGGCCCGTCCTCGTATCCGTAAGGAGTCATGTCTGTCAGTGCCCTGTGCCAGTGTTGTGCGGGAACGACGGACGATACGAGGGGTGGACGGGTACATGAGGACGAGCACGGCACGACGCATGGGCACGGCTCTGGCCGCCGCGGCGGCACTGACGTCGATAGCGGCCTGCAGTGGCTCCGACGGCTCGAAGGGCTCTGGCGGTGCCGGAGAGGGCAAGGCGGGCGCCGTCTCCAAGGCGAGCCCCGTGGCCGCTCTGAAGCAGGTGCAGCAGAAGACCGGAGGCGCCCAGTCGGCGAAGGTCGAGGGCACCGCGGAGATAGGCAGCGTCATGTCCATGAAGCAGTCCGGGGCCATCGGCTGGGCCGACGGGCTCTCGGGCGAGCTGGCCATCACGTACACCGGCGGCACCATGGGCGACGCCCTGAAGCAGACCGGTGGCGACGGAAAGATCCAGGCGCGCTACTTCAAGGACGAGTACTACGCCAACATGGGCGACGCCATGGCGGCCAACACCGGCGGGAAGCACTGGATCCGCTACTCCTACAAGGACCTCGCCGAGCTGGGCGGCGCCTCCGGCGACGTCATGAAGGACCAGATCCAGAACAGCACGCCCGAGCAGGGCGTGAAGGCGCTCCTGGCCTCCGGCGACGTGAAGAAGGTCGGCCAGGAGGACGTCCGCGGGGTTCCCGCGACGCACTACTCCGGCACGGTCGACGTGGCCGACCTGACCGCGAAGAACAGCGACCTGGACGCGAAGCAGCTGGCCGCGTTCAAGGAGCAGCTCGCCCTGGCCGGGGTGACCACCCAGACCGTCGACATCTGGGTCGACAAGAACGACCTGCTGGTGAAGAAGACCGAGCGCGGCGAGATGAAGACCGGCGCGTTCAACTCGACGTTCTTCTACAGCGACTACGGCACCGAGGTCCCCTCCGAGAGGCCGTCGGCCTCGGACACCGTGGACTTCAAGGAGATGCTGAAGCAGCCAGGCGCTACCCCGGGCGGCACCGCCTGACACCTCCCGCAAGGGACGGACGAGGACGGATTTGCTCGTCCCGCATCCGGTCGCGTACTCTCACCAAGAAGCCAAAGACCGCTGGTCGTCGCTGTGCCTCGTCAGAGGGACGGTGACCGAAGGTTCCGCTAGATCGGACGACCTGCGCAGGTGACTGTGGAACGCTCCCGGACTCTGTTCGGTCGAGCTGCGCCCTGGCACTTGTGCTGGGGCGTTTCGTCTTTCCCGGCCCCTTCTGAGCGGTCCTCATCACCCGGAAGGAGGCCGACGCTCATGGCAAGGCCCGACAAGGCTGCCGCGGTAGCCGAGCTGACGGACCAGTTCCGCAGCTCGAACGCCGCCGTGCTGACCGAGTACCGGGGTCTCACCGTGGCACAGCTCAAGGAGCTGCGCCGTTCGCTCGGTGAGAACGCCCAGTACGCCGTGGTGAAGAACACGCTGACCAAGATTGCGGCCAACGAGGCCGGGATCGACACGCTGGACGACCTGTTCTCGGGTCCGACGGCGGTTGCCTTCGTCACCGGTGACCCGGTGGAGTCGGCGAAGGGTCTTCGTGACTTCGCCAAGGACAACCCCAACCTCATCATCAAGGGCGGTGTCCTTGACGGTAAGGCGCTGTCCGCCGATGAGATCAAGAAGCTCGCGGACCTCGAGTCCCGCGAGGTTCTGCTCTCCAAGCTGGCCGGTGCCTTCAAGGGCAAGCAGACTCAGGCTGCGCAGCTCTTCCAGGCACTGCCGTCGAAGTTCGTCCGCACCGCGGAAGCGCTTCGCGCCAAGAAGGAAGAGCAGGGCGGTGCCGGTACTCCGGCTCCCGCCGAGGCCGCCGAGTAATTTCGCTCAGCGGTCCAGCGGGCTCCACGTACGCCCGCCGACATATACATCCGGCACCTGCCGAATAGTGGAAGGACGCCTATCATGGCGAAGCTGTCCCAGGACGACCTGCTCGCGCAGTTCGAAGGCATGACCCTCATCGAGCTCTCCGAGTTCGTCAAGGCCTTCGAGGAGAAGTTCGACGTCACCGCCGCCGCGGCCGTCGCCGTCGCCGGCCCCGCCGCTGGTGGCGCCCCGGCCGAGGCCGAGGCCGAGCAGGACGAGTTCGACGTCATCCTCACCGGTGCCGGCGAGAAGAAGATCCAGGTCATCAAGACCGTCCGTGAGCTCACCTCGCTCGGTCTCAAGGAAGCCAAGGACCTCGTCGACGGCACCCCGAAGCCGGTCCTCGAGAAGGTCGCCAAGGACGTCGCGGAGAAGGCTGCCGAGTCCCTCAAGGCCGCCGGCGCTTCCGTCGAGGTCAAGTAACACCTCGGGAGTCCTCCGGACTCCCTGGGCACCTCAGGTGCCCGCGCCAAGGGCGATCACCCATTCGGGTGGTCGCCCTTCGGCGTGCCCGTGGCGGGTGCCTTGCTCTTCCGCCGACGACGAGTAGGGTGATCTTCGCCGTGCGCCTCTCGCGGGCCCCTCAGGGGCGTCCTGCGGGCATCCCGGGGGTGGCCGGTGAAGGCTCCCGGAGGTCCGATCGGACCGGCGGGCCTTGACGAACCGGACGCGGCGCGCAATTCTCAGGACGCGTCATCACTTCGATCCGTATCCGAGGCATGGATCGAGAGTGAAGAGGGCAGTAAAGAAGAGCGCACCCCGCGCGAGGACTAGGGCTAGACATAGGTGTTGAGAACAGCTGTTGAGAGCAACGTGGGTCTCTGAGAACCCCGACTGGACATCAGTGTGCCGCTTGGCTACACTGACCCTTTGCGCTGCCTGTTAGCTGCCTCCTGCCCGTCACCAGGGGCATGCCCACGCTGAAGCACCGATGGCCGACCCCCTCCGACCTGGTCGTTTTACGACCGATTCGGAACGGTTTGTCTCTGTGGCCAGAGTGGGACCGGTACGCGCGTAGTGAGTCCGAGCCCTCGGAAGGACCCCCTCTTGGCCGCCTCGCGCAACGCCTCGACCGCGAATACGAACAACGGTGCCAGCACCGCCCCGCTGCGCATCTCTTTTGCAAAGATCAAGGAGCCCCTCGAGGTTCCGAACCTCCTCGCGCTGCAGACCGAGAGCTTTGACTGGCTCCTGGGCAACGCCGCCTGGAAGGCTCGCGTCGAGGCTGCTCTGGACAGTGGACAAGACGTCCCCACCAAGTCCGGCCTGGAGGAGATCTTCGAGGAGATCTCACCGATCGAGGACTTCTCCGGGTCGATGTCGCTTACGTTCCGCGACCACCGCTTCGAGCCCCCGAAGAACTCGATCGACGAGTGCAAGGAGCGCGACTTCACGTTCGCCGCGCCGCTCTTCGTCACGGCCGAGTTCACCAACAACGAGACCGGCGAGATCAAGTCCCAGACGGTCTTCATGGGCGACTTCCCGCTCATGACCAACAAGGGCACCTTCGTCATCAACGGCACCGAGCGTGTCGTCGTGTCGCAGCTGGTCCGCTCGCCGGGTGTCTACTTCGACTCCTCGATCGACAAGACGTCCGACAAGGACATCTTCTCCGCCAAGATCATCCCTTCCCGGGGTGCCTGGCTGGAGATGGAGATCGACAAGCGCGACATGGTCGGTGTCCGCATCGACCGCAAGCGCAAGCAGTCCGTCACCGTCCTCCTGAAGGCGCTCGGCTGGAGCACCGAGCAGATCCTGGAGGAGTTCGGCGAGTACGAGTCGATGCGCGCCACCCTGGAGAAGGACCACACCCAGGGCCAGGACGACGCACTGCTCGACATCTACCGCAAGCTGCGTCCGGGCGAGCCGCCGACGCGCGAGGCCGCTCAGACGCTGCTCGAGAACCTCTACTTCAACCCGAAGCGCTACGACCTCGCGAAGGTCGGCCGCTACAAGGTGAACAAGAAGCTCGGCGCCGATGAGCCGCTGGACGCCGGGGTGCTCACCTCGGACGACGTCATCGCGACCATCAAGTACCTGGTCAAGCTGCACGCCGGTGAGACCGAGACGACCGGTGAGTCCGGCCGGGAGATCGTCGTCGAGACCGACGACATCGACCACTTCGGCAACCGTCGTCTGCGTAACGTCGGCGAGCTCATCCAGAACCAGGTCCGTACGGGCCTGGCGCGGATGGAGCGCGTCGTGCGTGAGCGCATGACCACGCAGGACGTCGAGGCGATCACGCCGCAGACCCTGATCAACATCCGGCCGGTCGTCGCCTCCATCAAGGAGTTCTTCGGCACCAGCCAGCTGTCGCAGTTCATGGACCAGAACAACCCGCTGTCGGGTCTCACCCACAAGCGCCGCCTGTCGGCTCTTGGCCCGGGTGGTCTCTCCCGTGAGCGGGCCGGCTTCGAGGTCCGAGACGTGCACCCGTCCCACTACGGACGCATGTGCCCGATCGAGACCCCCGAAGGTCCGAACATCGGTCTGATCGGTTCGCTCGCCTCGTACGGCCGCGTCAACGCGTTCGGCTTCATCGAGACGCCGTACCGCAAGGTGGTCGACGGTCAGGTCACCGATGACGTCGACTACATCACGGCCGACGAGGAGGACCGCTACGTCATCGCCCAGGCGAACGCGACCCTCTCCGAGGAGCTGCGCTTCACCGAGCCTCGCGTCCTGGTCCGCCGCCGTGGCGGGGAGGTCGACTACGTGCCCGGCACGGAGGTCGACTACATGGACGTCTCGCCGCGCCAGATGGTGTCCGTCGCCACCGCGATGATCCCCTTCCTGGAGCACGACGACGCCAACCGTGCCCTCATGGGCGCGAACATGATGCGTCAGGCGGTGCCGCTCATCAAGTCGGAGGCGCCGCTCGTCGGCACCGGCATGGAGTACCGCTGCGCCACCGACGCCGGTGACGTCCTCAAGGCGGAGAAGGACGGTGTGGTCCAGGAGGTCTCCGCGGACTACATCACCGTCACGAACGACGACGGCACGTACACCACGTACCGCATCGCCAAGTTCATGCGCTCCAACCAGGGCACCTCGGTCAACCAGAAGGTCGTCGTCTCCGAGGGCGACCGGATCGTGGCCGACCAGGTGCTCGCCGACGGACCGGCCACCGAGAACGGTGAGATGGCCCTCGGCAAGAACCTGCTCGTGGCGTTCATGCCGTGGGAGGGTCACAACTACGAGGACGCGATCATCCTGTCGCAGCGCCTCGTGCAGGACGACGTCCTCTCCTCGATCCACATCGAGGAGCACGAGGTCGACGCCCGTGACACCAAGCTCGGCCCGGAGGAGATCACCCGGGACATCCCGAACGTCTCCGAAGAGGTCCTCGCCGACCTCGACGAGCGCGGCATCATCCGGATCGGTGCCGAGGTCGTCGCCGGCGACATCCTCGTCGGCAAGGTCACGCCCAAGGGCGAGACCGAGCTGACCCCCGAGGAGCGCCTGCTCCGCGCGATCTTCGGCGAGAAGGCGCGCGAGGTGCGCGACACCTCGCTGAAGGTGCCGCACGGTGAGATCGGCAAGGTCATCGGCGTCCGCGTCTTCGACCGCGAAGAGGGCGACGAGCTGCCGCCGGGCGTGAACCAGCTGGTCCGCGTCTACGTCGCGCAGAAGCGCAAGATCACCGATGGTGACAAGCTCGCCGGCCGTCACGGCAACAAGGGCGTCATCTCCAAGATCCTGCCGATCGAGGACATGCCGTTCCTGGAGGACGGCACCCCGGTCGACATCATCCTCAACCCGCTGGGTGTCCCGTCCCGAATGAACCCGGGACAGGTCCTGGAGATCCACCTCGGCTGGCTCGCCAGCCGCGGCTGGGACGTCTCCGGCCTCGGTGACGAGTGGGCCCAGCGCCTGCGGGACATCGGCGCCGACCAGGTCGCCCCCGGCACCAACGTCGCCACGCCCGTCTTCGACGGTGCGCGCGAGGACGAGATCACCGGCCTCTTCCAGGCCACGATCCCCAACCGCGACGGCGACCGCCTGGTCCAGCCCTCCGGAAAGGCCCAGCTCTACGACGGCCGCTCCGGCGAGCCGTTCCCGGAGCCGGTCTCGGTCGGGTTCATGTACATCCTCAAGCTGCACCACCTGGTCGACGACAAGCTGCACGCGCGTTCGACCGGCCCGTACTCCATGATCACCCAGCAGCCGCTGGGTGGTAAGGCACAGTTCGGTGGTCAGCGCTTCGGTGAGATGGAGGTGTGGGCCCTTGAGGCCTACGGCGCCGCATACGCCCTCCAGGAGCTCCTGACGATCAAGTCCGACGACGTGACCGGCCGCGTGAAGGTCTACGAGGCCATCGTCAAGGGCGAGAACATCCCCGAGCCCGGCATTCCCGAGTCCTTCAAGGTGCTCATCAAGGAAATGCAGTCGCTCTGCCTCAACGTGGAGGTGCTGTCCTCGGACGGCATGTCCATCGAGATGCGCGACACGGACGAGGACGTCTTCCGCGCGGCGGAGGAACTCGGTATCGACCTGTCCCGGCGCGAGCCGAGCAGCGTCGAAGAGGTCTGACGGGCCGGCCGGCCGCCTCATCCCGAGGCGGCCGGCCCTCCCCGGACCCGTTCAGACCATTGATTTTGACGAGACCCCGAAAGAGGGATTGACGACAAGTGCTCGACGTCAACTTCTTCGACGAGCTGCGGATCGGCCTTGCCACCGCGGACGACATCCGGACCTGGTCGCACGGCGAAGTGAAGAAGCCGGAGACCATCAACTACCGCACGCTCAAGCCCGAGAAGGACGGACTCTTCTGCGAGAAGATCTTCGGTCCGACCCGGGACTGGGAGTGCTACTGCGGCAAGTACAAGCGTGTCCGCTTCAAGGGCATCATCTGTGAGCGCTGCGGCGTCGAGGTCACTCGCGCCAAGGTGCGTCGTGAGCGGATGGGCCACATCGAGCTTGCCGCTCCCGTCACCCACATCTGGTACTTCAAGGGCGTTCCCTCGCGCCTCGGATACCTGCTGGACCTCGCGCCGAAGGACCTGGAAAAGGTCATCTACTTCGCCGCGTACATGATCACGTTCGTGGACGAGGAGCGTCGTACCCGCGACCTGCCGTCCCTGGAGGCGCACGTCTCCGTCGAGCGCCAGCAGACCGAGAACCGCCGTGACTCCGACCTGGAGGCCCGCGCCAAGAAGCTCGAGACCGACCTGGCCGAGCTGGAGGCCGAGGGCGCCAAGGCGGACGTGCGCCGCAAGGTGCGCGAAGGCGCCGAGCGTGAGATGAAGCAGCTGCGCGACCGTGCGCAGCGCGAGATCGACCGCCTCGACGAGGTGTGGAGCCGCTTCAAGAACCTCAAGGTCCAGGACCTGGAGGGCGACGAGCTGCTCTACCGCGAGCTGCGTGACCGCTTCGGCACGTACTTCGACGGCTGCATGGGCGCCGCGGCGCTCCAGAAGCGCCTGGAGTCCTTCGACCTCGACGAGGAGGCCGAGCGCCTCCGCGAGATCATCCGTACCGGCAAGGGCCAGAAGAAGACCCGTGCGCTCAAGCGCCTCAAGGTCGTCTCCGCGTTCCTGCAGACCAGCAACAAGCCCAAGGGCATGGTGCTCGACTGCGTGCCGGTCATCCCGCCGGACCTGCGTCCGATGGTGCAGCTGGACGGTGGCCGCTTCGCGACCTCCGACCTGAACGACCTGTACCGCCGTGTGATCAACCGCAACAACCGCCTCAAGCGTCTCCTCGACCTCGGCGCCCCCGAGATCATCGTGAACAACGAGAAGCGGATGCTGCAGGAGGCCGTCGACGCGCTGTTCGACAACGGCCGCCGCGGTCGCCCGGTCACCGGTCCCGGCAACCGGCCCCTGAAGTCCCTGAGCGACATGCTCAAGGGCAAGCAGGGTCGTTTCCGTCAGAACCTCCTCGGCAAGCGCGTGGACTACTCCGCGCGTTCCGTGATCGTCGTCGGTCCGCAGCTCAAGCTGCACCAGTGCGGTCTGCCGAAGGCGATGGCGCTGGAGCTCTTCAAGCCGTTCGTGATGAAGCGCCTGGTGGACCTGAACCACGCGCAGAACATCAAGTCGGCCAAGCGCATGGTCGAGCGTGGCCGCACCGTCGTGTACGACGTCCTCGAAGAGGTCATCGCCGAGCACCCGGTGCTGCTGAACCGTGCGCCCACCCTGCACCGCCTGGGCATCCAGGCCTTCGAGCCGCAGCTGGTCGAGGGCAAGGCCATCCAGATCCACCCGCTCGTCTGCACCGCGTTCAACGCGGACTTCGACGGTGACCAGATGGCCGTGCACCTGCCGCTCTCCGCGGAGGCGCAGGCCGAGGCCCGCATCCTGATGCTGTCCTCGAACAACATCCTGAAGCCGGCCGACGGTCGTCCCGTCACCATGCCGACCCAGGACATGGTGCTGGGTCTCTTCTTCCTCACCACGGACGAAGAGGGCCGCAACGTCAAGGGCACGGACCGCGCGTTCGGCTCCACGGCCGAGGCCACCATGGCCTTCGACGCCCGCGAGCTGTCGCTCCAGGCGAAGGTCGACATCCGCTTCCCGGTCGGCACCATGCCGCCGCGTGGCTGGGTGCCGCCGGTCGCCGAGGAGGGTGAGCCGGAGTACCAGCCCGGCGACACCTTCCGGCTGCGGACCAGCCTGGGCCGCGCGCTCTTCAACGAGCTGCTGCCCGAGGACTACCCGTTCGTCGACTACTCGGTGGGCAAGAAGCAGCTCTCCGAGATCGTCAACGACCTGGCCGAGCGCTACCCCAAGGTCATCGTGGCGGCGACGCTCGACAACCTGAAGGCGGCGGGCTTCCACTGGGCGACCCGTTCGGGCGTCACCGTGGCCGTCTCCGACATCGTCGTGCCCGAGGCCAAGAAGGCCATCGTCAGGGGCTACGAGGAGCAGGACGAGAAGGTCCAGAAGCAGTACGAGCGCGGTCTCATCACCAAGGACGAGCGCACGCAGGAGCTCATCGCGATCTGGACCAAGGCGACCAACGAGGTTGCCGAGGCGATGAACGCGAACTTCCCGAAGACGAACCCCATCTTCATGATGGTCGACTCGGGCGCCCGAGGAAACATGATGCAGATGCGTCAGATCGCGGGTATGCGTGGTCTGGTGTCGAACGCCAAGAACGAGACGATCCCCCGTCCCATCAAGGCGTCCTTCCGCGAGGGTCTCACCGTTCTGGAGTACTTCATCTCCACGCACGGTGCCCGTAAGGGTCTGGCGGACACCGCCCTGCGTACCGCCGACTCGGGTTACCTGACCCGTCGTCTGGTGGACGTCTCGCAGGACGTGATCATTCGCGAGGAGGACTGCGGCACCGACCGCGGCCTCAAGCTGAAGATCGCGGTCAAGGGCGCCGACGGCGTGCTCCGCAAGACGGAGGACGTCGAGACCTCGGTCTACGCCCGCATGCTCGCCGAGGACGTCGTCATCGACGGCAAGGTCATCGCGCCTGCCAACGTCGACCTCGGTGACGTCCTGATCGACGCCCTGGTGGGCGCCGGCGTCGAGGAGGTCAAGACCCGCTCGGTCCTGACCTGTGAGTCCGCGGTCGGCACCTGTGCCTTCTGCTACGGACGCTCGCTCGCCACCGGCAAGCTGGTCGACATCGGTGAGGCGGTCGGCATCATCGCCGCCCAGTCCATCGGCGAGCCCGGCACCCAGCTGACGATGCGTACCTTCCACACCGGTGGTGTGGCCGGTGACGACATCACCCAGGGTCTGCCCCGAGTCGTCGAGCTCTTCGAAGCCCGTACGCCCAAGGGTGTCGCCCCGATCTCCGAGGCCAAGGGCCGCGTGCGGATCGAGGAGACCGAGAAGACCAAGAAGCTCGTCGTCACCCCGGACGACGGCAGCGACGAGACGCCGTTCCCGATCTCGAAGCGTGCCCGTCTGCTCGTGGGCGAGGGCGACCCGGTCGAGGTGGGCCAGAAGCTCACCGTCGGTGCGACCAACCCGCACGACGTGCTGCGCATCCTCGGCCAGCGTGCGGTCCAGGTCCACCTGGTCGGCGAAGTCCAGAAGGTCTACAACTCGCAGGGCGTGTCGATCCACGACAAGCACATCGAGATCATCATCCGGCAGATGCTCCGCCGCGTGACGATCATCGAGTCCGGCGACGCGGAGCTGCTTCCGGGCGAGCTGGTCGAGCGGTCGAAGTTCGAGACCGAGAACCGTCGTGTGGTCACCGAGGGCGGTCACCCCGCCTCCGGCCGTCCGCAGCTGATGGGTATCACCAAGGCCTCGCTCGCCACCGAGTCGTGGCTGTCGGCGGCGTCCTTCCAGGAGACGACCAGGGTCCTCACCGACGCGGCGATCAACGCCAAGTCGGACTCCCTGATCGGCCTCAAGGAGAACGTCATCATCGGTAAGCTCATCCCGGCCGGTACGGGTCTGTCCCGCTACCGCAACATCCGGGTCGAGCCGACCGAGGAGGCCAAGGCCGCGATGTACTCGGCCGTCGGCTACGACGACATCGACTACTCGCCGTTCGGCACCGGCTCCGGCCAGGCCGTCCCGCTGGAGGACTACGACTACGGTCCGTACAACCAGTAGGCGAGTGCTTGCCGCTTGAAACGACCGGAGGGCGGTCACCCCGTGACATACGGGGTGACCGCCCTCCGGCGTGTGCGGGGCGGGGCTTTGCCGGGCCCTGAGTGGCCCTGGGGGGCCCGGACGCGGCCGGGTGGCGGGCGGTGGGCCTTCCGGGGCGCGGACCTGCGCGTACGGGCGGACGCGGGTGGTCTTCGCCTTCGGCCGGAGGGCTCCGACGCCCCGGCGTGTCGGCGTGGACAGCATTTGTTTTGACCCAGCTCCGTGAGGTAGGTACGCTCAAGCCTTGTGCCTGGGGTGTGCCTGGGCTCGGGTGCGTGTCCTCAACCGCATCGCGAGTCCGTCAGTAGCCACCGCAATCTGTGCCGACGAACGCCCTGGGGGCGGAAGTCCGCAGTATTCGACACACCCGACCGCGTGGGTCGGCGATGTTCCAGGTTAGTTTCACGAACGGCACACAGAAACCGGAGAAGTAGTGCCTACGATCCAGCAGCTGGTCCGGAAGGGCCGGCAGGACAAGGTCGAGAAGAACAAGACGCCCGCGCTCGAGGGCTCGCCCCAGCGGCGTGGCGTCTGCACGCGTGTGTTCACGACCACCCCGAAGAAGCCGAACTCGGCGCTCCGTAAGGTCGCGCGTGTGCGTCTGACCTCCGGCATCGAGGTCACGGCCTACATCCCGGGTGAGGGACACAACCTGCAGGAGCACTCCATCGTGCTCGTGCGTGGTGGCCGTGTGAAGGACCTGCCGGGTGTTCGTTACAAGATCATCCGCGGCTCCCTTGACACCCAGGGTGTCAAGAACCGCAAGCAGGCCCGCAGCCGCTACGGCGCCAAGAAGGAGAAGTAAGAATGCCTCGTAAGGGCCCCGCCCCGAAGCGCCCGGTCATCATCGACCCGGTCTACAGCTCTCCTCTTGTCACCTCGCTGATCAACAAGATCCTCCTCGACGGCAAGCGTTCCACCGCCGAGCGGATCGTGTACGGCGCCATGGAAGGCCTCCGCGAGAAGACCGGCAACGACCCGGTCATCACGCTGAAGCGCGCGCTTGAGAACGTCAAGCCCTCGCTCGAGGTCAAGTCCCGCCGTGTCGGTGGCGCCACCTACCAGGTGCCGATCGAGGTCAAGCCCGGTCGCGCCTCCACCCTCGCTCTGCGCTGGCTCGTCGGTTACTCCCGCGCCCGCCGCGAGAAGACCATGACCGAACGCCTCATGAACGAGCTGCTCGACGCCTCCAACGGCCTCGGCGCTGCGGTCAAGAAGCGTGAGGACACCCACAAGATGGCCGAGTCCAACAAGGCCTTCGCGCACTACCGCTGGTAGTCGCTACCCCCATCGAGACCGAGAGAAGATTGAGCCTTATGGCCACCACTTCGCTTGACCTGGCCAAGGTCCGCAACATTGGGATCATGGCCCACATCGACGCGGGGAAGACGACCACCACTGAGCGGATCCTCTTCTACACCGGTGTGAGCTACAAGATCGGTGAAGTCCACGACGGCGCTGCCACGATGGACTGGATGGAGCAGGAGCAGGAGCGCGGCATCACGATCACGTCCGCCGCGACGACCTGCCACTGGCCGCTCAATGATGTTGACCACACCATCAACATCATCGACACCCCGGGTCACGTCGACTTCACCGTCGAGGTGGAGCGTTCGCTCCGCGTCCTCGACGGCGCCGTCACCGTGTTCGACGGTGTGGCCGGCGTCGAGCCGCAGTCCGAGACCGTCTGGCGTCAGGCGGACCGCTACGGCGTGCCGCGTATCTGCTTCGTCAACAAGCTCGACCGCACCGGTGCCGACTTCTTCCGTTGCGTCCAGATGATCATCGACCGCCTCGGCGCGACCCCGATCGTCATGCAGCTCCCCATTGGCGCCGAAGCGGACTTCACCGGCGTCGTCGACCTCGTGTCGATGAAGGCCTTCGTGTACCCCGAAGAGGCCGCCAAGGGCGAGATGTACAACACCGTCGAGATCCCGGACAACCTCAAGGAGTCGGCCGCCGAGTGGCGCGGCAAGCTCCTGGAGGCCGTGGCCGAGAACGACGACGACATGATGGAGCTGTACCTGGAGGGCACCGAGCCCACCGAGGAGCAGCTGCACGAGGCGATCCGTCGCATCACGCTGGCGTCGAAGGGCAGTGCCGACTCCGTCACCGTCACCCCGGTGTTCTGTGGCACCGCGTTCAAGAACAAGGGCGTCCAGCCCCTGCTCGACGCGGTCGTGCGCTACCTGCCTTCCCCCCTGGACGTCGAGGCCATCGAGGGCCACGACGTGAAGGACCCGGAGAAGGTCATCCAGCGCAAGCCCTCGGACGACGAGCCGTTCTCCGGCCTGGCGTTCAAGATCGCGAGCGACCCGCACCTGGGCAAGCTCACCTTCGTCCGGATCTACTCCGGTCGCCTGGAGGCCGGCACCGCGGTGCTGAACTCCGTCAAGGGCAAGAAGGAGCGCATCGGCAAGATCTACCGCATGCACGCGAACAAGCGTGAGGAGATCGCATCGGTGGGCGCCGGCGACATCATCGCCGTCATGGGTCTCAAGCAGACCACCACCGGTGAGACGCTGTGCGACGACAAGAACCCGGTCATCCTGGAGTCCATGGACTTCCCGGCGCCGGTCATTCAGGTCGCCATCGAGCCGAAGTCCAAGGGTGACCAGGAGAAGCTGGGTGTCGCCATCCAGCGCCTCTCGGAGGAGGACCCCTCCTTCCAGGTGCACTCCGACGAGGAGACCGGCCAGACCATCATCGGTGGTATGGGCGAGCTTCACCTCGAGGTGCTCGTCGACCGCATGAAGCGCGAGTTCCGCGTCGAGGCGAACGTCGGCAAGCCCCAGGTCGCGTACCGCGAGACGATTCGCAAGGCCGTCGAGCGCATCGACTTCACGCACAAGAAGCAGACTGGTGGTACCGGCCAGTTCGCGAAGGTGCAGATCGCCCTTGAGCCCATCGAGGGTGGCGACGCGTCGTACGAGTTCGTCAACAAGGTCACCGGTGGCCGCATCCCCCGTGAGTACATTCCCTCGGTGGACGCGGGTGCTCAGGAAGCCATGCAGTTCGGCATCCTGGCCGGTTACGAGATGGTCGGCGTCCGCGTCACCCTTCTCGACGGTGGTTACCACGAGGTCGACTCCTCGGAGCTCGCCTTCAAGATCGCCGGTTCGCAGGCGTTCAAGGAGGGTGCCCGCAAGGCCTCTCCCGTGCTCCTGGAGCCGATGATGGCCGTCGAGGTCACCACGCCCGAGGACTACATGGGCGATGTCATCGGCGACCTCAACTCCCGCCGTGGCCAGATCCAGGCCATGGAGGAGCGCAGCGGCGCTCGCGTCGTGAAGGGCCTCGTGCCCCTCTCGGAGATGTTCGGCTACGTCGGAGACCTCCGCAGCAAGACCTCGGGTCGCGCAAGCTACTCGATGCAGTTCGACTCCTACGCCGAGGTTCCGCGGAACGTCGCCGAGGAGATCATCGCGAAGGCCAAGGGCGAGTAACTCTCCCGAGCTCACGCTTTAGGCTTGTCACCGGAGCCGGGCGGGCATTCCGCACAGCGCGTCAGCACTGTGCGGAATGCCCCCGGCGCCGGCACCCCAGCAAAGATCACCTGGCGCCGATGAAGCAAGGCGTACAGAACCACTCAGGAGGACCCCAGTGGCGAAGGCAAAGTTCGAGCGGACTAAGCCGCACGTCAACATCGGCACCATCGGTCACATCGACCACGGTAAGACGACCCTCACGGCCGCCATTACCAAGGTGCTGCACGACGCGTACCCGGACCTGAACGAGGCCTCGGCCTTCGACCAGATCGACAAGGCTCCCGAAGAGCGCCAGCGCGGTATCACCATCTCCATCGCGCACGTCGAGTACCAGACGGAGTCGCGTCACTACGCGCACGTCGACTGCCCCGGTCACGCGGACTACATCAAGAACATGATCACGGGTGCGGCGCAGATGGACGGCGCCATCCTCGTGGTCGCGGCCACCGACGGCCCGATGCCGCAGACGAAGGAGCACGTCCTCCTGGCCCGCCAGGTCGGCGTCCCCTACATCGTCGTCGCCCTGAACAAGGCCGACATGGTGGACGACGAGGAGATCCTGGAGCTCGTCGAGCTCGAGGTCCGTGAGCTCCTCTCCGAGTACGAGTTCCCGGGCGACGACCTTCCGGTCGTCAAGGTCTCGGCGCTCAAGGCTCTTGAGGGCGACAAGGAGTGGGGCCAGACCGTCCTCGACCTGATGAAGGCCGTCGACGAGTCCATCCCGCAGCCCGAGCGTGACGTCGAGAAGCCGTTCCTCATGCCGATCGAGGACGTCTTCACGATCACCGGTCGCGGTACGGTCGTCACCGGCCGCATCGAGCGTGGTGTCCTGAAGGTCAACGAGACCGTCGACATCGTCGGTATCAAGACCGAGAAGACCACCACCACGGTCACCGGCATCGAGATGTTCCGCAAGCTGCTCGACGAGGGCCAGGCCGGTGAGAACGTCGGTCTGCTCCTCCGTGGCATCAAGCGCGAGGACGTCGAGCGCGGCCAGGTCATCATCAAGCCCGGCTCGGTCACGCCGCACACCGAGTTCCAGGCGCAGTCCTACATCCTGTCGAAGGACGAGGGTGGCCGTCACACCCCGTTCTTCAACAACTACCGCCCGCAGTTCTACTTCCGTACCACGGACGTGACGGGCGTTGTGACCCTTCCCGAGGGCACCGAGATGGTCATGCCGGGTGACAACACCCTCATGGACGTCGCGCTGATCCAGCCGGTCGCCATGGAAGAGGGCCTGAAGTTCGCCATCCGTGAGGGTGGCCGGACCGTGGGCGCCGGCCAGGTCACCAAGATCATCAAGTAGTTTCTGCTTGGTCCTTGGACCTGGTGGCTCACTGAGCCGCAAGAAGGGCCCCGCACCTCGAAAGAGGTGCGGGGCCCTTCGCCGTGTGCGGAGCCGCCGGGGTCACGGGGCCGGGGCCCGGCCCGCCGTGCGCGACGGATGGGCGTCCTGGAACAACGACAGGTTCTTCGGCCGGCGCAGCAGGCTCTTCGGAGACGTCCACCGCGGACGCCAGGGACTCTTCGACAGGAAGAGCTACGGCATCGGCTGGAGCGCGGTCGGACTCAAGAAGGTGCTCGGCATCAAGAGGGCCCGCACGGTCTTCCAGGTCAAGTTCGGCAGGAATCGGCATGGGGACTGGAGAGTGGGGAGGTTCTTGTCATGACTCACGTGCACGGACGGAAGACGCTTGCGGTGACCCTGGCCGAGGAGGCGCTGGCCGCCTGCGGCGCTCGGAACACCGCGTTCGAGCAGCGCGAGGCCGACCACGGCAGCTGGTTCGCGGACCGGGACGGCATGCTCGCCGGGTCCGATGTGTACATCGGCCTCATGGGAGGGGCGCCGGACGCGGAGTCGGTGCGGATCCTGCTGGACGACTGGACCTTCGACGGTGTGGCCGTCGGTGATGTCGGATCGTTCCTCTCCCGGGTCTTCTCCGGGAAGGCGACCCTCAGCAGGCGGAAGTTCCTTCTCTTCTCCTCCCACCGGCTGGAGGTCCGGGTCGGATCATCCGCCTACTCCGCCGGGCGGGATATGAGGCCGGACGACGAGCTCGCTCCGTGGGAGAAGGCTCTGCCCACCGTGTGACACGGGTGTGCCGCCGTTCCGGGGCCCGGAACCGCGGCACACCGGTGCGGACCGGTCCGCACCGGGTACGTGAACGCCCGCCGCCCGGACCGTGCGTGCTGGTCTCCGAAGCCGCCCGGAGGACCCGGGCGGCCTGCGGCAATAAGGTCCGTGATCACGGTGCTGGTGGTCGACGACCATGACGTGGTGCGGTCAGGGCTGACGGCGCTCCTGACGGCCGAACTGGGCATCGAGGTGGTCGGCCAGGCCGCGGACGGTCCCGCCGCGTTCGCCGCGGCGGAGAGGCTGGGCCCGGACGTCGTGCTGCTCGACATCGATCTGCCCGGGGCGGACGGGATCACGGTCGCCGCCGGCCTCGTGGAACGGCTGCCCGCCTGCCGGGTGCTGATGCTCACCGCGCTCGACCGCCCAGGGCATCTGCGCCGGGCTCTGGCCGCCGGGGCCGCCGGATATCTGCTCAAGAGCACCACCCCGGCGCGGACCGCCGACGCCATCCGGCGGGTCGCCGGGGGTGGCCGGGTCATCGACTCCCGGATGCGCGGTGAGGAGCGGGCAGACCCCGGCCCGCTCACCGACAAGGAGGCCGAGGCCCTCCGGCTGGCCGCCGGCGGGGCGCACTCCCGGGAGATCGCCGCCGACCTGTTCCTCAGCGTGGGAACCGTCCGCAACAGGCTCTCGTCGGCGGTCGGGAAGCTCCACGCCCGCACCCTCGTCGACGCCGTGCGGATAGCGAAGGACCAGGGATGGGTGTAGGGCCCCGGTACCTCAGGGCGGCGAGGTAAGGGGGCCCTACGGTTCACGGGGACGGCGGGTCCGTCAGGTGCCCGCCGCCCCGGGTGGTGGGGTCGGTCAGACGCCCGCGATCGACTGGATCCAGGACCGGTACGCGGTGACGTTCGTGTACGCGGTGGTGGTCTGCCGGTCGCTGGTGGAGGCGACGCCGACCTGGATGCCGTTCGCCGTCATCGGGCCGCCGGAGTCGCCGCCGGCGGTGATGCCGTCGCCGCGGCGGGCGCAGATCGCCGAGCCGCCGTACGCGTCACCGCAGCCGCCGGTGACCGTCACGTTGGCGACCTTCAGGTAGCGGGACTGGCAGTTGGCCTCGGAGCCGCACTGCGAGGTGGCGCCCCAGCCCCAGACCTGCACGCCCTGCCCGACCCGCACCGAGCCGGGCTGGCCGAGACGGGAGTACGTGGCCTGCACCGAGCGGTCCAGCCGGACCAGGGCCAGGTCCGAGCTGTGGGTGTAGGTCTGGGCGCCGTTCGCGACCACACCGCCGCTGTGCTGGTCGAGGCTGCCGATGCGGAACGACAGGCCGCCGCCGGTGACGCAGTGCTTGGCGGTGAGGATCCAGGTCGGCGCGATGATCGTCGCCGAACAGGTCTCTCTGCCGTTCGAGAAGAGACGGGCGGCCCAGGGCGCGTTCTGGGCGTAGCCGCCGCCGATGATCTGGGTGGTCGGGGGCGGGGCGTCCTGGAGCGGGGCCTCGGGAGCGGCCGAGGCGGACGGTGCGAAGAGGGCGAGGACACAGGCCGCTGCGGCGGCGGCAGCGGGCACGAGCCTGGATATACGCATGATTCCTCGTTTCGCGCGACACGCTGGGGTGTGCGTGTCCGTGGGGGATGGTGGGCAACAGGGTGCCGGAGCGCGACGAGGCCGGGGTACTAACGTTTGGGCATAACACGGTGTTATGGGGCGGGAGTTGGGCCGAAACTCTCCGCTGCTACGGACGCCACACCCAGGGCGCCGCGTCCGGCCCGAACCCCACGACGGCGGGCCGTCCGCCCGCCGCGCCGAGGTGGAGGGCGACGCCGTCCAGGGCGACCGGACCCCGGGACCGTACGGCGGTGCCCCCGGCGGTCCGCAGCTGGATCCGGCCCGCCGCGGAACGGCCGAGCAGGACCGGGCCGCCCGGCGAGGCGGCGGCGGTCACCGGACCGTACCCGCCGAAGCGGGGCGCGGGTGCGCGGTCGGCCCGCACGGCGACGAGCCGCTCCCGCGCGGCCGGCCGGTAGTACAGCTCCACGGACCCGTCGGGCGCGGGGAGTGCGCCCGGCGCGTGCGCGGGGAGGGGGAAGTCGGTGAGCTGGGTACGGGCGGTGACGTCCGTGTCCGGGGCGTCCTGGGTCCAGTGGTGCACGGCATGGTGCCCGGCCGCGTACACGTGGACGCTCCCGGCCGCGTCCACGACCGCCGTCGGACCGTCCTGCACCTCGCCGCCGCCGAGATCCCGCCACCCGCTCCAGCGTCCGGTGTCCGCGTCCCGGACCCGGGTGCTCAGCCCCTTCTCCGCGTTCCGTACGAAGAGGTGGACGCGGCCGTCCGGGGCGGCGACGGCGACGGGCACGCCGACGCGGCGTCCGTGGTCGCCGCCGGTGGCCGGGTTGCCGAGCCCCTGCCACGCGCGGAAGGGGCCACCCGGCGAGCGCTGCTCCAGCAGCACGATCTCGCGGTCGTTGTCCGAGCCGTGCCCGGCGAGCGCCGCGAACCGCAGCCCGAACAACAGGTGCCGTCCGTCCGCCGTCGCCGCCGAACCCAGCACCGGGGCGAGCGGACCGCCGCCGAGGTCGTCCGGCGCGTCCATGACCCCGCTGCCGGGCGCGCTCTCCCGCCACCGGGCGGCGCGCAGCCCCAGCACCCCGTAGACGGTGAGCCGGCCGTCCGCCCCGGAGACGACCTGGGCCCGGGGTCCCGGGTAGCGGTGGTGGGTGGAGCGCACCCAGCCCTTGCGGCTGGCCAGTGGCCGGTCGCCGCCGATGTTGTAGTCGCCGCAGCCGGAGGGGTTGCCGCACTCCCAGTCGGGCGCGCCGCCGTACGGGACGAGGTGGGCGGCCTTGCGCTCCAGCACCTCCGGCGGCAGGTTCTTGGGCCAGTGGTGGTTGTAGTAGCCCCGGAAGGAGGCGACGGCGAACCCGGGCACCGGCTCCCCGCGCCCCGTCGCCGCCGCCACCCAGCGGATCAGGGCCGCCCAGGCGAAGCACCCGGCCGGGGTGTGGTCCGCGTGGTCGGAGTACCCGCGCTGCTCGCTGTCCCGGAGGCGCTCGTACTCACTGCTGTCCCGGAGGTCGGGGTCCGGGTCGAGGGTGTGCACGAGAGTCGGCCGGTACCGCTCCAGCAGCCCGACGAGGACGTCGATCAGGGACTCGTACGTATACGAACCGGCCTTCTGCAAGGGGGAGTCGTCGGCGACGACGGTACGCAGCACCAGCCGCCGGTCCTCCCAGAGGCCGGGCAGCCCGAGGCGGCCGCGCCCGGTGTGCATCGCGGTGTTCAGGAAGACCAGCTCGACCCGGCGGGCCCCGTCGGCCAGGACGTCCCGCTCGGCCTGGTGGCCGCCGCGCAGGGTGAGCACCGACCTCTGCCACGGGGTGAACCGGTCGAGCCCGAGCAGCTCGGCGTACGCCTGGCGCAGGCCCTGGTGGCGGGAGGAGACGTACGCGGCATGGTCGGGTTTCGGCCGCGGGGCCCCGGGAACCTTGTTGAGGCCGTCGGCGTCGCCCGCGGTGAGATAGACGCAGACCACGGGGGTCCCGGCGTCGAGGGCCTGCCGGGTGTCCGGGTTCATCAGGTACAGGTCGTCGTCGGGGTGGGCCAGCACCTGCATCAGCAGCGCCCGCCGACCGCTCGCTATGGCCAGCCCCGGGGCAGGGTCCGGCACCGGACCGTGCCGCCGCGGAGCCGGCACGGCGCATCCGGCGGTGGCGGCGGTCGCGGCGGCCGCGAGGAGGAGGGTGCGCCGGGGCAGCCGTATCCGGGACGGCACAGTCCGATCCACCACGCCACGCACCCCGTCCGTCCCGCTTCCCCCGCAGCGGGCGAACGGCCGCCCTGTCCTGCGTACTCCCTGGATCTTCGCGCGGGCCGTCGGCCGGTCGAGCCCTGCCCGCGGGGGAGTAGACGGGGATCGGGGCGGCAGGGTTGCCCGGTCAGGACACGGGTTCGCGCACCGGGAACACGCCGAGGGGCCCGTACGGGGAGTTCCGGCAGGTCCGTGAGGCCCTCGGCTCCGCCGGATGCGCGGCCGCGTTTGAGTACTCGCTCGCTCGGGGTAGGATTCCCGGCTCGATTGGCCAGGCCCGCGCCCCGTATGGCACACTGACCAGGTTGCTCGGTTGAGTGTCAATGCTGCGCGCCTCCCGCCGGGAGGACCGGAAGCGAGTCCCACAGTACTCGTCGGCCCCCAGGGCCGGACGTACGGGAATCTTTCGGGAAGCAACGCAGGGCGCCGGCCAGGCACCCGGTGGGTGTTCCGCCCCCGGTTCCGCGGTCTCAGGGTCCGCACCCCCTTGGTTGGGATCTCCTTCGGGAGATTTTCGTAGAGGGGATGCGACACGCCCGACCGCGTGGGTCGGAGGAGGAGTCCAGAGAACCCCCGGGTTCCAGAGCGTTACGAGAGACAGGACTACTAGTAGCCATGGCGGGACAGAAGATCCGCATCCGGCTCAAGGCCTACGACCACGAGGTCATCGACTCCTCGGCGAAGAAGATCGTCGAGACGGTGACCCGCACTGGTGCGTCGGTCGCGGGCCCGGTGCCGCTGCCCACTGAGAAGAACGTGTACTGCGTCATCAAGTCGCCGCACAAGTACAAGGACTCTCGCGAGCACTTCGAGATGCGCACCCACAAGCGCCTCATCGACATCCTCGACCCCACGCCGAAGACGGTTGACTCGCTGATGCGCCTCGACCTGCCGGCGGGCGTCGACATCGAGATCAAGCTCTGAGGGGACGGGCCGAGATGAGCAAGAACATCAAGGGCGTCCTGGGCGAGAAGCTCGGCATGACCCAGGTCTGGGACGAGAACAACCGGGTCGTCCCGGTGACCGTCGTCAAGGCCGGGCCGTGCGTCGTGACGCAGGTTCGCACCAACGACAGCGACGGCTACGAAGCGGTCCAGATCGCCTTCGGCGAGATCGACCCGCGCAAGGTGAACAAGCCCCTCAAGGGTCACTTCGCCAAGGCCGACGTCACCCCGCGCCGCCACCTGGTGGAGCTCCGCACCCCTGACGCCAGCGAGTACACGCTGGGCCAGGAGGTCACTGCCGAGGTGTTCGAGTCCGGCGTCAAGGTTGACGTCACGGGCAAGAGCAAGGGCAAGGGCTTCGCCGGTGTCATGAAGCGTCACAACTTCAAGGGCCTCGGCGCCGGGCACGGCACCCAGCGCAAGCACCGTTCCCCCGGTTCCATCGGTGGCTGCGCCACCCCTGGGCGTGTCTTCAAGGGCATGCGCATGGCGGGCCGTATGGGTAACGAGCGCGTCACCACCCAGAACCTGACCATCCACGCGGTTGACGCGGAGAAGGGTCTGCTCCTCATCAAGGGCGCGGTCCCCGGTCCGAACGGCGGCCTCGTCCTGGTCCGTACCGCGGCCAAGGGGGCTTGAGGTAATGAGCACCATTGACATCCTTTCGCCGGCAGGCGACAAGGCCGGTACCGTCGACCTCCCCGCGGAGATCTTCGACGCCAAGACCAGCGTTCCGCTGATCCACCAGGTCGTTGTCGCTCAGCTGGCGGCTGCCCGTCAGGGCACGCACAAGACCAAGCGCCGCGGCGAAGTCCGCGGTGGTGGCAAGAAGCCTTACCGCCAGAAGGGCACCGGCCGCGCCCGTCAGGGTTCGACCCGCGCCCCGCAGTTCGCCGGTGGTGGCGTCGTCCACGGCCCGCAGCCGCGTGACTACTCGCAGCGGACCCCGAAGAAGATGAAGGCCGCCGCCCTGCGCGGTGCCCTCTCGGACCGGGCCCGTCACTCCCGTATCCACGTCGTCACCGGCGTGGTCGAGGGTGCCGCCTCCACGAAGGCCGCCAAGACGCTGCTCGGCAAGATCTCGGAGCGCCAGAACCTGCTCCTGGTCGTCGACCGCGCCGACGAGGCCGCGTGGCTGTCCGCGCGCAACCTGCCCCAGGTGCACATCCTGGAGCCGGGCCAGCTCAACACGTACGACGTGATCGTCTCTGACGACGTGGTCTTCACCCAGGCCGCTTTCGAGTCCTTCGTGTCTGGCCCCCAGACCGCTGAGACCGAAGGGAGCGACGCCTGATGAGCGAGGCGACCGTAACCAGCAAGACGTACTCGGACCCGCGTGACGTTCTCGTCAAGCCCGTGGTCTCCGAGAAGAGCTATGCGCTGCTCGACGAGAACAAGTACACGTTCATCGTCGCGCCCGGCTCCAACAAGACCCAGATCAAGCAGGCCGTGGAAGCGGTCTTCTCGGTCAAGGTCACCGGGGTCAACACGATCAACCGGCAGGGTAAGCGCAAGCGCACCAAGACCGGCTTCGGCAAGCGCTCCGACACGAAGCGCGCCATCGTGACCCTCGCCGAGGGCGACCGTATCGACATCTTCGGCGGCCCGACCTCCTGACGGAGGTCGAGTCGTCCGGAATCGGACGAGGACTGAGAAATGGGTATCCGCAAGTACAAGCCGACGACCCCGGGCCGTCGTGGCTCCAGCGTCGCCGACTTTGTCGAGATCACGCGGTCCACGCCGGAGAAGTCGCTGGTCCGCCCTCTGCACAGCAAGGGCGGCCGTAACAACGCCGGTCGTGTGACCGTTCGCCACCAGGGTGGTGGCCACAAGCGCGCCTACCGCGTGATCGACTTCCGTCGTCACGACAAGGACGGCGTGCCGGCCAAGGTCGCGCACATCGAGTACGACCCGAACCGCACCGCGCGCATCGCGCTGCTGCACTACGCGGACGGCGAGAAGCGTTACATCGTCGCTCCCCGTGGCCTGTCGCAGGGTGACCGTGTCGAGAACGGTCCGGGCGCCGACATCAAGCCCGGCAACAACCTGGCGCTGCGCAACATCCCGGTCGGTACGACCATCCACGCCATCGAGCTGCGGCCCGGCGGCGGCGCGAAGTTCGCCCGTTCCGCGGGTGCCTCCGTGCAGCTGCTGGCGAAGGAGGGCACCATGGCCCACCTTCGTATGCCGTCGGGTGAGATCCGCCTGGTCGACGCGCGCTGCCGCGCGACGATCGGTGAGGTCGGCAACGCCGAGCAGTCGAACATCAACTGGGGCAAGGCCGGCCGCATGCGCTGGAAGGGCGTTCGCCCGACCGTCCGCGGTGTCGCGATGAACCCGGTTGACCACCCGCACGGTGGTGGTGAAGGCAAGACCTCCGGTGGTCGTCACCCGGTCTCGCCGTGGGGTCAGAAGGAGGGTCGTACTCGTTCTCCCAAGAAGGCGAGCAACAAGTACATCGTCCGCCGCCGCAAGACGAACAAGAAGCGCTAGGAGCGGGTTTAGATGCCGCGCAGTCTCAAGAAGGGGCCCTTCGTCGACGGCCACCTCATCAAGAAGGTGGACGTACAGAACGACGCGGGGACCAAGAACGTCATCAAGACCTGGTCCCGTCGCTCGATGATCGTCCCGGCCATGCTGGGTCACACCATCGCGGTGCACAACGGCAAGATCCACGTCCCGGTGTTCGTCACCGAGTCGATGGTCGGCCACAAGCTCGGCGAGTTCTCGCCGACTCGCACCTTCCGCGGCCACGTCAAGGACGACCGGAAGTCGAAGCGCCGCTAGCGCGGGGTGGAAACGACTATGACTCACACCGAAGGGACAACCATGGAAGCCAGGGCCCAGGCGCGGTACATCCGCGTCACGCCCATGAAGGCCCGCCGAGTGGTGGACCTCATCCGTGGCATGGATGCCACGGAGGCTCAGGCGGTCCTGCGTTTCGCCCCGCAGGCCGCGAGCGTGCCGGTTGGCAAGGTGCTGGACAGCGCCATCGCCAACGCTGCACACAACTACGACCACCCCGACGCCTCTTCGCTGGTCATCAGCGAGGCGTACGTGGACGAGGGCCCGACCCTGAAGCGGTTCCGTCCGCGTGCTCAGGGCCGTGCCTACCGGATCCGTAAGCGGACCAGCCACATCACCGTGGTCGTCAGCAGCAAGGAAGGAACCCGGTAATGGGCCAGAAGGTAAACCCGCACGGGTTCCGGCTCGGCATCACCACGGACTTCAAGTCCCGCTGGTACGCCGACAAGCTGTACAAGGACTACGTCAAGGAAGACGTCGCCATTCGTCGCATGATGACGAAGGGCATGGAGCGGGCCGGCATCTCGAAGGTCGAGATCGAGCGCACCCGCGACCGCGTCCGCGTTGACATCCACACCGCCCGTCCGGGCATCGTCATCGGTCGCCGTGGCGCCGAGGCCGATCGCATCCGCGGCGAGCTGGAGAAGCTGACCGGCAAGCAGGTCCAGCTGAACATCCTCGAGGTCAAGAACCCCGAGGTGGACGCTCAGCTGGTGGCCCAGGCCGTCGCCGAGCAGCTCTCCTCCCGCGTCTCCTTCCGTCGTGCCATGCGCAAGAGCATGCAGAGCTCGATGAAGGCCGGCGCCAAGGGCATCAAGATCCAGTGCGGCGGTCGCCTCGGCGGCGCCGAGATGTCCCGCTCGGAGTTCTACCGCGAGGGCCGCGTGCCCCTGCACACCCTCCGGGCCAACGTGGACTACGGCTTCTTCGAGGCCAAGACGACCTTCGGCCGCATCGGCGTGAAGGTCTGGATCTACAAGGGCGACGTCAAGAACATCGCCGAGGTTCGCGCCGAGAACGCCGCGGCCCGCGCCGGCAACCGTCCGGCTCGTGGCGGCACCGACCGCCCGGCCGGCCGTGGTGGCGGCCGTGGTGGCGAGCGTGGCGGTCGCGGCCGTAAGCCGCAGCAGTCGCCGGCAGCCGAGGCCCCCAAGGCCGACGCCCCCGCCGCCGCTGCTCCGGCTGCTGAGAGCACCGGAACGGAGGCCTGACCGAAATGCTGATCCCCCGTAGGGTCAAGCACCGCAAGCAGCACCACCCGAAGCGCAGCGGTATGTCCAAGGGTGGCACGCAGGTTGCGTTCGGCGAGTACGGCATCCAGGCGCTGACCCCGGCGTACGTGACGAACCGTCAGATCGAGTCCGCTCGTATCGCGATGACCCGTCACATCAAGCGTGGCGGCAAGGTCTGGATCAACATCTACCCGGACCGTCCCCTGACGAAGAAGCCTGCCGAGACCCGCATGGGTTCCGGTAAGGGTTCTCCCGAGTGGTGGATCGCGAACGTCAAGCCGGGTCGGGTGATGTTCGAGCTGTCCTACCCGAACGAGAAGATTGCTCGTGAGGCGCTCACCCGCGCTGCTCACAAGCTTCCGATGAAGTGCCGGATCGTTCGGCGCGAGGCAGGTGAGTCGTGATGTCGGCCGGTACCAAGGCGTCCGAGCTGCGCGAGCTGGGCGACGAGGAGCTCCTCAACAAGCTCCGCGAAGCCAAGGAAGAGCTGTTCAACCTCCGCTTCCAGGCGGCGACGGGCCAGCTCGAGAACCACGGCCGGCTCAAGTCCGTCCGTAAGGACATCGCCCGGATCTACACCCTGATGCGTGAGCGCGAGCTGGGCATCGAGACGGTGGAGAGCGCCTGATGAGCGAGAAGACTGTGACTGAGACGAACACCGACCGCGGTTTCCGCAAGACCCGTGAGGGTCTGGTCGTCAGCGACAAGATGGACAAGACCGTCGTCGTCGCTGTCGAGGACCGCGTCAAGCACGCGCTGTACGGCAAGGTCATCCGCCGTACGAACAAGCTCAAGGCCCACGACGAGCAGAACAGTGCCGGCGTCGGCGACCGCGTCATCATCATGGAGACGCGTCCGCTGTCCGCCTCGAAGCGCTGGCGCATCGTCGAGATCCTCGAGAAGGCCAAGTAATTCCTGAGGGATTCTCCCCTCAGGTCAGTTCCGCCAGGCTCGGTGGGGTGCCTCCCCGGTAACGGAGAGGCACCCGCCGGGAACCGGCAGACGATCAGGAGATAGACGTGATCCAGCAGGAGTCGCGACTGCGCGTCGCCGACAACACGGGTGCGAAGGAAATTCTCACCATTCGTGTTCTCGGTGGCTCGGGTCGCCGCTACGCGGGTATCGGTGACGTCATCGTCGCCACCGTCAAGGACGCGATCCCCGGTGGCAACGTGAAGAAGGGTGACGTCGTCAAGGCCGTCATCGTTCGCACCGTCAAGGAGCGTCGTCGTCAGGATGGCTCGTACATCCGCTTCGACGAGAACGCCGCCGTCATTCTGAAGAACGACGGCGACCCCCGCGGCACCCGCATCTTCGGCCCGGTGGGCCGGGAGCTGCGCGAGAAGAAGTTCATGAAGATCATCTCGCTCGCGCCGGAGGTGCTGTAAGCATGAAGATCAAGAAGGGCGACCTGGTTCAGGTCATCACCGGTAAGGACAAGGGCAAGCAGGGCAAGGTCATCGTGGCCTACCCCACGCAGGACCGCGTCCTCGTCGAGGGTGTCAACCGGGTCAAGAAGCACACCAAGGCCGGTCAGACGGCTCGCGGTTCGCAGACGGGTGGCATTGTCACCACCGAGGCCCCGATCCACATCAGCAACGTGCAGCTGGTCGTGGAGAAGGACGGCAACAAGGTTGTCACCCGCGTCGGCTACCGCTTTGACGACGAGGGCAACAAGATCCGCGTTGCCAAGCGGACCGGTGAGGACATCTGATGACTGCCACCACTGCGCCGCGTCTCAAGACGCGCTACCGCGAGGAAATCGCCGGCAAGCTGCGTGAGGAGTTCTCCTACGAGAACGTCATGCAGGTTCCCGGTCTGGTCAAGATCGTGGTCAACATGGGTGTGGGCGACGCCGCCCGCGACTCCAAGCTGATCGACGGTGCCGTCAAGGACCTCACCACGATCACCGGCCAGAAGCCGGCCGTCACGAAGGCCCGCAAGTCCATCGCGCAGTTCAAGCTGCGCGAGGGCCAGCCGATCGGCTGCCACGTCACCCTCCGTGGTGACCGGATGTGGGAGTTCCTGGACCGTACGCTGTCGCTCGCGCTTCCGCGTATCCGTGACTTCCGTGGCCTGTCGCCGAAGCAGTTCGACGGCCGTGGCAACTACACCTTCGGTCTCACGGAGCAGGTCATGTTCCACGAGATCGACCAGGACAAGATCGACCGGGTCCGGGGCATGGACATCACCGTGGTCACCACGGCGACCAACGACGACGAGGGTCGTGCCCTCCTTCGTCACCTCGGCTTCCCGTTCAAGGAGAACTGACCGTGGCGAAGAAGGCTCTGATCGCTAAGGCCGCCCGTAAGCCGAAGTTCGGCGTGCGCGGGTACACCCGCTGCCAGCGCTGCGGCCGGCCCCACTCCGTCTACCGCAAGTTCGGCCTGTGCCGCGTGTGCCTTCGTGAGATGGCCCACCGTGGCGAGCTGCCGGGCGTGACCAAGAGCTCCTGGTAACTCCCCTCTGCCCTCGGGCAAAGGGAAGTTCCGGAGACTCTCGGTAAGCATCTGGTCGGCAGGAGCCCGTCCTTTCATGCCGTAGGCTTGAAGGGTTGGGCGCCTGCCGCCCAAGACCGACTTACTACGCCGTAGGTCCCCGCACCGCACCCGTCCCGCCACTGAGTGGGGAGAGGGATGGCGCATACAGGAAACCCCGGCGAGAGAGGCCGAAGGCCAACTCATGACCATGACTGATCCCATCGCAGACATGCTCACGCGTCTGCGTAACGCGAACTCGGCATATCACGACGATGTCTCGATGCCGCACAGCAAGATCAAGTCGCACATCGCGGAGATCCTCCAGCAGGAGGGCTTCATCACCGGCTGGAAGGTCGAGGACGCCGAGGTCGGCAAGAACCTCGTCCTCGAGCTGAAGTTCGGCCCGAACCGCGAGCGCTCGATCGCCGGCATCAAGCGGATTTCGAAGCCGGGTCTGCGTGTATACGCAAAGTCCACCAACCTGCCGAAGGTTCTCGGCGGCCTGGGCGTGGCGATCATCTCCACGTCCCACGGTCTCCTGACCGGCCAGCAGGCAGGCAAGAAGGGCGTAGGTGGGGAAGTCCTCGCCTACGTCTGGTAGTCGGGAAAGGAAGGAAAGCTCATGTCGCGAATCGGCAAGCTCCCCATCCAGGTTCCCGCCGGTGTGGACGTCACCATCGATGGCCGTACGGTCGCGGTGAAGGGCCCCAAGGGTTCCCTCACGCACACCGTCGCCGCGCCGATCGAGGTCTCCAAGGGTGAGGACGGCGTGCTCAACGTCTCCCGCCCGAACGACGAGCGTCAGAACAAGGCCCTCCACGGCCTGTCCCGCACGCTGGTGGCGAACATGATCACCGGCGTGACCGCGGGTTACTCCAAGGCGCTCGAGATCAGCGGTGTCGGTTACCGCGTCCAGGCGAAGGGCTCCAACCTGGAGTTCGCCCTGGGCTACAGCCACCCGATCCTCATCGAGGCTCCGGATGGCATCACCTTCAAGGTCGAGTCGCCCACGAAGCTCAGCGTCGAGGGCATCGACAAGCAGAAGGTCGGCGAGGTAGCCGCCAACATCCGCAAGCTGCGGAAGCCCGACCCGTACAAGGCCAAGGGCGTCAAGTACGCGGGCGAGGTCATCCGCCGCAAGGTCGGAAAGGCTGGTAAGTAGCCATGGCATACGGTGTGAAGATCGCCAAGGGCGACGCGTACAAGCGTGCCGCTCTCAAGCGCCGCCACATCCGCGTCCGCAAGCACATCTCCGGTTCGCCGGAGCGTCCTCGCTTGGTCGTGACGCGTTCCAACCGCCACATCGTGGCCCAGGTCATCGACGACATCGCGGGCCACACGCTCGCGTCGGCGTCGACCCTGGACACCTCGATCCGTGGTGGCGAGGGTGACAAGAGCGCCCAGGCCCAGCAGGTCGGCGCCCTGGTCGCCGAGCGTGCCAAGGCCGCAGGCGTCGAGGCCGTCGTGTTCGACCGCGGTGGTAACCAGTACGCCGGGCGGATTGCCGCTCTGGCTGACGCCGCCCGTGAAGCCGGGCTGAAGTTCTAAGCCCCGGTTCCTACGCACAGCGTCCGTAACAGAGAGAGGTAATTCCAATGGCTGGACCCCAGCGCCGCGGAAGCGGTGCCGGTGGCGGCGAGCGGCGGGACCGGAAGGGCCGTGACGGTGGCGCCAGCGCCGCCGAGAAGACCGCGTACGTCGAGCGCGTCGTCGCGATCAACCGCGTCGCCAAGGTTGTGAAGGGTGGTCGTCGCTTCAGCTTCACCGCGCTGGTCGTGGTGGGCGATGGTGACGGCACCGTCGGTGTCGGATACGGCAAGGCCAAGGAAGTTCCCGCGGCCATCGCCAAGGGTGTCGAAGAGGCCAAGAAGAACTTCTTCAAGGTCCCGCGCATCCAGGGCACCATCCCTCACCCGATCACGGGCGAGAAGGCCGCGGGCGTCGTCCTGCTCAAGCCGGCGTCCCCCGGTACCGGTGTTATCGCCGGTGGCCCGGTGCGTGCCGTGCTCGAGTGCGCCGGCGTTCACGACATCCTGTCGAAGTCGCTTGGCTCGTCCAACGCGATCAACATCGTGCACGCGACCGTGGCGGCCCTCCAGGGCCTGCAGCGTCCCGAGGAGATCGCGGCCCGCCGCGGTCTGCCCCTCGAGGACGTCGCCCCCGCGGCTCTGCTTCGTGCACGTGCGGGAGCGGGTGCGTAATGGCTCGCCTCAAGATCACGCAGACGAAGTCGTACATCGGCAGCAAGCAGAACCACCGCGACACCCTGCGTTCGCTCGGGCTCAAGCGCCTGCACGACACGGTTGTCAAGGAGGACCGCCCCGAGTTCCGCGGAATGGTTCAGACCGTCCGCCACCTCGTGACGGTTGAGGAGGTTGACTGACATGGCGGAGAACAGCCCGCTGAAGGCCCACAACCTCCGGCCTGCCCCGGGCGCCAAGACCGCCAAGACCCGTGTGGGTCGTGGTGAGGCGTCCAAGGGTAAGACCGCAGGCCGTGGTACCAAGGGTACGAAGGCTCGTTACCAGGTTCCGGAGCGCTTCGAGGGTGGCCAGATGCCCCTCCACATGCGTCTCCCGAAGCTCAAGGGCTTCAAGAACCCGTTCCGCACGGAGTACCAGGTCGTGAACCTGGACAAGCTCGCGACGCTCTACCCCGAGGGTGGAGAGGTCACGGTGGCCGACCTGGTCGCCAAGGGCGCTGTGCGCAACAACCACCTCGTCAAGGTCCTCGGACAGGGCGAGATCTCCGTGGCACTGCAGGTTTCGGTTGACGCCGTCTCCGGCTCCGCCAAGGAGAAGATCACCGCCGCCGGCGGTACGGTCACCGAGCTCGTCTGAGCCACGGGACAGAACTGAGCCTGGCCGGCTGCCTCTTCGGAGGTGGCCGGCCAGGCTTTTCTGTGTTTGTGCCGCTGTACGGGAACCGTAAAGGCTCGGGAAAGGTTGAACGGGTGTCCACCGCACCGGCGGTGGGGGAGCGGAGGGGCGTTCACGTCCCAAATGGTGCGGCTTGGCCGGTCTTTCGCGGCGCGGGCCGGGAAGCGGACCGTGCACCGGTGTGCGGCGCGTGTTTCCTGCTCACTCCCCGGACGGGTAGGGTGGCGCCGTTAATCTTTTGTGGCCTCCTTACGATGTAGGGCTGCCTTGTATCCGATCCCATCCAGTCCCATCCAGACCCGTCGCCTCTGACGCATAGCGCGGGGGTCGCAGGAGGCACCGTGTTCACCGCGTTCGCCCGAGCGTTCAAGACGCCCGACCTGCGCAAGAAGCTGCTCTTCACGCTCGGCATCATCGTGATCTATCGGCTCGGGGCGCACGTCCCGGCCCCTGGCGTCGACTACTCGAAGGTGCAGCAGTGCATCGACCAGGCCGACTCGGGTGGCCTCCTCGGTCTGATGCAGATGTTCAGCGGTGGCGCCCTGCTGCAGATCACCATCTTCGCGCTCGGCATCATGCCGTACATCACGGCGAGCATCATTCTCCAGCTGCTGACCGTCGTGATCCCGCGCCTGGAAGCCCTGAAGAAGGAGGGGCAGTCCGGCACGGCGAAGATCACGCAGTACACGCGTTATCTGACGGTCGCGCTGGCCATCCTCCAGGGCACCGGCCTGGTCGCCACCGCCCGTAGCGGCGCGCTCTTCCAGAACTGTTCGGTGGGCAGCCAGATCGTCGCGGACAAGTCGATCTTCACCACGATCATCATGGTCCTCACGATGACCGCCGGTACGGCCGCCGTCATGTGGCTCGGTGAGCTGATCACCGACCGCGGCATCGGCAACGGCATGTCGATCCTCATGTTCATCTCGATCGCGGCCACGTTCCCCGGCGCCCTGTGGGCCATCAAGGAGAGCGGCAAGCTGGCCGACGGCTGGATCGAGTTCGGCACGGTCATCCTCATCGGCTTCGTGATGGTCGGCCTCGTCGTCTTCGTCGAGCAGGCCCAGCGCCGCATTCCGGTGCAGTACGCGAAGCGCATGATCGGACGCCGGTCCTACGGCGGTACGTCCACGTACATCCCGCTGAAGGTGAACCAGGCGGGTGTGATTCCGGTCATCTTCGCCTCGTCGCTGCTCTACATCCCGGCGCTGATCGTCCAGTTCTCGAACTCGCAGGCGGGCTGGGCGACCTGGATCACGGACAACTTCGTGACCGGTGACCACCCGTACTACATCGCGACGTACTTCGTACTCATCGTGTTCTTCGCCTTCTTCTATGTGGCCATTTCGTTCAACCCCGACGAAGTCGCGGACAACATGAAGAAGTATGGTGGCTTCATCCCGGGTATCCGGGCAGGTCGACCTACTGCCGAGTATCTGAGCTACGTGCTCAACAGGATCACTTGGCCGGGCTCGCTGTATCTGGGCCTGATCGCTCTGGTGCCGACGATGGCGTTGGCAGGCTTCGGCGGGGCTAACCAGAACTTCCCCTTCGGCGGGACGAGCATCCTCATCATCGTGGGTGTGGGTCTGGAAACCGTGAAGCAGATCGAGAGTCAGCTCCAGCAGCGCAATTACGAAGGGTTCCTCCGCTGATGCGAATCGTCCTCGTCGGGCCTCCGGGTGCCGGCAAGGGAACGCAGGCTGCGTACCTTGCTCAGAACCTCTCGATTCCGCACATCGCCACGGGCGACCTTTTCCGCGCCAACATCAGCCAGGGCACCGACCTTGGCAAGCAGGCCCGCGCCTACATGGACGAAGGCCAGCTGGTGCCGGACGAGGTCACCATCGGGATGGCCAAGGACCGCATGGCCCAGTCGGACGCCGTCGACGGCTTCCTGCTGGACGGCTTCCCGCGGAACGTCGGACAGGCCGAAGCCCTTGACGTGATGCTCAAGGACGAGGGCGTAAAGCTGGACGCGGTCCTCGACCTCGAGGTCCCCGAGGACGAGGTCGTGAAGCGGATCGCGGGTCGCCGCGTCTGCCGCAACGACAGCGCGCACGTCTTCCACCTGACGTACAACCCGCCGAAGACCGAGGGCGTCTGCGACGCCTGCGGCGGCGAGCTGTACCAGCGGGACGACGACAGCGAGGAGACGGTCCGTACCCGGCTGGAGGTCTACCACACGCAGACCGAGCCGATCATCGACTACTACCGGGCCCAGGGCCTCGTGGTGACCATCTCCGCGCTGGGCAAGGTCGCGGACGTGACCGCCCGCGCCATGGACGCGCTGAAGACCTCCGACGAGGGCTGAGCGTCCACCACCGCACCACCCGTAGTGCAAGCCGGCCGCGGCGCCTCAGGGCGCCGCGGCCGACTGCTTGCGCCCGTATCGTTGAACACGCCGAGCCGTACCCCGTCACCGTCGATGCAGAGAGGCGCCGAGCAATGGTGCAGATCAAGACCCCCGAGCAGATCGCGAAGATGCGCGAGGCGGGCCTGGTGGTCGCTGCCATTCACGCCGCCACCCGTGAGGCGGCCGTGCCCGGGGCCACCACGCACGACCTGGACCAGGTCGCCCGCAAGGTGATCGCCGACCACGGCGCCAAGTCGAACTTCCTCGGGTACGGCGGGTTTCCCGCGACCATCTGCACCTCGGTCAACGAGGTCGTCGTCCACGGCATCCCGGACGAGAAGACGGTCCTGAAGGACGGCGACATCATCTCGATCGACGCCGGCGCGATCGTCGACGGCTGGCACGGCGACGCGGCCTACACCGCCTTCGTGGGCACCGGTCACGCTCCGGAGCTGATCGAGCTCTCCCGGGTGACCGAGGAGTCCATGTGGGCCGGGATCGCCGCGATGAAGGTGAACAACCGCCTCGTCGACATCTCCCGGGCGATCGAGTCCTACATCCGCCGCCAGCCCCGCCCGGCGACCGGCAAGTACGGGATCATCGAGGACTTCGGCGGCCATGGCATCGGCACCGAGATGCACATGGACCCGCACCTGCTGAACTACGTCTCCCGCAAGCGCGGCAAGGGGATCAAGCTGGTCCCGGGCGTCTGCCTGGCGATCGAGCCCATGGTCTCGCTCGGCACGGCGCGGACGGAGACCCTCAGCGACGACTGGACGGTCATCACGACGGACGGCACCTGGTCCTCGCACTGGGAGCACTCCATCGCGCTGACCGAGCAGGGGCCGCTGGTCCTGACCGCGCCGGACTGCGGCCGGGCGAAGCTCGCGGAGTACGGCGTGGAGGCGGCGCCCGACCCTCTCGGGTGATGTGACCCTGCCGGGAGGTCTAAGGATCACTCCGGCTGGGCAAACTTGACGGATTCGTCTTTTGGAGTCCGCTGACGTAGACTGACTCGTCGGCTCTCGTGCATCAGTGTGCCCGCATATCAGCACACCGATGAGCAAGAGCCGATCAAGGTAGCCGATTCGAAAGGCGAAGCGTGGCCAAGAAGCAAGGTGCCATCGAGATTGAGGGCACCGTGATCGAGTCCCTCCCGAACGCAATGTTCAAGGTGGAGCTCCAGAACGGTCACAAGGTCCTGGCGCACATCAGCGGCAAGATGCGGATGCACTACATCCGTATCCTCCCGGATGACCGGGTCGTGGTGGAGCTCTCTCCGTACGACCTGACGCGTGGCCGGATCGTCTACCGGTACAAGTAGATCTTGCCCGCACCCCGTTTCGGCGGGTGATGGCACTGACCCGGAGAACCTGACATCCCATGAAGGTCAAGCCGAGCGTCAAGAAGATCTGCGACAAGTGCAAGGTGATCCGCCGTCACGGTCGGGTCATGGTCATCTGCGACAACCTGCGCCACAAGCAGCGCCAGGGCTGACGCACGACCGCCTGCATCTCGCAGTTCTTCGCGCGACGCACGTAATTCGTACATACGCAGTGCCCGTCCAAGCCACGGCTGACGACACCTCCGGCGGGGGCCGGGGACCCGGACGTACCACCGCTCCACGTGAGCGGTCGGCGGCCGGGAGTGGCGCTGCGGAAGACCCCCGATCTAACAACTGGAGCCATTGAATGGCACGCGTTTCAGGTGTTGACATCCCGCGCGAAAAGCGCGTGGAGGTTGCCCTCACCTACGTCTTCGGTATCGGGCGCACCCGGTCCAAGGAGATCCTCGCCTCGACCGGCGTGAACCCGGATGCCCGCGTCCGCGACCTTGCCGAGGAAGACCTCGTCAAGATCCGCGAGTACGTGGACGCCAACCTCCGCACCGAGGGTGACCTCCGCCGCGAGGTCCAGGGCGACATTCGCCGCAAGATCGAGATCGGCTGCTACCAGGGCATTCGTCACCGCCGTGGTCTGCCGGTCCACGGTCAGCGCACCAGCACGAACGCGCGTACCCGCAAGGGCCCGCGTCGCGCCATCGCCGGTAAGAAGAAGCCGGGCAAGAAGTAGTCCTCAGCGGACGCACTGCGGACCTCCGGTTCTCCGGAACCCGCAGCAACCAGCGGTCTTCGCTGTAGGACCGATCACCTCCCCTCTCCATCTGGAGTCAAGACATGCCCCCCAAGGGTCGTCAGGGCGCAGCCAAGAAGGTGCGTCGCAAGGAAAAGAAGAACGTCGCTCACGGTCACGCGCACATCAAGAGCACGTTCAACAACACCATCGTCTCGATCACGGACCCCTCGGGCAACGTGATCTCCTGGGCCTCCGCCGGCCACGTCGGCTTCAAGGGCTCGCGCAAGTCCACCCCCTTCGCCGCGCAGATGGCCGCCGAGTCGGCCGCCCGCCGCGCGCAGGAGCACGGCATGCGCAAGGTCGATGTCTTCGTCAAGGGTCCCGGCTCCGGCCGTGAGACCGCGATCCGCTCCCTCCAGGCCACGGGCCTCGAGGTCGGTTCGATCCAGGACGTCACCCCGACGCCGCACAACGGCTGCCGTCCGCCGAAGCGTCGCCGCGTCTGATGCGTCGCGGCCGGTGACGGCCGTGCGTCAGTAGCGTTCGGTCCGGGCGGTACACCCCTCACGGGGCGTACCGCCCGTACCCTTGTTACATCTGTCGGGCATCAAATAGTGGGTGCCCACGACTGAAGGATCACCGCATGCTTATCGCTCAGCGTCCGTCGCTGACCGAAGAGGTCGTCGACGAGTTCCGCTCCCGGTTCGTGATCGAGCCGCTGGAGCCGGGCTTCGGTTACACCCTCGGCAACTCCCTCCGCCGCACCCTCCTCTCCTCGATCCCCGGTGCCGCTGTCACCAGCATCCGGATCGACGGGGTCCTGCACGAGTTCACCACCGTGCCGGGCGTCAAGGAGGACGTGACCGACCTCATCCTCAACATCAAGCAGCTGGTCGTCTCCTCGGAGCACGACGAGCCCGTCGTGATGTACCTGCGCAAGCAGGGCCCGGGTCTGGTCACCGCCGCCGACATCGCGCCCCCGGCCGGTGTCGAGGTGCACAACCCCGACCTCGTTCTCGCCACGCTCAACGGCAAGGGCAAGCTGGAGATGGAGCTGACCGTCGAGCGCGGCCGCGGCTACGTCTCCGCCGTCCAGAACAAGCAGGTCGGCCAGGAGATCGGCCGGATCCCGGTCGACTCCATCTACTCGCCGGTGCTCAAGGTCACGTACAAGGTCGAGGCGACCCGTGTCGAGCAGCGCACCGACTTCGACAAGCTGATCGTCGACGTCGAGACCAAGCAGGCCATGCGTCCCCGTGACGCCATGGCGTCGGCCGGTAAGACCCTGGTCGAGCTGTTCGGTCTGGCGCGCGAGCTCAACATCGACGCCGAGGGCATCGACATGGGCCCGTCCCCGACGGACGCCGCGCTCGCCGCCGATCTCGCCCTGCCGATCGAGGAGCTGGAGCTCACCGTTCGGTCGTACAACTGCCTCAAGCGCGAGGGCATCCACTCCGTGGGTGAGCTCGTGGCCCGTTCCGAGGCGGACCTGCTCGACATCCGCAACTTCGGCGCCAAGTCGATCGACGAGGTCAAGGCGAAGCTGGCCGGTATGGGCCTCGCGCTCAAGGACTCGCCTCCCGGCTTCGACCCGACCGCCGCCGCCGACGCCTTCGGCGCCGACGACGACGCGGACGCCGGTTTCGTGGAGACCGAGCAGTACTGATCGCCTTCCGGCGGGGGGTGCCCGGTTTTGAGGGTGCCCCCGGGCCGGGGCTGAGGCTTTGTCCTCAATCGCCGGACGGGCCTGATTTCGGCTGATGTCCGGAACGTCGGACGGGGCTGGATTTTGGCTGATGTCCGGCGAACGTCGGGCGGGCTTGAGTGTGGCTGATGCCGGACTCCGAGCCCGAACGGCAGCTATGACTTCCGGGAGGCGTCCGCCTCGCGGGAACTGACACCGGTACCTGATACGGCCGGTGCAGCACACAAGGAGAATCACCATGCCGCGTCCCGCAAAGGGTGCCCGTCTGGGCGGCAGCGCCGCGCACGAGCGTCTGCTCCTCGCCAACCTGGCGAAGTCGCTGTTCGAGCACGGCCGCATCACGACGACCGAGGCGAAGGCCCGTCGCCTGCGTCCGGTCGCCGAGCGCCTCGTCACCAAGGCGAAGAAGGGCGACATCCACAACCGTCGCCTGGTGCTCCAGACGATCACGGACAAGAGCATCGTCCACACGCTCTTCACCGAGATCGCTCCCCGATACGAGAACCGCCCCGGTGGTTACACCCGTATCACCAAGATCGGCAACCGTCGTGGCGACAACGCCCCGATGGCGGTCATCGAGCTGGTCGAGGCGCTGACCGTGGCCCAGCAGGCCACCGGTGAGGCCGAGGCGGCGACGAAGCGTGCGGTCAAGGAAGACGCCCTCAAGAAGGACGAGGCCCCCGCGGCCGAGTCCGTCGAGGACGCCAAGCCGGCCGACGACGCGGAGTCCAAGGACGCCTGAGCGTTCTGAGACGGACCACGGGACGGGCCCGCATCACCCTTCGGGGCGGTGCGGGCCCGTTCTGCTGACCAGGGGAGTCGAGAGGATGACGCGGTGAGTGACGAGGCGGAGCCCGGTTTCGTACGGGTGCGGCTGGACCTGGCCTACGACGGCAAGGACTTCTCCGGCTGGGCGAAGCAGACCAGTCGGCGCACGGTGCAGGGCGAGATCGAGGACGCGCTGCGGACCGTGACCCGCTCCGCCGTGACGTACGACCTGACGGTGGCCGGCCGGACGGACGCGGGGGTGCACGCGCGCGGCCAGGTGGCCCATGTGGACCTGCCGGAGGCGGTCTGGGCCGAGCACGAGGAGAAGCTGCTGCGGCGGCTGGCGGGCCGGCTGCCGCTGGACGTACGGATCTGGCGCGCGGCCCCCGCACCGGCCGGGTTCAACGCCCGGTTCTCCGCGCTGTGGCGGCGGTACGCGTACCGGGTGGGGGACCGGCCCGGCGGCGTCGATCCGCTGACCCGGGGTCATGTGCTGTGGCACGACCGGCCGTTGGACGTGGACGCGATGAACGAGGCGGCCGCGTTGATGGTGGGGGAGCACGACTTCGCCGCGTACTGCAAGAAGCGTGAGGGCGCGACGACCATTCGTACGCTCCAGAAGTTGAGCTGGGGACGGGACCCGGCGTCCGGGGTGCTGACCGCGACCGTGCAGGCGGACGCGTTCTGCCACAACATGGTGCGGGCGCTGATCGGGGCGGCGCTGTTCGTCGGCGACGGGCGGCGGCCGGCCGGCTGGCCCGCGGAGGTGCTCGCCGCGAAGGTGCGCGACCCCGGGGTGCACGTGGTGCGCCCGCACGGGCTGACGCTGGAGGAAGTCGCTTACCCGGCGGACGCGTTGCTGGCGGCCCGTGCCGTGGAGGCGCGGAACGTACGGACGTTGCCGGGGGCGGGGTGCTGCTGAGCGTTGCTCCGGCGGGAACTCCCGTCCGCCGGAGCGGGAGTTCGGCGGCGGGGGTGTCGGCCCGTCAGCCGTTGGGGGCCGCGGCGGCCTGGGAGGCCTGGAGCTGGCCCCGGCGGTGGATCTGGCGGAAGGTGAAGTTCGTCAGGTCCTTGTTGACCGCGTAGACGTCCTTGTCGGCGGTGGTGACCCGCTTGCCGTTCACGAAGCCGCCGACGGTGAAGTAGGCGTAGCGGCCGTAGGAGTTGGCGGTGCGCAGGCAGACCGTGCCGCCCCGGCAGAAGGTGTCGACGCCGCCGCCGCTGAGGGAGGCCAGGCCGCCCGAGCTCTGGTCGACGGCCTTCTTCGCGCGGGCCTCCGTCGCGAAGACGGCGATGCCGACGGTGACCGCCACCCCGTCCTTGCGGTAGGTGGCCCGGATGAGCTGGTCGCAGCCGTTGTTCGTGAGGACCTGGCCGAGTGCGCCCTGGGTGCCCGTCGTGCACTTCGCGGAGTTGCTCGTCGCGCCCTTGAGGTGGACGCGGTCGCCCATGGTGAGCTTCTTGCCGGGGAAGAACCCCTCCACGGTGACCGGCGCCCTGTCCTTCTCGGCGCTGGAGATGTACTCCTTGGGGTCCGGCGGGGGCGGCGGCGCGACCGAGGAGAACGAGGGCGCGGGCGCCGAGGTGTCCTCGGGGAGTTCGGCGGGCGCCGGCAACTGGCTCGCGTTCTTGTCCGCCTTGCCCGTGCCGCCGCCGTTCGACGTGACCACGGCCGTGGTGACGATCGCGCCTATCGCCACAGTGGCCAGCGCGCCACCGCCGATCATCATCAGCCTCTTCCGGCGGGCGCGCGCCGCGGATTCCTCCGCCAGCGCCGCCCAGTCCGGAGTCCCGTCGCCCCCGGGCCCCCAGGAGGCCCCCCCTTGCCCAAAGCTCATGCGCGCAGTTTAGGGGGTGACGTAAACCGGTTGGGCCAGGAGTTCGCGGACCGTGACAATGCTCTGTATGGGACATCTCGAAGCAGGCCACCTGGAGTACTACCTACCGGACGGGCGGGTGCTGCTCGGCGACGCCTCGTTCCGGGTGGCCGACGGGGCCGTCGTCGCGCTCGTCGGGGCGAACGGGGCGGGCAAGACGACCTTGCTGAGGCTGCTCGCCGGTGAGCTCCAGCCGCACGGCGGCACGGTGTCGGTGAGCGGCGGGCTCGGCGTGATGCCGCAGTTCGTGGGCTCGGTGCGGGACGAGCGCACGGTGCGGGACCTGTTGGTCTCCGTGGCCCAGCCTCGGATCAAGGAGGCAGCCAAGGCCGTCGACGCGGCCGAGGAACGCATTCTCACCGTCGACGACGAGGCCGCGCAGATGGCGTACGCGCAGGCGCTGAGCGACTGGGCGGAGGCGCGGGGTTACGAAGCCGAGACGGTCTGGGACATGTGCACCATGGCCGCGCTGGGCGTCCCGTACGAGAAGGCGCAGTGGCGCGAGGTCCGCACGCTCAGCGGCGGTGAGCAGAAGCGGCTGGTGCTGGAAGCGCTGCTGCGCGGGCCCGACGAGGTCCTGCTGCTCGACGAACCGGACAACTACCTGGACGTGCCGGGCAAGCGGTGGCTGGAGGGGAAGCTGAAGGAGACCCGTAAGACGGTTCTCTTCGTCTCCCACGACCGGGAGCTGCTGTCCCGTGCCGCCGAGAAGATCGTCAGCGTCGAGCCGAGTCCGGCGGGCAGCGACGTATGGGTGCACGGCGGTGGTTTCGCCACGTACCACGACGCGCGCAAGGAGCGTTTCGCCCGGTTCGAGGAGCTGCTGCGGCGCTGGCAGGAGGAGCACGCCCGGCTGAAGGCGCTCGTCCTGCGGATGCGGCAGCAAGCGGCGAACAGCCCCGACATGGCGAACCGCTACCACGCGATGCAGACGCGCTTCAAGAAGTTCGAGGAGGCCGGCCCGCCGCCGGAGCCGCCGCGCGAGCAGGACATCAGGATGCGGCTGCGCGGCGGGCGGACCGGGGTGCGGGCGGTGACCTGCAAGGGCCTGGAGCTGACCGGGCTGATGAAGCCGTTCGACCTGGAGATCTACTACGGGGAGCGGGTCGCGGTCCTCGGCTCCAACGGGTCGGGCAAGTCGCACTTCCTGCGGCTGCTGGCCGGTGAGCCGGTGGCGCACACGGGGGAGTGGAAGCTCGGGGCGCGGGTCGTGCCCGGGCACTTCGCCCAGACGCACGCGCATCCGGAGCTGCTCGGCAAGACGCTGGTGGAGATCCTCTGGTCCGAGCACGCCAAGGACCGGGGCGGGGCGATGTCGGTGCTGCGGCGCTATGAGCTGGAGCGGCAGGGGGACCAGCCGTTCGAGAAGCTGTCCGGCGGGCAGCAGGCGCGGTTCCAGATCCTGCTCCTGGAGCTGGCCGGCACGACGGCGCTGCTGCTGGACGAGCCCACGGACAACCTGGACCTGGAGTCGGCGGAGGCGTTGCAGGACGGGCTTGAGGTGTACGACGGCACGGTGATGGCCGTCACGCACGACCGGTGGTTCGCGAAGTCCTTCGACCGGTATCTGGTCTTCGGGTCGGACGGGGTCGTGCGGGAGACCTCGGAGCCGGTGTGGGACGAGCGGAGGGTTCAGCGGGTGCGGTGACCTTGGGCGGTCGGCGGCGGGGTGGGGTGAGCCGGGGCGGCGCGAGGGGTGCGTGTGGGGTGCGCCGGGGTGCCGGTGGGTGCGGGGTGCGGGGTGCGGGGTGGTGCGGTGCGTGGGCCGTGCGGCGGCGTTGCGGGGGCGCTGCCCCCGGACCCCCGCGCCTCAAACGCCGGCGGGGCTGGGAAGGCTCGCCTCAAGCGCCGGCGGGGCTGGGGTCGTGTGGCTGGGCTGGAAAGGATCGCCTCAAGCGCCGGCGAGGCTGAAAGGTCGCCTCAAACGCCGGCGGGGCTGGGGTCGTGTGGCTGGGCCGAGGTGGTGTGACGGGGGCGTTTTGACCCGTGCGGGGGGTCCCCGGTAGGCTCTCGGTTTGTTATACGTATTGGCTTCGTCGTTCTCACGCGAAGGGCCTTACGTAGGTTCCCTGGAGCAGTTACCAGTGGCTCGCATACGGGCAGCGTCCCCGGCGATTGTGAGCCCCAGCTGCATATCGCTTCAGAGGTGCCGTGTGTCTGGATCCCATCCACTGAAGAAGCGAAGGCTGCGAAGTGCGTACGTACAGCCCCAAGCCCGGCGATGTCACGCGCCAGTGGCACATCATTGACGCTCAGGACATCGTCCTGGGCCGTCTGGCCACCACGGCTGCGAACCTCCTCCGAGGCAAGCACAAGGCGATCTACGCCCCCCACATGGACATGGGCGACTTCGTCATCATCATCAACGCCGACAAGGTTCACCTGTCCGGCAACAAGAAGACCCAGAAGATGGCGTACCGCCACTCGGGCTTCCCGGGCGGACTCCGTTCGGTGCGCTACGACGAGCTGCTCTCGAAGAACCCCGAGAAGGCCGTCGAGAAGGCCATCAAGGGCATGATCCCCAAGAACACCCTGGGCCGTCAGATGCTCTCGAAGCTCAAGGTCTACGCGGGCGACCAGCACCCGCACGCTGCTCAGCAGCCGGTCCCGTTCGAGATCACCCAGGTCGCGCAGTAGTACCGGCCACCCCCTAAGACATACAGAAAGATCTGAGGAGAATCGTGGCCGAGACCACTGTTGAGACGACCGCCGACGACACGGCGGGCACCGAGGGCGAGGAGACCTTCGCCGAGGTGACCACCTTCGAGTCGGAGGTCCCCGTCGAGGGTGAGTACACCTCCGAGTCGCTCGCGGGCCGCTTCGGCGACCCGCAGCCCGCGGCCGGCCTTGGCCGTCGCAAGAACGCCATCGCCCGCGTCCGGATCGTTCCGGGCACCGGCAAGTGGAAGATCAACGGTCGCACCCTTGAGGACTACTTCCCCAACAAGGTGCACCAGCAGGAAGTCAACGAGCCCTTCAAGGTTCTCGAGCTCGACGGTCGCTACGACGTCGTGGCCCGCATCTCGGGTGGCGGTGTCTCCGGTCAGGCCGGCGCCCTGCGCCTCGGTGTGGCCCGCTCGCTGAACGAGGCGGACGTGGACAACAACCGCGCCATTCTGAAGAAGAACGGCTTCCTCTCCCGCGACGACCGTGCGGTCGAGCGCAAGAAGGCCGGTCTCAAGAAGGCCCGTAAGGCCCCGCAGTACAGCAAGCGCTAAACATCGCCTGCTCGACTGTCACGTTCGCCCCGGCGGCACACTCTGTGCTGCTGGGGCGTTCGTTTATCGGCGCTCGCGGGCGTATAACGGCATAAGACGTTCATCGGACCGGGCGGGAGCGCGGCCCGGTGAGCGCCGTCGCGCATCCGGCAGGTCGGTTACGTCATGCCGCCCGACGTGCTTTTTTGCGCTGTTTCCTTGCTTTCGTTGTTTGGTTGCTCAGTTCGTTTCGTTTGCTGTGCAGTGGTTGTTTGTGGTTTCGGAGCACTTCGGAGGACACCAGTGGGACGACTCTTCGGTACGGACGGAGTACGCGGTGTCGCCAACGCCGATCTGACGGCCGAGCTCGCGCTCGGCCTCTCGGTCGCGGCGGCGCACGTACTCGCCGAGGCCGGCACCTTCGCGGGCCATCGCCCGACCGCCGTGGTCGGACGGGACCCGCGAGCCTCCGGAGAGTTCCTGGAGGCCGCCGTCGTGGCGGGCCTGGCCAGCGCCGGTGTGGACGTGCTGCGCGTCGGGGTCCTTCCGACGCCCGCCGTGGCGTATCTGACCGGCTCGCTCGGCGCGGACATCGGCGTGATGCTCTCCGCCAGTCACAACGCGATGCCCGACAACGGCGTCAAGTTCTTCGCGCGCGGCGGCCACAAGCTCGCCGACGAGCTGGAGGACCGGATCGAGTCGGTCTACGAGCAGCACCGCACCGGTGAGCCGTGGAGCCGCCCGACCGGAGCCGGCGTCGGCCGGGTCACCGACTACACGGAGGGTTTCGACCGGTACGTCGCCCACCTCATCGGCGTCCTGCCCAACCGGCTCGACGGTCTCAAGGTCGTCCTGGACGAGGCGCACGGCGCCGCCGCCCGGGTCTCGCCCGAGGCGTTCGCGCGGGCCGGGGCCGAGGTCGTCACCATCGGGACGGACCCGGACGGCCTGAACATCAACGACGGCTGCGGCTCCACCCACCTGGAGCTGCTGCGCGCCGCCGTCGTCGAGCACGGGGCCGACCTCGGCATCGCGCACGACGGCGACGCCGACCGCTGCCTCGCCGTGGACGCGGCGGGCGAGGAGGTCGACGGCGACCAGATCCTGGCCGTGCTGGCCCTCGCGATGCGGGACGCCGGCCAGCTGCGCAAGGACACCGTTGTCGGCACCGTGATGTCGAACCTCGGCTTCAAGCTGGCCATGGAGCGCGAGGGCATCCGGCTCGTGCAGACGGCGGTCGGCGACCGGTACGTCCTGGAGTCGATGAAGGCCGAGGGCTTCGCGCTCGGCGGTGAGCAGTCCGGGCACGTCATCGTCCTGGACCACGCCACGACCGGCGACGGCACGCTGACCGGCCTGATGCTGGCGGCCCGCGTCGCCGCCACGGGCCGGGGTCTCGCGGAGCTGGCCGGGGTCATGCAGCGCCTGCCGCAGGTCCTGATCAACGTCCCCGATGTCGACAAGTCCCGGGTCAGCACCTCGTCCGAGCTGGCCACCGCGGTCGTCGAGGCGGAGCGCGAGCTGGGCGAGACCGGGCGTGTACTGCTGCGCCAGTCGGGCACGGAGCCGCTGGTGCGGGTCATGGTCGAGGCCGCCGACATCGAGCAGGCGCGGGCCGTCGCGGGCCGACTGGCCGATGTGGTGAAGTCCGCGCTGGGCTGAGCCCCCCTTCACGGCCCGGCGTACGGGTCTCGGCCCGGCGTACGGCTCACTTGCGTGACGGAAGTCCCTGACGTACCCGTACAGGTCACGTGCGGACGGAAGCCCCTGGTGTACCTGCCAGGGGCTTCCTCGCGCGCCGGAACCTCAGCAGGGCCTTCTGGAGCAGCAGCGTGAGCATGCCCGCGAGGATGATCCCGCCGAGGTTGGCGAGCAGCTGCTGCCCGGAGCCGATGGTCTGCTGGTAGTCGGAGTAGCTGAACGCTACGGCCGCGTTGGCGGCGGCCGGGACCGTCGTCACCGAGATCGCCACCCCGATCAGCGCCCCGGACTTCGCGGAGGTGAGCGAGAGCGTCCCGGCGACGCCGGCGAGGAACGCCACCACGAACGACATCCAGTCCGGGTGCCAGATGAACCCGGTGTTGGGCCGGGGCTTGTCGATCATCCCGCCGTTGAAGAGGCCGAAGGCGTCCATCAGCCAGGCGAAGCCCGCGGTGATCAGCATCGCCAGCGCGAACCCGCCGATCAGCGCCCACAGCGACCGCGCGACCAGGCGCGGGGCGCGTTGCACCACGGCCGTGGAGATCCCGGCCAGGGGCCCGAACTCCGGGCCGACCGCCATCGCGCCCACGATCAGCACCGCGTTGTCGAGCATCACCCCGCAGGCGGCGAGCATCGTGGCGAGGGAGAGGAAGGAGACGTAGGTGATGGAGAACGTCGACTCCTCGTGCGTCGCCTCCGTCAGCTCCTCCCACAGCACCGCGTCGGCGCCGTCGCCCGGGGCCTCCTCCTCCGCCCGGTCGGCGTGGTCGGAGAGCGTCAGCTCCATGTTCTCCATGGTGATCGACCCGGACCTGTCGATGCCGAGCCGGCGCAGCGCACCGATCAGCTCGTCGCCGGCCTCGCGCGCCACGTCGCACATCACCACGTCACCGGCGGGGGAGCGGGCGGCGCCGGGCAGGACCACCAGATGGGCGGTGCCGACAGTCGACTCCAGCAGGGCGACGACCTCGTCCGTGGCGTCGGCGGGCACGATCAGACGCAGGTGCAGCACGCGGCGGCCGCCCTTCCGGGTCGGAGTGGTCGGACGGGGCAATCGTCCGTGGTCCGTGGTCCGTGGTCCGTGGTCAGTGGTCAGAGCTTGCGCAGGGACAGCCTCTGGACCTTGTGGTCCGGACCCTTGCGGAGCACCAGGGTGGCACGGCCGCGCGTCGGAGCGACGTTCTCCAGCAGATTCGGCTTGTTGATGGTCCGCCACATGGTGCGCGCGTAGTCCAGCGCCTCCTCCTCGGAGACCTGGGTGTACTTGCGGAAGTACGAGGACGGGTCCTGGAACGCGGTGGCGCGCAGCTTGCGGAAACGGTTCAGGTACCAGGTCTCGATGTCCTCGGCGCGCGCGTCCACGTACACGCTGAAGTCGAAGTAGTCGGCGAGTCCGACCCTGGTGCGGCCGTCGCTGCCGGGCAGTGCGGGCTGGAGGACGTTGAGGCCCTCGACGATGAGGATGTCGGGGCGGCGCACGGTGAGCCGTTCGCCGGGGACGATGTCGTAGATCAGGTGTGAGTAGACGGGGGCGGTCACCTCGTCCTTGCCCGCCTTGATGTCGGCGACGAAGCGGGTCAGGGCCCGCCGGTCGTAGGACTCCGGGAACCCTTTGCGGGAGGTCAGCCCGCGTGTCTTGAGCTCCTTCATCGGCAGCAGGAACCCGTCCGTGGTCACCAGTTCGACGCGCGGGTGCTCGGGCCAGCGGGCCAGCAGCGCCTGGAGGATACGGGCGCTGGTGGACTTCCCGACGGCGACACTGCCCGCGACCCCTATGACGAACGGGGTGCCGCGCTGCGCCCCGTGCCCGTTCCCGGCGTCCCCGAGGAAGGTGTTCAGCGCGCCGCGCAGCCCGGAGGTGGCCTGGACGTACAGGTTGAGCAGCCGGGAGAGCGGCAGATAGACGTCCCGCACCTCGTCCAGGTCGATGACGTCCCCGAGCCCCCGCAGCCGCTCCACCTCGTCGGCGGTCAGCGGCAGCGGCGTCTTGTCCCGCAGCGCGCTCCACTCGTCGCGCGAGAGGTCGACGTAGGGGGTCGGCGCGTGCTCGCTGCGACGGTGGGGGCTCCGTGCGGGTGAGGTGATCACCTGTTCATTGTTGCGGGAGTTTGAACGGAGTGGGGGGTGGGGTCGGTCACGTGGGTGGCGGGCCCGGCCCGCGGGAAGGCTTCGGGCCCGGTGTCCGCTCCCCTGTGCCGGACACCGGGCCCGCGCCCGGGTTCTGTACGAGCCGGACGGTCAGGGCTTCTGGCCCTTGGCGTCGACGACGGCGGCCTTGGTCCTCGCAGCGTCGATCAGCATGTCTCCGCGCTGGTAGACCATGAGTTCACGCCCGCTGGAACTGGGGAATTCGTAGGTCCTGGTGACCACGTCGCGCCTTCCCGCGTAGCTGTAGTCGACCGGGTCGATGAGGATCTCGCTCCGGATGTCCTGCCCGTCGTGCTGGCGGGTCACGGCGATGACCCGGCGGCCGGAGGCGTCCCGGATCAGGTGGTCGGTCACCTTGATGCCTCCGACCGTGGCCATCGCCCGGTAGATGCGGGCCTGGGCGTCGGGCGGGATCGGGTAGGACTCCAGCAGGACGGAGAGGGCGCGGAAGCTGTGCTCGTCCTTGGCTTCGGGGGGTCCGTCCAGACCGCTGCCGGTGGGGAAGACCTTCCGCAGTTCCGCGAGGAGGGCCTCGGGGTCCTCCGGGAGATCGGCGGCGATCTTGTAGGACTCGCGGGCGGTCCGGTGGTCCGTGTCGGACTCGTCGTTCTCCGCGACCTCGTCGTGGTACGGGATCCAGGAGGGCTCGGGATCCGGCACTTCCATGGTGCCCGTCACCTCGGGGTCCGACCCGTCCTTCCTGGTCGGCTGGGCCGGCACTCCGCCGACCTGCCAGAGGTAGATCCACTGGTCCGCCCGCGGCTCCGGGGGCACCTCCTGCCGGTCCAGGAAGTCGGCGGCCCGCCCCAGGGCGGCGGCCGGGCTGGACAGGTCGAGGTCGCCCGCCACGGTCGCCGGGGCCGACGGCCGGGGCGCGGGGGTGTCCACGATCTGGGTGATGAACAACGCCGCCGCCGTGATCGCCACCACCGCGCCGAGCGAGGCGATCCGCCAGTCGGCCCGTAGCCTGCGGGCGCTGCGGTTCCTGCCCGCGATGGCGTCGGTCAGGAGTGCGCGGCCGGGGGCGAGGGCGGCGCGGTCGGGGGCGGGAGCGTCGGCGCGCAGCTCCCGCAGTCGGGTCAGTTCGTCCATGACGGGTTCAGCTCCTGTTCGGCCGAGGTGAACGAGGGGTCGGTGCTCAGTGCCTCGCGGACCTTGCGGCGGGCCCGGTTCAGGCGGGATCTGACCGTGCCCAGCGGTATCCGCAGCGCGTCGGCCACCTCCTGGTAGCCGAGGTCCGCCCAGGCGACGAGCAGCAGGACGTGCCGGTCGCCGGGGGAGAGCGAGGCCAGCGCGCCCGCCAGCGGGGCCTGGACGGCGAGCCGGTCGTCCGAGCGATCGCTCCAGGACGCGGCCACCGGGTCGTGGCCGGTCCGGGCCAGCGCCTTCAGCGCGCGGACCTCGGTACGGCGGTGCTTGCCGATCAGGTTGGCGGCGATGCCGTACAGCCAGGGCCGGGCCAGCCGGTGGGCGGTGTCGTAGCGGCTCCGCGTGCGGAACGCGATGAGGAACGTCTCCGCCGTGATGTCGTCCGCCGCGCCCTCCCCGAGGCGGCGGGCGGCGTAGCGGTGGATGTCCGGGGCGTGCCGGTCGTACAGCCCGGCGAACAGTTCGGGCTCGTCGAGGGATTGCGTGATGACGTCGGCGTCGTCCTCGTCCTCGCGTTCGTCGGGGCGGGCCGGAGGTGGTCCGGTCACTGCGCCTCCAGGGGGCGTCGGTCGGTGTGGCTGTCACCCCTGTTGTCCGCAGCGGCCGGAAAGGTTCACGGCTCGTCGGTGCGGGCCACCCAGGAAGCCCGGTCCCGTGACCGGACGGTGGCCGCCGCCGCCGCTCCACGCTTCGTGCCCCGTGCCCCGTGCCCCGTGCTCGACCGCCCTGGGCTCCCTACAGCTGGTCTCCCCTGCCGGCTGGTTCCGGAGGATGCGTCCCGCCGCCGTCCTTGCTGTCCTGCTCGCAGGTCCGTCGGTCGTAGGACTGGTCATTGGGGATCAAAAGCACTTCGGCAACCTGCTCGGGGCGCTCGACCGCGAGCCAGTCGTCGCCCGTGAGGGCGCCGTCCGGCTCGGGCCACGACCCGGACGAATGGACCGTCTGACACCCCAAGGCCACGCGCTCCTCGTCGACGGCGCAGACATCCACCGCGGGGCCGGATATCCCGCCAGCGTCGGCGCCGTCGTAGCGGTAGTGGAAGTGGACGCTGTCACCGCCGGAAGGCACCTGCGGGTGGGGTTCCACCCGCCAGTCGACGACCTCGGCGGTGACACCGAGAGGCTGCCCGGACGTGTCCTCGACCTGCACCCTGACACCGGCCTCACCGCGCTTCGCATTTGTGTCGGTGCAACCCCACAGGGAAGAGCAGCCGGACAGGGCGAGCATCACCAGAACCAACGGGGCAGCGGCGAGTACCCGGGCGGGGAACACTGAGACGACCTCCGGTAGGGGTGGGCGCAGCAGCGTATCCCGGACCCTCGTGCTCCCCGCTGCTCGGCCACCCCTCGGGAGGACCGCTCCTCGACCGCCCCTCGGGACGCCTCCTCCCCGGGCTCCCACGCTCGCGCTCCCCGGAACTCCGGGCCCGGAGCCCCGGGGAGCCCGGCGCGGAAGGTGTGCGGCCTCAGGCGTCCTGCGGATACCAGCGCAGCTCGACCGTGTTGCCGTCCGGGTCGAGTACGTAGACCGAGGTGGCCGAGCCCCGTGCCCCGAAGCGGGGGACCGGGCCCTCCTTCACCGTGAACACCCCGGAGTCGATGACCTCCTGCCAGTCGAGCGGGTCGACGACGAGGCAGATGTGGTCCACGTTCGACTCGCCGCGCGGTCGGTCGAGCAGGTCGATGATCGTGGTCGGGCTGACCCGGACCGAGGGGAACGGCACCTTCCCCGCCCGCCACTCCTCGACCCGTACCGGCTCCAGCCCCAGCGGCCCGCAGTAGAACGCGAGCGCCCGCTCGACGTCCCCGACGTTGAGGACGAGGTGGTCGAAGGCCTTGACCCGCACGGTCGGCGGTACGGACATGGCTCAGGCCTCCGACGCGTACGTGACGAAGTCCGCCCAGGCGGACG